>NZ_JBFTPR010000012.1:0-174186 GCF_056398585.1 Aminobacter sp. 01T433
AAGGGCTGGGGAATTGAGCGAACGCAGCATGGACATGATGTTGGGGCGCATGGAGGGTCAGCTTGAAGCGATCCTTGATCGTATGGACCGCGCCGACGAAAGCAGGGCAGGCGTTCACCGTCGGCTCGACGAGTTCACACATCGCCTGACCCGCGTCGAGTCTGATGTGATCGCGGTAAAGCATAGCCAGACAAGCATGCAGGCGGTGACAGACGATGTGGTCAACCTTCGCACCCAAGCCCAAGGGGCGGGCACTGCGGGGCGGGTGCTGCTCAGGGCAGGGGTTGCCATCATTAGCGCGGCGGGATGGCTGCTTGGGCTCTACACTTGGCTGACAGGCCGACCGCCGCCCTGACCATTCGTAGCTTCCCCGACCCGAGCCGGCGGCCTCCGGCAATGAAAGGAGCAACCATGATCCATCTGCGACACATCCCGCCTGATACGGTCATCACTGCTCGAACCTATGTCAGGCCGTGGCCTGGCTGAACGCTCCCATATCCTCAGAACACAACCGCCCCGCTGCCGAAAGGTGGCGGGGCTTTTTCTGCGTTTAT
This sequence comes from Aminobacter sp. 01T433, assembly GCF_056398585.1. NCBI lineage: Bacteria > Pseudomonadati > Pseudomonadota > Alphaproteobacteria > Hyphomicrobiales > Phyllobacteriaceae > Aminobacter > Aminobacter sp. 01T433. Next base: position 555 of record NZ_JBFTPR010000012.1, read on the forward strand.
GGCCCAAGGATCTCGGTCACGGTCGCATGACGAAGCTTGTCCTCGCCGCGCAGGTGCTTGGCCATGACGCGCAAGACCGGCTGTACCGGCACGGCTCCTTTGTTGCCGGCCCCGATTGAGGCGGCCCATTTCCCTGTGTGCAGATATTCCAGCGCCTGCCAGAGTTCGTCCCGTTGCTTCCCGCCGATTGCGGGGATTGCCCGCCCGACGTAGTGCAGATCACCGTCGGCAAGCAGCAGTGACGGCGCCGCGCCTTTCTTGCGCTCGTAGCCGATCACCACGAATTCGCCTGTGGTGTAGGTTTTGATCTTCAGCCAGTCCTTGCTGTCGCCGCCGCGGTAAATGCTGGCGCGCCTCTTGGACACGATGCCTTCGAGGTTCATCCGTTCGGCCGCGGCGAATAGCTCAGCACCGGTGCCGCTGAACTCTTCGCTGAATTGGATTGAGATGTCCGGCCGGTGAGGGCCAATCAGTTCTTGCAGCCTGGCACGCCGGTCGTCGCAGTGCTCGCGGCGCAAATCCTTCCCATCAAGCCCCAGCAGGTCGAACGCATAGAAGACAAGGCTCGCGCTTTCCCATCGAATCGCGCTGGCAAGTTTCTTGAAATCGGTCCGGCCGGTCTCGTCCTGCACCACCATCTCGCCGTCTAGGATGGCATCGCGTTTGATGAGGTCGCGCGCAGCGGCCAGCACCGATGCGTATTTCGGGGACCAGTCATGGCCGTTGCGGGTGAAGGCTAACGCTTCCCCACCGGCAAGGTGGATCTGGGTTCGGTAGCCGTCGTATTTGATCTCATGCGACCACGCATCGCCCTCAGGCGGCTTGTCGACGAGCGTCGGGATGCACGGCGGGATGAAGGGGCTTGTCACCCTATTTTTGGACAGGCTGTGCGGCCATCACCCTATCGAGCCTTTGGCGCGATCGCCCGTAGATCTTAATCAAGGCCCGCGCCTGGCCGGTGGAGAGCCCATATTTCTCCGCAAGGGTCGCTATCGTGTAGCGATCATCGGCGGTCGCGTTCAAATAGTCGATTAAGTCCAACTGCCGTGAGTCATGCTGTTGGGTCATGACGTTCTCCCAGAAATCGACGCGAAGAAACGCGCGAGGGCGGGGAATCGATCCATTGAATGAACTTGGCCGGCGCCTCCCGGCTGAGTCTTCCAAAGCTGCGCCGGCCTGCGGACAGATTTCCGCCGCATCCAAGATTACCAGCCAGCTTTTGCGGGCTCAAGCGCCCCGTGCCAAGCGGATGTCGTCGTCGGTCTTATCGTTCATCCGCAGTGCTGTGAGATGGTTGTCGGTTAGTTCGTAGATGGCTGCTGCGATCTCTTCCGGCCCCCATCCTGCCGTCGCCATGTTCTCCCAGACCTCTCGGAACGCTTGGTCAGCCGCTTCCTGGCAATCGATGCTGCGGTCGGGATATTTCTCTTGGCGCCTGGGGGACTTTGCCATTCCTGCCTCGCTGACTTGATCGAGGCCATAAGCTTTTGAGCAGGCAAAGGTTGCTCATCGAGGTAGCTTCCCGGCGATATAGATGCTATTGAGTTCGCGATTGCCGCATTTCTTGCAGACCGTGAAACGGGTAGCAAAGCGCAAGAATCGCTGTTGGCAGCGTCGCTCCAGCTTGGCGCGGTCAATCGGCCCTTTATGGCTGCAGCACCCGCACCGCACCCCGAGTATCCACCATTCGGCGATGTCCTCGAAGGTGACTTCCCAATAGGCCTTGTTCCCCACAACGGCCGAGACTTCCATTTCCATAGCGTGCTCCTGAGAGAACGCCCCAATGGCGGAGGGATTTATTCCTGTTGGGTGGGCTGGTCAATTGACAGAATGGCCTTGCTGTTCTTATTCCGTTCGCATGGCGTATTGGACGGTTCAGCAATTGATCGACGAAGGCATGACGCTGCATGCGTACTGCCACAACCCGCGTTGCCATCATAACAAGCGAATCGATCTCAACGTCCTGCTCGACAAACTCGGCCCCGATGCGCCGGCAATGGCTGACGATCTCGCTCCCAAGATGCGCTGTGAGAAATGTAAGGGGAAAGCCGTTGGCTTGATCTACGCGCCGGACAAGACAACCGGGGACGTCAATCCGTTCGCGAGAAACTCGAATGGTCGCCGAGGTTGATTCTCTCGGGAACGTTCTGCGAACACCGTCCACGGATTTTCCACGGGTCGGCCTGCCATGTTCTGCGCTTGTTCGCCAGAGTGTGCCGAATGCCAGCGATGGCGCAGCCGCTATGTTGGATAAATTATCAGGGAATTTCAGATAGTTAGATGGTGGGCGATGCAGGGATTGAACCTGCGACCCCACCCGTGTGAAGGGTGTGCTCTCCCGCTGAGCTAATCGCCCGTCCGAGGCCTCAAGGGCCGAACGTTCGGGCGATATAGGGGAGGGTCGGGAGTCGTGTCAAGGCGACTTTATCGACTTGCTGCGTCAATCAGCTTTTGTGCCATGCCAAGCGTCAGTTCGTCATAGTGCGAGATGATCATCGAAGGCTCGAATTCACGCACGTGTCGCTCGGTGTAGCCGAAGTCGACGGCGACCACAGGAATTCCTGCTGCCTTGGCAGTATCGATGTCGGTTACCGAATCGCCGACCATCACCGCGCGCGACACGTCGCCGCCTGCCTTGGCGATGGTTTCAGTCAGATGCCTGGGGTCGGGCTTGCGGATGCCGAAGGTTTCGGGGCCGGTGATGGCAGCGAAGCGGTCGGACAGCCCAAGTGCCGCGATCAGGCCCATGGCGAGGTTTTCGTATTTGTTGGTGCATACGGCGAGCAGGTAGCCTGCCGAAGCGAAGCGCTCCATGGCTGCAACCACGCCAGGGTAAGGCAGCGAGCGGCCCGGAATATTGGCGGTATAGTGGTCGAGGAAAATGTCATGTAGGCGGTCGTGCTCGGCAGCGGCCAACTGCTTTTGCTGCGAGGTATAGGCGCGCTCGATCATCACCCGTCCACCTTGCCCGACAAAGCGACGGAAGGCGGTGTCGTCGACTTCGGCGAGGCCACCGGCGACAAGCGTATGGTTCAGGCTGTCGAGCAGGTCGGGAGCGGTATCGACAAGGGTTCCGTCTAGGTCGAAAACGATGATCGGTTTGGACATATGGCTCCGCTTTCACAGGTTCGTGCGTCGCACAGGCGATAGCCCCGTGCCTGCCATGGCGCAAGCGGAGGTCATAAAACCTTTGACCCAACGGGCAAAAATGCTAGGAGCCAAGCCTGATATTCGAGGATTTTGCGAACAATCATGGATGCCAAGGCTTTGAAAATCGAGGCGGCACGCGCCGCCTTGGGTTATGTCGAGAGCGGAATGCGCCTCGGCATCGGGACCGGTTCGACCGCCGAGGAGTTCGTCAGGTTGCTCGCGGTTAAGGTTGCCGCCGGCATGCAGGTCATCGGCGTGCCGACGTCGGAGCGCACAGCAGCGCTTTGCCGCGAACTGTCGGTTCCGCTGTCGACGCTCGACGAGACGCCCGAACTCGACCTGACCATCGACGGTGCCGATGAGATCGATCCGGCGCTTACTCTCGTCAAGGGCGGTGGCGGCGCGCTGCTGCGCGAAAAGATCGTGGCTGCCGCCTCGGAACGCATGGTCGTCATTGCCGACGAGACCAAGCTGGTCGACACGCTTGGCCGTTTCCCGCTGCCGATCGAGGTCAATCCGTTCGGCCTCAAGGCCACCGAAATCGCCATCGCCAAGGCGGCTGCGAAGCTTGGTCTTTCGGGGCCGCTCGTGCTGCGTAAAGTCGGGGGCGAGACCTTCGTAACCGACGGTGGACATTTCATTATCGATGCATCTTTTGGCCGCATTCCCGATACAAGAGCGCTTTCTGATGCCCTGCACGCCATTCCCGGCGTGGTGGAGCACGGTCTCTTTCTGGGTCTGGCCACCGTTGCCGTCATCGCCGGCTCGGATGGTGTCAGAACCGTCCATCCGACCCGCTAAACAGGAGTTCTATTCATCATGATTTTGACAAACCGGCTTCGCCGCTTCTCCGTCATGGTGGCGGCTTCGGCATTCGCGGCCGTCGCATTCTCGGCCCAGGCCCAGGAGATCGGCGAATCCCACATCAAGGCAGCGCACGCAGCGATTGCTGCGATCCACGCGACCGACAGCTTTGATGCGATCCTGCCGCAGGCAGCCGCTGCCCTCAAGCAGCAGCTGATCCAGCAGAACCCCGACATGCAGGAAGTGATCACCAATACCGTCGATGAAAAGACGTTGGCCATGGCCTCGCGCCGCGCCGACCTTGAGCGTGAGTCGGCGCTTGCCTATGCCAAGGCGTTTTCCGAGCAGAACCTCACCGATATTGCTGCCTTCTACAATTCCGAAGCCGGCAAGAAGCTGATCGAAAATGGCCCGATCGCCTCGCGTGAATTGGTCAAGGCCGCAGAGATCTGGCAGAACGGTATCGCGCGTGACCTGTCCGAGCAGGTTGGCGAGCAGCTGAAGGCCGTCATGGGCACCGCAGCCCCGGCTGTAACCGAAGGCGCTGCCCCTGCTGAAGGCGCTGCACCGGCCGCACCCAAGAACTGATCAGCCGCGACCAACGGTCACGATCCAGGAGCCCGGCATTTGCCGGGCTTTTCTTTTGCCGCTGCTGCCACTACCTGTGACCCAACCACACTGCATCCATGGTGATGCGCAGTTTCAAAGACTTAGAGCGACCTTTGCGCGCCATCGCACGTGCGCTGCTGCTCTAACCGCAGGAAGGATATCATGGCCCAGTACGACTACGATCTCTTCGTCATCGGCGGCGGCTCGGGCGGGGTGCGTGCAGCACGCGTTGCTGCGGCCTTGGGCAAACGCGTTGCATTGGCCGAAGAGTTCCGTTTCGGCGGCACCTGTGTCATCCGCGGTTGCGTGCCCAAGAAGCTCTATGTCTACGCCTCGCAGTTTCCCGAGCATTTCGAGGATGCTGCCGGCTATGGCTGGACCGTTGGCGAAGCCAAGTTCGACTGGGGCACGTTGGTCGCCAACAAGGAGCGCGAGATTTCGCGGCTTGAGGCGATCTACAAGCGCAATGTCGAAGGCTCTGGCGGCGAAACGATCCAGTCGCGCGCCGTTCTCGTCGACAGCCACACCATCCGGATCGAGGCCGAAAACCGCACGGTGACCGCCGACCAGATCCTGATCGCCACTGGTGGACGGGCCGCTGCGCACCCGGCACTGCCGGGGCATGAACACTGCATCTATTCCAACGAGGTCTTCGACCTTCCTGTCCTGCCCAAGGCGATCATGATCGAAGGCGGCGGCTACATCGCCGTCGAGTTCGCCAACATCTTCCACGGGCTCGGCGTCGAGACGACGCTGGTCTATCGCGGCAAGGAAATCCTAAGCCGCTTCGACATGGACCTCAGGCGCACCTTGCATGAGACGATGGAGCAGAAGGGCATCAAGATCCTGCTGCACTCGGTTTCGCAAGAAGTGGTCAAGCGCAGCGACGGTCGGCTCGATGTCAAGCTCAGCTCGGACCAGTCGTTGACTGTCGACCAGGTGCTTTTGGCCATCGGTCGTACGCCCAACACCGAAAACCTCGGCCTTGAAGCCGCCGGCGTGGCGATGGACAAGCAGGGCGCGATCGTTGTCGATCGTCTGTCGCGGACCAACGTCGAGAATATCTGGGCCGTCGGCGACGTCACCAACCGCGTTCAGCTGACCCCGGTCGCCATCCATGAGGCGATGTGCTTCGTTGAGACGGCATTCAGGAACAATCCGACCGAGCCTGATCACGATTGCGTGGCGACCGCCGTGTTTTCGCAGCCCGAGATCGGCACCGTAGGCCTGTCCGAAGACGATGCGGCCAAGCGCTTCAGGCATCTCGAAATCTACCGCACCAGCTTCCGCCCGATGCGCCACACGCTTTCGGGACGCCAGGAAAAGATGCTGATGAAGCTGGTCGTCGACGGCGACACGCGGCTTGTGCTTGGCGCCCATGTGCTTGGCCCCGACGCCGGCGAAATGGCGCAGTTGCTGGGCATCACGCTCAAGGCCGGGCTGACCAAGGACGACTTCGATCGTACCATGGCGGTGCACCCCACGGCTGCGGAAGAACTGGTGACGATGTACAAGCCCAGCTACATCGTGAGGGACGGAGTGCGCGTCGACGACTGACGTTGCCGCCGCTTGGAACCTTCCGTAGGGAAACGTTCGATCTCGGGCGTGTTCCGGGGTAGATTAGGGGCTCCTCATCGTGTAAAGAGCCGCGTTCCCGCAATGGCGGGCTATGGCGCGGGTGAGGTGCCCGTTAGCGAACTTTTTAGGTGCGAACATGACGAAATGGTCCCCGAATTCCTGGAGAAGCATGCCGATCCAGCAGGTCCCGTCTTATCCGGACTTTGCGGCGCTCGCAGAAACGGAAGCCCGTCTCGCAACCTTTCCCCCCTTGGTTTTTGCAGGTGAGGCGCGCAAGCTGAAGAAGCAGCTTGCTGCCGTTGCCAATGGCGAAGCCTTCCTGCTCCAGGGCGGCGACTGCGCTGAAAGCTTTGCCGAGCACGGCGCCGATAACATCCGCGACTTCTTCCGCGTCTTCCTGCAGATGTCGGTGGTGCTGACCTTCGCTGGCGCACAGCCGGTGGTGAAGGTCGGTCGTATCGCCGGTCAGTTCGCCAAGCCGCGTTCGTCCGACAACGAGACCAAGGGCGACATGACGCTGCCGAGCTATCGCGGCGACATCATCAACGGCCCGGCCTTCGACGAGAAGTCGCGCGTGCCTGATCCTGCACGCCAGGAGATGGCCTACCGGCAGTCGGCCGCAACGCTGAATCTTCTGCGCGCTTTCGCTCAGGGCGGCTATGCCAGCCTCGAGAACGTGCATCAGTGGATGCTCGGCTTCGTGTCGAACAGCCCGCAGGGCGAGCGCTATGAGGCTCTGGCCAATCGCATCACCGAGACGATGGATTTCATGCGCGCGGTGGGCATCACGTCCGAGACCAACTACGCGCTGCGCGAGACCGATTTCTACACCAGCCATGAGGCGCTGCTGCTCGGCTACGAGCAGGCGCTGACCCGCGTCGACTCGACCTCGGGCGACTGGTACGCGACCTCCGGCCACATGATCTGGATCGGCGACCGTACGCGCCAGCCCGATCATGCCCATGTCGAGTACTGCCGTGGCGTGAAGAACCCGCTTGGTCTCAAATGCGGCCCGTCGCTGACCCCGGACAGCCTGTTGAAGCTGATCGACCTGCTCAACCCGGAAAACGAGGCTGGCCGCCTGACCCTGATCGCGCGCTTCGGCCACGACAAGGTTGGCGATCATCTGCCGAAGCTGATCCGTGCCGTCGAGAAGGAAGGCCGCAAGGTTGTGTGGTCGTGCGACCCGATGCACGGCAACACGATCACCGCAGCCGGCTACAAGACGCGGCCCTTCGACCGCATCCTGAGTGAAGTGCAGAGCTTCTTCGACATCCACCGCTCCGAGGGCACGCACCCGGGCGGCATCCATGTCGAGATGACCGGCAACAATGTGACGGAATGCACCGGCGGCGCCCGCGCCATCTTGGCGGAAGAGCTGCAAGATCGCTATCACACCCATTGCGACCCGCGTCTCAACGCCGACCAGGCGATCGAGCTCGCTTTCCTGGTTTCGGAACTGCTCCGCAAGAGCGCGCCGACGCCGGTGAAGAAGGCCGTCAACGGCTGATACGCAAACTGGGTTCAATGAATCAGAAGGCGCCGGTATCGACCGGCGCCTTTTTCCGCTGCCAGCGCATGTGCTGAAGGCGGGGATCGGTGGCGAAGGATGTCCGGTCAAAGCCGATGCGGATTTCGGGAAACTCGCAGATGGCCTGGACGCCGGACTGGCCGAGGCGAATGCGCCAGGTCTGGCGCTCCACCGGTGCGGGTTTTGCAAAGACCCGGCAGGTGAGCAATGCGACGTTGGCACCGCCGGCGGGGTCGCGCACTGAGCGGTAGCGGATTGCCTCGCAGCCGGCCTCGCGGGCCGTATCGGCCAGTTGCTGGCAGGCGGCATAGTCGGTCGGATGCGTCCAGGCTGCCGCGTCCTGCGCAAGTGGCGGCACGGTCAGGTCGGCGGCACGAGGCGTTTTGATGGCTGCTGAAAACGCGGTGTATTCGGCGGCGTCGCTCGGCCAGGCCGTATCGGGCGACTCTGAAAAGAACAGCAGCCGGTAAAAGGCCATTTCCGAAACCGCGGTTTCTACCTTCTCTGCCGCATAATAGACGCCGAGTGTCTTGCCGGCGCGGCGGAAACGCGAACCGCTGGGATAGTTCGAGCCGTAGCGGAACGGCGTCGCCAGGAGATAATGCAGGTGCCGGCATTCGAGCGGGATGAGCGGCTTGGTCGCTTCGATCAGTTCTTCGAGCGCTGCTTGCTCATCGAGGTCATCGACAAGCTTCAAGGTGGAGACACGGTGTTGTGCCTCGACCAGCCGCCAGCAGCGGCCGTCGAGGGAGCGCGCCTCAGATGAGAGCGCGGCGGGCGTCCAGATAGGCAATGACATCGACAAGCCCGGCTATGGTCACGATTTTTTCGAGCGGCACAGCATCGAGTGCCGTATTTTCGTTGCGCAGCCATTCACGGGCTATCGGTTCGTCGCCGCCAACAATGGCGTCGAGCGAGCGGAACAGGCGGACAAACAGCACCGCGAGCTCAAACGGTTTGCTGCCGGCGTCCAGCGCAAACTCCTGCTTGCGCATGCGCGACACTGTGGCTTCGGACACGCCGATGATGGAGGAAAGCACCTTGGCGGTGATGCCGAGCAGGTCGGCGGCGCGCAAGGTCGCTTTGGTGATGACTGTGCCGGGTGCTGTGGCCGTCTCTGATCCTGGATGACTTCGCATCGAACTCTCCATTTCTCTGGCAAATATAGTCCAGAAACATTCCTATGGAAAGAGATGGGCGTGACGAGGGCGAGCCTCGCTTCAATCCTTCTTGTAAAGCATCCAGCTCTTGCCCTGGCGTTCGGCGATCGTCGAGTAGCGGGTGACGCGGTTGCGGCCGATCAGCTTGGAGCGGTAGAGCGCGCGGTCAGCCTTGGCATAGAGGTCTTCCGCACTCTCGGCGTCGGATGCCATGCACACGCCCATCGAAACCGTCACCTGGCCGCAATTCACGCCCGGCTGAATTTCTTTGAGTTGTGTCTGCGCAACCAGCAGGCGAACGCGGTCGGCGATCTCGTAGGTGGCTTCCTCGGTGGTGCCCTCGACGATCAGCGCGAACTCCTCGCCGCCGGTGCGGGCCACGAACATGTCGCGATGAACGCTGGACTGGAAGATGCTGGCGATGATGCGCAGGATCTTGTCGCCGACCGGATGGCCGTGCCGGTCGTTGATGTCCTTGAAGCGGTCGATATCTGCCAGGATCAGGGCACTGAACAGGATGCCCTTGTTGTCGTTGTAGATCTTGGCGATCCGCCGGTCGAAAGCACGGCGATTCCAGATGTGGGTGAGGGGATCGGTGTCGGCGAGCTTCTTGTACTCTTCGAGCTTCGATTTGACGCTTTCGAGTTCGCTTGACTTGTCACTGAGCGTGCTGGCGACTTGCTTGCCGTGGTCGATGGTGGACGCGGTTGCCACCGACATCACGCCAACGATCTTCTGCAGCAGTTCCTGTGACATGGCGGTGCGGCTGTTCAGCCCGCTCGATGTCTCGTCGAGCACCTTGCCATAGCGCTCCAGATGGGTGCGCTCGTTGCGTAGCAGGCTTGCCACGCCTTCGAGTTCGCGGGCAAGCACTTCACGTGCGTGCTCGACGATTCCCTGGCCGTGATTCTGAGCGAAGAACTTCTGGCCAACCAGGTCGAGCTGCTCCTGGGTGGGGCGATTTCCGAGGGCTATGACCTCGAGGCTGAGCGCCGGGTTCGTTCCGGTGAGCGCCTCGTAGAAGATCTCGTAATTGCGCGGCAACCCAATCACGCCCATCTGGCCCATGGTTGCCACGACAGTGCTCGCAATATCGTTGCCTCGGTCTGTCGGGGCGGCTGCGGAATGCATTATTGTCCCGTTTCAGTTGGCCAAACGGCCGGCGGCGCGCCGGCGTGAAGCTAGCGGGCAGCCGGTCGGGGGCGCGAGCGGCGTGAAAGAGAAAGTTTGCAATGGCGCAGGTCCCCTCTGCGCACCTCGCTTGCATTGATATCTAATTTAGGCTGGCTAAGGTTTCCTTAATTTGCAGCGCTGTGACGGTCATTTTTCTACCACAGGGTGTATTTTCGCCGTGCCAGCCGTAGCATGGCATGGGCCAGAACGCCGAATGTCGCAAATCCTCGAGCAAAATGTCTTGATATGGGCCAGCTTAAGTCCAGTCGGTCGAGGAGAGGGCTATGGACAACACACATCAGGGATCGTGTCTGTGCGGCAGCGTGCGGTTCACAACGACAGCACCGCTGCGCGGGGTGGTCTACTGCCACTGTACGCAATGCCGCAAGCAGAGCGGGCATTATTATGCGGCAACCAGCGTTGCCGATGGCCAGCTCGAGGTTCAAGGCAGCGAAAACATCACTTGGTACTCAGCGTCTGAGTTTGCCCGGCGCGGCTTTTGCAACCGCTGCGGCTCGTTGCTGTTCTGGAAGGCACATGGGCAACCCGACATCTCGATCATGGCGGGCCTGTTCGACGATCCCAGAGGGCTTGCCGGATCATGCCACATCTTCGTTGGACAGAAGGGCAGCTACTACGAGATCAACGATGGTTTGCCGCAATATGAGCGGTCGACTCCCGACATCGCCGTCGCAGACGGGTGAACGTCCTGCTTATGTCTGTTCACGATTGGTGAACGCTTCGTCGTGTGGCTGCAATCTGCACGAAACAATCAACGAGGCGTATATTCCAGGCAAGGAGAAAGAACATGAGCTCGTTGCCCACCCTTTTCATTTCGCATGGCGGCCCCGATATCGTTTTGGCCGAGACGCCGGCGCGCCACTATCTCGAAACTGTCTCGCAGCTGATGCCGAAGCCCAAGGCCATCGTCATCGTATCTGCGCATTTCGAGACCGACGGCGTTGCGGTCGTCACTGATCCCAAGCCCGGCATGATCTATGATTTCGGTGGCTTTGCTCCGGAACTGTACAAAATGGTTTATCCGGCGTCAGGAGAACCTGCGCTCGCGGCCAGGGTTTTCGGCATGCTCGAAGCTGCCGGCCTCAAGCCGCATACCTATGAAAAGCGTGGTTACGACCATGGCAGCTGGACGCCGATGAAGTTGGCGTTTCCCGATGCCGACATTCCGATCGTCCAGGTGTCGATCGACCCCAATCGCGACGCCGCATGGCATTTTGCCATCGGCAAGGCATTGGCGCCGCTGCGCGACGAAGGCGTGCTGTTGATCGGCTCAGGCCATATCACGCACAATCTGCGGGCTTATTTCAGCAGGTTGCGGCATGGAGCGGAACCTGATCCGGCGCTTGCCGGAAAGGTTCATGCGTTCACCGACTGGTTCGCCGACAAGCTTGGCTTAGGCGATACTGCAGAACTGCTGGATTGGCGGGCCAAGGCGCCGTTCCCTGGAGACAACCATCCGACCGACGAGCACCTGATGCCGATCTTCTTTGCCTATGGTGCGGCGGGCGAGGGCGCCAAGGGCCGCCGCGTGCACGATTCGGTCGATCACGGCTTCTTTGCCAACGATTCCTATCTGTTCGACTGACCGCCAAGCCGCTACATGATGCCCTTTCGAAGATTTGAAAGGGCATTCCATGGAGCGGCTGGTCAAGGCTTTCCAGAATTCGGTGCGCGCGTTCTCGCGGCTCATCCGCACCGAAGCGGCATTCCAGCAGGAGATCATGCTGCTGATCGCAGCATTGCCGATCGGCTGGTTCGTCGCCGGCACCTGGAGCGGTTATGCGCTGCTGATCGGTTCGATCCTGTTTTTGATCACCGTCGAAGTGCTCAACACCGGCATCGAGGCGGCATGCGATGCCGTCAGCCGCGAATTCAACATCGACATCCAGCTCGCCAAGGACTGCGGCTCGCTGGCGGTGCTGATCTCGATTGTCATCGTTCTCGGCTTCTGGGGCTTCGCCATTGTCGAACGCGCCCTTGGTCTTCCGATCTGACGAGTGCGTCCCCATATGTCAGTCACCAAAGGAGACCTACATGGCTGACATGGCCAACACTCATCATCTTGAAGCGCGCCACGGTCTGCCGGAAGATCTGCGCTGGCTGGTCGAGCAATATCCGCGCGAAGACTGGCGCGCCCACGATAATGTGCACGGCATGGCGTCGATGTGGCTGCAGCGCCATGACATGTTCCGAGAACTCGGCGCGACACTGACTGGTGGTATTGGCGATTATCGCGAGGGCAGGCTCGACGCGCCTGAGTTCGCGCGCTGGTTCGCGCCGCGACTCAACTTCTTCCTCGGTAATCTCGACGGCCACCACAATGTCGAGGACCAGCATTATTTCCCGGCCTTCGCCAATGCCGAGAAGCGGTTGAAACGCGGTTTCGATATCCTCGATGCCGACCATCACCTCATTCATGATGCGCTGGAGCGCAACGCTGAGACGGCAAACGCCTTTCTCCGTGCACTGCAAGTAAGCGAAGACAAGCAGCGCTTTGCCGCTGACGCCTATGCCGATGAGAACGCTCGGCTGGTCGCCATGCTGTCCCGCCACCTCGACGACGAGGAAGACCTGATCATTCCGCTCATTCTCGATCGGGGAGACCGCGCGCTCGGCGTCGGCTGATACCTATTCGCGCGGCTCTTTCTTGGCGACATGATGGGCGAGAAGCCATCCGGCGATCGCTACCGCCAGGCCGATGCCCAGACCTATCAGCAAGCGATGGTGACCCTTCAGCGTGTCGCCGATGATATGCTCGGCGCCGAGGCCGAAGACATAGCCAAGGCTCACGAACAATGCTGCCCAGACCAGCGCCGATAGCGCGTTGAGGGCGAGAAAGAGCATGACCGGAATGCCCGACAGGCCGGCGGCGATGCCACCGGCGATGCGCATGCCATAGATGTAACGGTTCGCCAGCACGAAGAGATTGGGGTGGGCCTGGACCATTCTGTAGGCATGGCTGAAGCCGGGCCGGCGCCTGAGCAGGCGCACCCATTTATGGCCGGAAAACCGCCGGCCAAGGACAAAGAACAGCGTGTCGCCCAAAAAGGCGCCGGCGGACGCAACGGTCAATACTTGCCACGGCGCGAATATCTGCTGGTGGGCGAAAAACCCGCCGAGGATCGCCACGCTTTCGCCTTCGGCCATGCAGCCGATGAATACGGCAAGAAGCCCGAAGCGCTCAACGAGGTAGTGGACAGTGTCCATCATTGGGCGCGCGCATCATCAGCGATGGGAGCCATGCGTCGCATCGGCTCGGCGCGTTCGCGAACCTTTTCGCGAAACAGGATGATCTCCTGGAAACGTATTTCGTCGCGGTTTTTGTGCAGCGCCATGATCCTGGTCTCGGCCTTGAGGTTTACCGCATCATCATGCGCACCGTCGATGCGGTCACGCCTGGCCTTCCGGTTTCGCGAAGGGACATCTTCCACTCCGCAATGAAGGCGCAAGCTTGGCAGCCGCATATCCATATACGAAGATGACGGATATCGCATCGCGACGCGGCGAGGAGGGAAGATCGATGGCGGATTTTGCGAAGATCAGGGCGCGTGCGGCCGAGCGCAAGGGCGGCGACGCCGTGCTGATGTCGCTGCTCGGCCCTGCGTCCGATAATGCAAAACTCGCCAAGGTCACCGACGACCGAATTCTCTCCACCATGGCTGAACGGGTCTTTGCGGCAGGTTTTGTCTGGCGCGTGATCGAACAGAAATGGCCGGGTTTCGAAGAAGCGTTCCTCGGCTTCGAGCCGAAGCGCCTGCTGTTCCAGCCTGACGACTTCTGGCACGACCTTGCCTCCGACAAACGCATCGTGCGCAATCCGCAAAAAATCAGGTCAGTGCGCGACAACGCGGCTTTCGTCGAGCGTGTATCAAACGAGCATGGCGGCTTCGGAAAATTCCTGGCCGCCTGGCCCGCCGACGATCAGGTCGGCCTCACAGCCTATCTTGGCAAGCACGGCAGCCGGCTTGGCGGCAATACCGGGCAATATCTGTTGCGCTGGCTCGGCTGGGATACGTTCATCATGTCGCAGGACATGATTTTGGCACTGCGCGACGCCGGGCTGGACATTGGTGCAAGCGCTACCTCCAAGAAGGATCTCGCCAAGGTACAGGGCCAGATTAACGAGTGGGCAAAGGCAACCAAGCTGCCGCGGGCGCATATCTCGCGCATCCTGTCGATGTCGATTGGTGTCAATCGCTCGGCCGACGAGCTGCGCTCCTACATGGACGAATGATGGTCCAATCGAACGGCATTGCCCGACACAGATACGCAGGCTAAATCGCTGACATGACGAAAAAAACTACTCCCGATGTCCTCCGCATCGCTGTCGCCCAGCTCAACCCGACAGTTGGCGATATCTCAGGCAACCTTGCCAAGGCGCGCGAGGCGAGGTCGGACGCGGCGCGTCAAGGTGCCGATCTGGTCTTGTTCACCGAACTCTTCCTGGCCGGCTATCCGCCGGAGGATTTGGTGCTCAAGCCGGCCTTCCTTGCGGCCTGTGAGCGTGCGGCAGACGATTTTGCCAAGGACACGGCCGACAATGGTCCCGGCGTCATCATCGGGGTGCCGCTCAAGCGCAAGAGCGGGGTGCATAACGCGATCATCGTCGCCGATGGCGGCAAGGTGATTGCCGAGCGTTTCAAGGTCGACCTGCCCAACTATGGCGAGTTCGATGAAAAGCGCGTCTTCCAGCCGGGGCCCGATTTGCCTGGACCGGTCAATTTCCGAGGTGTGCGCCTCGGCATCCCGATCTGCGAAGACATCTGGGGCGAACTTGGCGTCTGCGAAACACTGGCGGAAAGTGGCGCCGAGATCCTGCTCGTGCCCAACGGCTCGCCCTACTACCGCGCCAAGATGGATGTCCGGCACCAGGTGGCGATCCGCCAGGTCATCGAAAGCGGCCTGCCGCTGCTCTATGCCAATCAGCTCGGCGGCCAGGACGAACTGGTCTTCGACGGCGCCTCGTTCGCAATCAACGCCGACCACTCGCTGGCTTTCCAGATGAGCCAGTTCGAAGAGGCGGTGGCGGTCACGACATGGAAGAGAAACCGCGACGCCGCAGGCGCGCAAGATGGTACAGGCGAAGGCTGGACCTGTGTCGAAGGCCCGATGTCGAAGATCCCCGAGCGGGAAGAGGCCGACTACCGCGCCTGCATGCTGGGCCTGCGCGACTACGTCAACAAGAACGGCTTCAAGAATGTCGTGCTAGGCCTCTCCGGAGGCATCGATTCGGCGATTTGCGCAGCCCTTGCCGTCGATGCGCTGGGCGAAGAGCGGCTCAGGGCAATCATGATGCCTTATCGCTACACCTCGGGCGACTCGCTGAAGGACGCGGAAGACTGTGCCCGCGCGCTCGGCTGCCGCTACGATATCGTGCCGATCCATGAGCCGGTCGATGGCTTCTCGCACGCGCTGACGCAGCTGTTCGAGGGTACCGAAGAGGGCATCACCGAAGAGAACCTGCAGAGCCGCGCGCGCGGCACGATCTTGATGGCCGTGTCCAACAAGTTCGGTTCGATGGTGGTGACCACCGGCAACAAGAGCGAGATGTCGGTGGGCTATGCCACGCTTTATGGCGACATGAACGGCGGCTTCAACCCGATCAAGGATCTCTACAAGATGCAGGTCTATGCGCTGTCGCGCTGGCGCAATACGCACGTGCCACCCGGCGCGCTCGGCCCTTCGGGCATCGTGATCCCACAGAACATCATCGACAAGGCGCCGTCGGCGGAACTCAGGCCCAACCAGACCGACCAGGATTCGCTGCCGCCCTATCCGGCGCTCGACGATATCCTGGAATGCCTGGTCGAAAACGAAATGGGCGTCGACGAGATCGTGGCGCGTGGCCATGACCGTGACACTGTCCACCGCATCGAGCATCTGCTCTACATCGCCGAATACAAGCGGCGGCAGGCGGCACCGGGCGTGAAGATCACCAAGAAGAATTTCGGTCGCGACCGGCGCTATCCGATCACAAACAGATTCAGGGATCGCGGGTAAGGCTCTGAACCAACATCGTGCGGTAGAGTCCGCCGAAAGGAACGGCCTATGACTGCGGTCGAGATCAGCTTTGACTTGTCGCGTATCGATTTCGGCAAGACGTCAGAAGTTATCAAGGCGAGCTATTGGGGAGCGCAGCGGAACGACGCGCTCAACCGCCGCGCCTTTGAAAACTCGCTCTGCGTCGGCGCTTATCTTGACGGCCAACAGGTCGGTTTCGCGCGGGTCGTCACCGACTATGCCTGCTTTGCCTATGTGTGCGACGTCGTCGTCTGGCCGGAACATCGCGGGCTGGGCATTGGCAAGAAGCTGATTCAGGCACTGCTCGATCACCCCGAACTTGCGACTGTCACAGGCTGGAGCTTGCGCACCAGCGACGCGCATACCTTGTACAACAAGTTCGGCTTCGAGGTTTCGAGCGACGGCATGTACATGCGCCTGGCGCGGCAGCCCGCCACCCGCGAATAGAGCGCATGTCGTACATAGCCTTTGTCCGCGACAACCCGCGCTGGCTCGCCGGCGGGTTTTTGCTCACCTTCTTTTCGACCTTCGGCATGACATCGTTCATCGCGCTGTCGGCCGGCGACATCCGCCGCGACTACGGGCTGTCGCATGGCGAATTCGGCACGCTTTACATGTTCGCGACACTCGCCAGTGCGCTGAGCCTGCCGCGGCTTGGCCAGATCGTCGACCGCTACAGCGTGCAGAAGGTGGTGCTGTTCGTCGTTCCGATGATGGCGCTTGCAAGCGCGTCGATGGCGCTGTCCCAGCACCTCGTCCTGCTGTTTGTGACCATCTATCTCCTGCGCCTGTTTGGCCAAGGCATGATGGTGCATGCCGCCTATACCGCTACAGCGCGCTGGTTTTCGGCCCAAAGGGGGCGGGCGCTTTCAACCGTCATTCTTGGCCACAACGCTGGCGATGCGATCATCCCGATGGGCTTTGTGCTGCTCGCCACCTCCGTTGGCTGGCGCGACAGCTGGCTTCTGGCGGCCGTGGCTCTGGCGTTGATCGCGGTGCCGGCAATCGCCTTGCTGGTTGCTGCTGACAGGAAGCCGCGCTCGTCGGATCCTGTGACGCGTCGGATCGATGCGCGCGACTGGACGCGTGCCGAAGTGGTCCGCGATCCGATCTTCTACCTGTTGCTGCTCGGCGTCATGGTGCCAGGATTGATCGTGACGACCCTGTTTTTCCATCAGGTCTATCTGGTGGAACTGCGGGGCTGGTCGCTCGAAGTCTTTGCTTCGTCCTTTGTGGTGACGGCGGTGGTCAATGCCGTCTTCACGCTGATCGTCGGCCAGCTGATCGACCGATTTTCAGGCGTATCGCTGCTGCCATTCGTATTGCTGCCCTTGGGCTTCGCCTGCTTGTTGCTGGGCCTGGTCGACGAGCAGTGGGGAGCCTTCGGCTTCATGGCGCTGCTCGGCGTTTCGAATGGTCTGTCGACGACGCTGTTCGGTGTGGTCTGGCCCGAAGTCTATGGCCTCAAGCACCTTGGCTCGATCAGGGCGCTGATCGTCGCCGCCGGGGTGTTTGCCTCTGCAATCGGACCGGGCCTGACCGGGTTCCTGATCGACGGTGGAGTTAGCTATCCCGGCCAGATCGTGGCCATGGGGCTTTACTGCTTTGCCGTTTCATTTGTCCTGCTGCTGGCTTCGCGCCGGGTGCGCGCGCGAAGCCAGGTCTCGGCGGTACCGGTCGAGGCTTGATGGGAACCAGCTATTTTGCCGAAAAGCCTTCGACGGTCCTGCGGCGGTCATAGACGTGGTCGACCAGTCCCCACTCCTTGGCTTCGTTTGCGGTGAAGAAGAAATCGCGGTCGAGCACGCGTGTCACTTCCTCCTCCGTCCGCCCGCAATGCTCGGCGTAAAGGCGCGTCATTCGGCGCTTGAGCTTGATGATGTCCTCGGCATGGCGCTCGATGTCGGAAGCCTGGCCGCGAAAGCCGCCTAGTGGCTGGTGCAGGACGACGCTTGCATTGGGCAGAGCGATGCGTCTGCCCGGCTCGCCGGCTGCAAGCAGGAAGGAAGCCATGGACCCCGCCGTGCCCATGCACAGCGTGGAAACCGGGCTGCTGATGAAGCGCATGGTGTCGTAGATGGCAAAGCCGCTCGTCACCATGCCGCCGGGCGAGTTGATGTAGAACGAGATTTCGCGGTTCGGGTTTTCGGATTCCAGAAACAGAAATTGCGCGCAGATGAGCGATGCCGAGTTGTCGTCGACCTCGCCATTGAGGAAGACAATCCGCTCACGCAAAAGCCGGGAAAATATGTCGAATGAGCGTTCGCCGCGTGGCGACTGCTCCACCACCATAGGGACGAGTTGCATCGTGTCGCGCATGCGCGAAATCCTTTCCATCATTGATGTGTTTTGGGCTTAGGCGGCGCGACTCATCAGCGGTGGGCTGTTCGAATTTGCCGGAGCCATAACGGTTCGCGCCGCTTCAACACTGTGGGTCAGGCGAAACGAAGTTCCACCATCGGGGTTCGGCGACAGGTCGAAGGTGACGAAGCTTTCGGGTTCGCTCGTTGCTGCGTCGCTCCAGGCATAACGGACGCGCGAATAGGGCAGGGCCTCGACGATACGATAGGCCGGGCCATCCTCATCAAAGCCATCAATTTCGAGTGCTGGCACATCCAGCCAAGTCGCTACCAGCTCCGGCACGGTCAGCGCCCGCCAGACCTTTTCCGGAGTTGCCTCCAGCTCGCATTCGACGACGATGTCTTCGTCGCTTTTGTCCTGCCTGTGAGCGTCCATCATTGGTCCTTCTCCTTGAGCAGCGTCTTCAGCCTCTCGACTCGCTCCGGCCAGAAGGCGCGGTAGCGTGTCAGCCAGTCGAACAGCGGCCGCAATCCGTCGGGATTGACGGAGTAGTTCACATGCCTGCCGGCACGCTCCTCATTGACCAGGCCGGCGCCGCGCAGCACGGCAATGTGCTGCGAAACTGCAGGCTGGGAAATCTCCAGGCCTTCCCGCAGCTCGGTCGCATTCTTGGCGCCTGCCAGAAGACGGTCCAGAACGGCGCGGCGGGTCGGATCGGATAGGGCACGGAAAACATCGAATTCGTTCATGGCAGTGAGATAAGCATGGACTTATCTGTTGCGCAAGAGGCCTCGTTTCGCGTGTCGTTTCTGGCACAACAGGCTTCGGTCCAGAGCGGGGCTTGGCTAAGCAAAAATGCTCGGTTATAAGCAAACTCTTCGCGGCCACTAGCAGGGAGGTCTGAATGCCAGAATATGACATGTCCTCCCGACGTTCGACCCGGGGTCTCTGACCCGGCGAACAGCTTCCGGCGTTCTGTATTTCTGACGCCCCCGTACCGCGACTTCCTGGTTCAACACGAATTATTCGTCGCGCCTTTGAACATCTATTTCTAGGGACGGCGTCGGTTACGGCGCCTCAATGGCATCATGGCTCGTTTTGGTATCGATCTGCGCGGCGGTGCTTTCCGCAGCGTTTTGGGGTTCACTTTCAAGCACTGGCGGCACCAGCCGGTGCGGGTCGTCTTCATCTCGGCGACCGTGCTCATTTCGACGATGGCCGACGTCTTGACGCCGCTCTTTGCGGGCCGGCTGATTGACGCTGTGGCAAGTGGTGCGGCGACAAACGAGGTGGCCTGGAACGCCGCCCTGTCGGCGTTCGTCACGCTGCTCGCATTGGCGACCGGTTCGCTGGTGTTTCGCCACATCACCTTCATCGCCATCATCGACCTGACATTGAAGATGATGTCCGACATCGCCCAGAACGCGTTCCGTCGCGTTCAGCGCTTTTCGACCGACTGGCACGCCAACAGCTTTGCCGGATCGACGGTGCGCAAGGTGACGCGCGGCATGTGGGCGCTCGACCTGCTCAATGACACCCTTTTGCTGGCGCTGCTGCCGTCCATCGCGATGCTGGTTGGCTCGACAATCCTGCTCGGTTGGCACTGGCCGATGATGGGTCTGATCATCGCAGCCGGCTTGATCATCTTCATCGTCCAGACGGTGGTGATGTCGCTTGGTTTTGTCGCGCCGGCCGCAAGCCTCGCCAACCGTTGGGACACGCGCCTTGGCGGTTCCTTGGCCGATGCCGTCAGCTGCAATCAGGTGGTCAAGGCCTTTGGCGCCGAAGAACGCGAGGAAAGCCGGCTCGCCAAGGTGATCGCCAAGTGGCGCAACCGCACGGCGCGCACCTGGGCGCGCGGTACCATCAACGGCACAGCGCAAAACGTCACTCTGGTTCTGCTGCGGGCAGCGATCATCGGCTTTGCCTTGATGCTGTGGGCAGGCGGGAAGGCAACTGCGGGCGACATCGCCTTCGTCTTGACCTCGTTCTTCCTGCTGCAGGGCTATCTGCGCGATGTCGGCATGCACATCCGCAACCTGCAGCGCTCGGTCAACGACATGGAAGAGCTTGTCGACATTCAGGGGCAGCCGCTCGGCGTTGCCGATCGTCCTGGCGCCAAGCCGATCCAGATCCGCGATGGCGGCATCGAGTTCGACAATGTGACGTTCCACTATGGCACGCACGCGCTGCCGCTCTACCGGGACTTCTCGGTGTCGATCAAGCCGGGCGAGCGCGTCGGTCTTGTCGGGCACTCCGGTTCGGGCAAGACGACCTTCGTCAAGCTGATCGAACGGCTCTACGATGTCGGCGGCGGCCGGATTACGATCGACGGGCAGGACATCGCCAAGGCGACACAATCGTCTTTGCGTTCGCAGATCGCGATCGTCCAGCAGGAGCCCATCCTGTTCCACCGTTCGTTGGCCGAAAACATCGCCTATGCCCGGCCGGGCGCGACGCAGGCCGAGATCGAGCACGCGGCAAAGCTCGCCAGTGCGCATGATTTCATCCAGCGCCTGCCCAAGGGCTACGGCACGCTGGTCGGCGAACGCGGCGTCAAGCTGTCGGGCGGCGAGCGCCAGCGTGTTGCGATTGCCCGCGCCTTCCTGGCCGATGCGCCGATCCTGATCCTCGATGAGGCAACGTCGAGCCTTGATTCGGAATCGGAGGTGCTGATCCAGGAGGCCATGGAACGGCTGATGGTTGGGCGCACGACGCTGGTCATCGCGCATCGGCTGTCGACGGTGCGTTCGCTCGACCGGCTGCTGGTCTTCGATCGCGGCGAGATCGTCGAGGAAGGCCGCCACGAAGCGCTGGTCCGGCGCGACGGCGGCATCTACCGCCGCCTGTTCGAACGCCAGGCGCTCGAGCTTACCAAAGGGCTTGTCTGAGCAGTTATGGGCCGCGAGAAATCGCGGCCCATTCGTCATTTTCGGGCAGCTGCGGCCTCTTTGGTCGGCTCCATTCAAGCTGAGCTTGCGTTGTTTCTGAAAGGCGGGTCGGGGGGCGCCGACTTGTCAACAAACGAGCCTTCCGCTACGCCCCAATCATGACAGTTAAAGTTCGCTTCGCTCCTTCGCCCACCGGCCGCATCCACATCGGCAATGCGCGCACGGCTCTGTTCAATTGGCTGTTCGCCCTCAAGCACAAGGGGCGCTTCGTTCAGCGGTTCGATGACACCGATGCTGATCGTTCGCGTCAGGAATTCGCCGACTCGATTTTGTACGACCTGCATTGGCTTGGCATCTTCCCGGACCAGACCGAATACCAGTCGCGCCGCTTTGCCAGCTATGATGCTGCGGTCGACAAGCTCAGGGCGGCTGGCGTGCTCTATCCGTGTTACGAAACGCCGGAGGAGCTTGACCTGCGCCGCAAGGTTCGCCGCACCCGCGGCCTGCCGCCGGTCTATGGCCGCGAGGCGTTGAAGCTGACCAATGAGGAGCGTGCTGCCTATGTGCAGGACGGCCGCAAGGCGCATTGGCGGTTCCTGCTACCGAACTTCAAGTCCGACCCGTTCGAAACCGAACGTACCGAGGTCCACTGGAACGATCTGGTTCGCGGCGAAGAGACCGTCGACCTGGCGTCGCTGTCCGACCCGGTCCTGGTGCGCGAGGATGGCACCTATCTCTACACGCTGCCGTCTGTTGTGGACGACATCGAGATGGAGATCAGCCATGTCATTCGCGGTGACGATCACGTCACCAATACCGGCGTGCAGATAGCACTTTTCCGCGCCCTCGGGGCCGAGCCGCCGGTGTTCGGCCACCACAACCTGCTGACGACCGCTTCAGGCGAAGGCCTGTCCAAGCGCAGCGGCGCGTTGTCGATCGAAAGCTTGCGTGAAAGCGGCATCGAGCCGATGTCGGTCGCCTCGCTTGCCGTACTCGTCGGCACGTCCGAGAATGTCACGGCTGTCGCCAATCTTGTCGACCTCGCCGAAAAGTTCGATCCGGCGGCGACCTCCAAGTCGGCCTCCAAATTCGACCCCGACGAGCTTGTGGTGCTCAACCGCGCGCTTCTGCACCACATGCCGTTTGCCGAAGTGCGCGATCGGCTGCTGTTGCTGGGCGTCAGCGGCGAGCATGCTGAGGCGTTCTGGATGGCGGTGCGCGGCAATCTCGACCGGCTGTCGGACGCCGCATCCTGGTGGCGCATCCTGCGCGAGGGACCGCAGCCGGCGGCTGAGCTCACCGACGAGGATCGTGAATTCGTTGGCCAGGCGCTTGATCTTCTGCCGGAAGAGCCATGGGACGCCAATGTCTGGAAGGACTGGACGTCTGCGGTGAAAAAAGCGACAGGCCGCAAGGGCAAGGCGCTGTTCATGCCGCTGAGGCTTGCGCTCACCGGGCTGGAGTCGGGCCCGGAGCTCGCAGACCTGTTGCCGCTTGTGGGTCGGGAAGGAACGTTGGCCCGACGGCCCTGACCTTGCGGTCGGGATCGGGTGCGGGACGAGGCGCGATTGTCGCGGGCGCCTGCTCCACTGGCTTCGCCTGTGGGGCGCTCGGAACCGGGCGTCCTTCGCCGGCGATGACGGAAAAACTCCTGTTTTGGCTGACATTGCAGCCGCATGCCGGCACGCGCGGCAGATCGACTCGCTTGAAGCGGTAAGCCGTGGGCAGGTTTTTGTAGGGCTGGCCGGAACGGGCGGAAACCATGCTCTCCTGCGGCTGCCCCTCATTGAGGTGATAGAAAAGCTCGATCTCGGTTCCCGGGCAACTCGCTTCGCAGTTCTTCTCATCGCGCTGGAAGTCTGACAGGGCCGCAGCGTTCGACATCGGAAAGAAATAGCCGTCGCAGGTTCGCACACATAGCGTGCGGTAGTCACCAGTGGCTTGCTCCTGGCTCCTGCCGATCACGATGTGCTGCGGATAGCTCTCGGTGGGGCTCAGGTTTTGCGCGCTGCCGCCACGGATGATCGCCTCACGGATACGGTCTTCGAGCGGTTCCGTGCTGGCGGCAGCGTCCTCTTGCTCGTCGCCTTGGTCGTTGCAGCCCGCCAATTGCATCGCGTCTAGAATGCGAATGCGCTCGCGCCGCGCATTTTTGACCGGCCGCGTCGGCTGTCGGTCGAGTTTGCCGAGATTGTCCTCCATCTCGGCAATCTTGGCGTTGAGCGCGGCGCATTCGGCGATCATGTCACCCGCGATGGCGCGGCCGCAGCCGAAATCCGAGGCCTTTATGCGGGCAAGGTCGATCTCGTCTTGCTGGGTGTTGGCGGCGACCGCGAATTCGTCCGACTCCGCGAAGCTGCCAGCGGGTGAGGGCAGGCGTGCAAGTTCCGCCTCCAGCTGGAGACATTGCGGCGAGGCGGCAAGCGAGGTTGCGGTTGCGAGCAACGAAATGGCGATCGCACCCAGCCAAGCGGAGCCGAACCGCCTCACTTTGCTGCTGCCGCGCCCAAACATTTCGCCACCCTCGCAGAGTAGACTCAACCCTAGCGTCGACGAGGTTAACCGTTTCCCTGGAAGCGGCTAACCTCGGTTTGAGGATCAGTTAGTCGCGTGCGCGCGCTGCGACGCCTCGACGACCGCGAGCGCTGTCATGTTGACGATGCCGCGCGAAGTGACGGACGGCGTCAGGATGTGAGCTGGCTGGGCGGTGCCGAGCAGGATCGGGCCGACATGCAGCGCATCCATCATCGTCTTGACCGTGGTCAGCGCGATGTTGGCAGCGTCGAGATTGGGGAAGACCAGCAGATTGGCTTCGCCCTTCAGCGTCGAGTGCGGGTAGACGCGCTGGCGCAGCACCTCAGACAGTGCTGAATCGCCATGCATCTCGCCGTCACTGGCCAACTCAGGGGCAATGCGCTTCAAGATGGCAGCTGCCTCGCGCATCTTTTGGGCGCTCGAGGAATCGCGCGAGCCGAAATTCGAGTGCGACAAGAGCGCAGCCTTGGGCTCGATGCCGAAGCGGCGGATTTCGTCGGCGGCCAGCATCGTCATCTCGGCGATCTCTTCGGCCGTCGGGTCGACGGTCACGTAGGTGTCGGTGAAAAACAGCACGCCGCGCTGCGAGATCAGCATGGAAAGTGCCGAAAGGTCACGATCCTTGACGCCGTCGCGCGCGCCTACGATCAGCGTAACGTTGCGGAGGTGGCGCTCGAAACGGCCCTCCAGCCCGCAGATCATCGCGTCCGCGTCGCCGCGCTTGAGGGCGATGGCGGCGATCACCGTGTTGTTGGTGCGCACCATCGTACGTGCTGCCTCGGGCGTGATCCCCTGACGGCCGCCGAGGTCGATCAGATGGTCGACATAGTGGCGATAGCGCGGATCGTCCTCGGGATTGATGACCTCGAAATCGGTGCCGGGACGGATACGCAGGCCGTAGCGCTTGAGCCGCACCTCGATGACGTGCGGACGACCGATCAGGATCGGCTTGGCCAGCCCTTCCTCCAGCACCACCTGGGCAGCGCGCAGCACGCGCTCGTCTTCGCCGTCGGCGTAGATGACGCGCTTGGACGTCGCCTGCTTGGCGTTGGAGAAGATCGGCTTCATCACGAGGCCGGAGCGGAAGACGAAGCGGCTGAGCTTTTCGATATAGGCGGTGAAGTCGGTGATGGGGCGGGTCGCCACGCCGGTTTCGCAGG
This sequence comes from Aminobacter sp. 01T433, assembly GCF_056398585.1. Classification (NCBI taxonomy): domain Bacteria; kingdom Pseudomonadati; phylum Pseudomonadota; class Alphaproteobacteria; order Hyphomicrobiales; family Phyllobacteriaceae; genus Aminobacter; species Aminobacter sp. 01T433. The sequence continues at coordinate 25,489 of NZ_JBFTPR010000012.1, forward strand.
CGGCCTTGGCGACAGCCGGTGCGATCCGCAGGATCAGCCTTGGGTCGAAGGGCGAGGGAATGAGGAAATCGGGGCCGAAGGTCGGTGTTTCGCCGGAATAGGCGCGCGCGGCGACATCGGACGGTTCTTCCCGCGCCAGTGCTGCAATCGCGCGCACGGCAGCCATCTTCATTTCTTCATTGATGGCGCGCGCGCCGCAGTCGAGTGCGCCACGGAAGATGTAGGGGAAGCACAGCACGTTGTTGACCTGGTTCGGGAAATCCGAACGGCCGGTGCAGATCATCGCGTCGGGTCGGGCGGCGCGCGCCTCTTCCGGCATGATCTCGGGCTTGGGATTGGCCAGCGCCAGGATCAGCGGCTTTTCAGCCATCTGGCTGAGCAATTCCGGCTTCAAGACGCCGGCGGCGGACAGGCCGAGAAATACGTCCGTGCCACCGATGACATCGGCCAGGACACGGGCATTGGTATCCTTGACATAGGGATCCTTCCAGCGGTCCATTTCTTCGGTGCGGCCCTTGTGGGCGACGCCGAAGCGGTCGGTGACCCAGATGTTTTCCACCTTGGCGCCGAGCGATACCAGAAGGTTGAGGCAAGCAAGTGCTGCGGCACCCGCGCCCGACGTCACGATCTTGATGTCTTCGATGTTTTTGCCGGCGAGCTCCAGGCCGTTCAGCACCGCGGCTGCGACGATGATCGCCGTGCCGTGCTGATCGTCGTGGAAGACCGGTATGCGCATCTTCGCCTTGAGCTGCTCCTCGACGTCGAAGCACTCCGGTGCCTTGATGTCTTCGAGGTTGATGCCGCCAAAGGTCGGCTCCAGAGCCGAGATGGTGTTGACCATCTGGTCGATTTCGGGCGCGTCGATCTCGATGTCGAAGACGTCGATGCCGGCGAACTTCTTGAACAGGACCGCCTTGCCTTCCATCACCGGCTTGGATGCCAACGGTCCGATATTGCCAAGGCCAAGCACGGCGGTGCCATTGGAGATGACCGCGACGAGATTGGCGCGGCCCGTGTAGTCGGCGGCGGTTTCGGGATCGTCCTTGATGGCGAGGCAGGGTGCTGCCACGCCGGGAGAATAGGCCAGCGCCAGGTCGCGCTGGTTGCCAAGCGGCTTGGTCGCCTGGATTTCTAGCTTACCGGGAACCGGGTACTTGTGGAAAAAGAGCGCGGCCTGATCGAGATCGGAGGATGCTTCCTTCTTCTTGTTGTCCCCGGTCATTTTTCGCTCCTTACAGATTCCGCTTCAAAGGCCGTTATTAGCACGACCATGGCATTTTTCGAGGTGTCAACGTCCAGACGGCCGTTGAATCACTTTCAAGCTCCGGAATGGCAATCATTCCAGCTGCTTGACGCTATTGGCTGAGGTGTCGATCCAGCTCTTGTGGTGCTCAGAACGAGCTGACGTAGAGCCCGCCATCGACCGGGATGTTCTGACCGGTCATGTATCCGGCATGAACCGAGCACAAGAAGGCGCAGATCTGGCCGAATTCTTCCGGCGTGCCAAGCCGCCCAGCGGGAATTTCAGCACTCAGCCTGGCGCGTCGTGCAGCCCCTTGAGCCGGGTCCTCGATGCTGCCCGGCTCGTGCGGTCCGCGCAAACGGTCGGTGTCGAGCTTGCCCGGCAGCATATTGTTGATGGTGACGTTGCGGTCGGCGACCGTGCGGGCCACGCCGGCCAGGAAGGCAGTGAGGCCGGCACGGGCGCCCGACGACAGGTCGAGACCGGGGATCGGCGTGTAGACCGACAGCGAGGTGATGTTGACGATGCGCCCAAAACCGCGCTCAGCCATGCCGTCGATCACCGCTTTGACCAGCTCGATGGGGGTGACCATGTTGTTGGTCACGCCTTCGAGGATCTTGGCGCGGTCGAGTTCGCGGAAATCGCGATAGGGCGGGCCGCCATTGTTGTTGACCAGGATGTCGGGAGACGGGCAGGCGGCGAGCAGCGCCTTCTGTACCTCTGGATCGGACACGTCGCCGGCGATTTCCGTCACCTTCACGCCGAATCGCTGGCGGATTTCCGTTGCTGTGCGGCTGAGCGCGCCGGCGTCGCGGCCATTGAGGAAAAGCTCGCAGCCAGCTTCGGCCAGTGCGATGGCGCAACCCTTGCCGAGGCCGCGGCTCGACGCGCACACGATTGCCTTCTTCCCGCTGATGCCGAGATCCATGATGTTCGTCTCCTGTCGGTGATGACCCACCCTATGTCCAAGGGTCGACTGCCGCAACCGTCATACGCCTGTTGCAGGAATCTGGGCATAGCCACCGCGACAGCAACGGGTGGAATGCCATGTCCGGCACCAGCACACGCAGATTCCGAACGCTTTTCATCTCCGACGTCCATCTGGGCTCGAAAGCGGCGAAGGCTGAATATCTGATCGACTTCCTGCGCCACCACGAAGCCGAAAGCATCTATCTCGTCGGCGACATCGTCGATGGCTGGCGTCTGCGCCGTTCCTGGCACTGGCCGCAGGCACACAACGATGTCGTGCAGAAATTGCTGCGTCAGGCCCGCAAGGGCACTGCAATCACCTATATCGCCGGCAATCACGATGAGTTCGCCCGCATGTTCCAAGGCGTACATTTCGGCGGCATCGTCGTTGCCGACCGGGCCATCCACGAAGCCGCCGATGGCAAACGGTTCCTGGTCATCCATGGCGATCAGTTCGACGCCGTGGTGCAGAATGCGCGTTGGCTCGCCTATCTCGGTGATTTTGCCTATGACGCAGCCATGGGCCTCAACCGCCTGGTAGCGCGCTTCCGCCGCACCTTCGGCATGCCCTATTGGTCGTTTTCGTGCTGGGCCAAGGTCAAGGTCAAGAAAGCGGTCAACTTCATCGGCGCCTTCCAGGATGTGCTGACCGATGAGGCGCGGCGCTCGGAGGTCGACGGCGTCATTTGCGGCCACATCCACCACCCCGCGATCGAGAAATTCGGCGGCATCGACTATATCAACACCGGCGACTGGGTCGAAAACTGCACGGCGGTGGCCGAAAACTTCGATGGCACCTTCGTCATCCTGCGCTGGCCGCATGTCCTGGCCGGCAAGCTCGTCAACGAACCCTTCGTTCCAATGGTCATCGACCAGCGTGTCGATAAGGCCGCCTGAGCGGAAAGCAGCCATGTGTGATTCGACCGATGTCTCGCGCCATAGGCGCGAAGGGCCAGGCCATGCGGCAATCGATGCGCGCTGCGCAATGCAGCCGGTGTACAAGCGGGCGCTGCGTCTTGGCGTGCACCAGCGGCCCGCCGACGCGCCAACAACGCTTGGCAGACACAGCATCAGGCGCGTGGTCCAACCTTTGCTCCGTTCGACAGACCCGGCGGCTTTCGTGCGGCTGGCACCCATGGTAATGGGTCAGGCAAATCGGTGAGGCTTGTATGGTTCGGGTCGCGCCCGGACCCGCATATCTGCCATGAAGCTTCCCCCACTCACGCCAGAACAGCAGATCAAGCCGCAGCGCTTCGAACTGCGTATCTCACTGCTTTTCGCGGCACTTTTTGTGCCGATGGGCGTGCACCTGCCGTATTTCCCGCTGTGGCTCGAAGCCAAGGGGTTCGACCCCGAGCAGATCGCCATCGTTTTGTCGGCGCCGATGTTCCTACGCGTCATCACCACGCCGCTGATCGCCGCTATGGCCGATCGCGCCAAGGACCGTGCCAACGTCTTCATCTTCCTCGCCGCTTCGGCCTTGCTGCTGTCGCTTGGCTATTTCCTCGAGCCGACCTACCTCGTCGTGCTTGCCGTTTCGCTGGCGCTTTCGGTGGTGTGGACACCGCATTCGCCGATCGCCGATTCGCTGGCGCTCTCCGGTGTCCGCCGCTTTGGGTCGGATTATGCGGCGATGCGGATCTGGGGCTCCATCGCCTTTCTTGCCGGCAGTCTTGGTGCGGGCTTCATCCTGTCGCTGACAGGGGCTGACGCTGTGCCGGCAATCATCTCCATCGGTCTGCTTGGCTGCTTCGTGATGTCGTTTATCACGCCGCGCCTCGGTCGGCCCAGGCTTGCCTCGCCGCTTTCGGCCACCGATATGCAGCAGGCCGCACCCAAGCTTTTCAACCGCTATTTCCTGCTGATGGCCGGCGGCACCGGCGTCATCATCGGCAGCCACGGCTTTCTCTACGGTTTCGTGTCGATCTACTGGAAATCGCTCGGCATCAACGAAACCGTGGTCGGCCTGCTCTGGAGCTGGGGCGTGGTCACCGAGATCGTGATGTTCATGTTCTTCACGCGCCTGTTCGGCGCCAAATCCACGGCCTCGGTACTCATTTTGGCCGGCATCGGCGCGATCGTGCGCTGGGTCGCCTATCCGCTGATCTGGCCGCTCGGGCTCGGCGTCCCCGGCTTCTTCGCCGTGCAAAGCCTGCATTCGGTATCGACAGCGCTGGTGCTGATCGGCGTGCAGAAGCTGATTGCCGAGTCGGTGCCCGAAGAGCGCACCGGAGCGGCTCAAGGCGTCGCCTACTTCGCCAATGGCATGTCGATGGCGATCGTGACGCTGCTTTCGGGCCCGCTCTACCAGCGGTTCGGCGTCGACGGCTTTTATTTCATGGCCGTCGTTGCTGCCTGCGCGATCGTGCTTGTGGTTCTGGCGTCCCGCTCAGCCCCAAAGCTCGGGCAGGGGCGGCGACACCATTGAACCTTCGTAGATAAGCCCTGGCGAACGGTCGCGCGCCAGAAGCAGCGGGCCGTCGAGGTCGACGAACTCGGCGTCCTGGGCAAGCAGCACAGCAGGCGCCATGGCGAGCGACGTGCCCACCATGCAGCCGACCATCACCTTGAAGCCAAGGGCGCGGGCCTGATCGCGCAGTTCGAGCGCGGCCGTCAGCCCGCCCGATTTGTCGAGCTTGATGTTGACCGCATCGTAGAGGCCTTTGAGCTCGCCGAGATCGTCCGCGATATGAACACTCTCGTCGGCGCAGATCGGAACCGGATGCGGAATGCGGCCAAGGATCTGGTCGGCGCCGGCTGGCAGCGGCTGTTCGATGAGCGCGATGCCGAGTTCGGCTGCCGCGGCAAGGTTTGCGACGATATTGGCATCAGTCCAGCCTTCATTGGCGTCCAAGATGATGCGGCTGTTGGGGGCCGCTTCAGTGACGGCGCGGATACGGGCGATGTCATTGTCGCCACCGATCTTGACCTTGAGCAATGGTCGCGAGGCGTTGGCGCGTGCTTGTGCCGCCATCGCCTCCGGCTCGCCCAGCGATAGCGTATAGGCCGTCTCAAGCGGACGCGGTGATGCAAGGCCGAGCCGCGATACGACTGACATGCCGCTTGTCTTGGCCTCCAGGTCCCACAGCGCGCAGTCGACGGCGTTGCAGGCTGCACCCGCCGGCATCAGCGTCAGCAGATCGGCGCGAGTGGCACCATTTTCTATCGCGCGGCGCGCCTTTTCGATCTGCTCCCGCACGCTCTCCAAGGTTTCGCCATAGCGCTTGTAGGGTACGCATTCGCCACGCCCGATGAAATCTGATTCGGCTATCGTGCATGTGAGGACTTCGGCTTCGGTCTTGGAACCACGCGAGATGGTGAACGTTCCGGCGATGGGAAAGCGCTCATCTACGACCGAAAGGACACGCGACATGAAAATCTGCTCCGTTCAACTGCTTGGCGTGGTTGCGAAAATCGACATGCCGCAGCCGACGCGTTAAGTAGTGTGCCATGTTCACCATCGGCAAACGGGAAGCAAGCGGCGGGGCAGCCGACGGCCGAGATCACCGACCGCAGGTAGCTGTGGCGGAGCGCGAAGGCGTGCTTGCTTGCGTGTTCACCGGCATCTGGACCACCCGCACGGTTGCCTTCGTCGATGCTGAAATGCGCAAGATCGAGGCGCGCAAGGGCTTTGCGAAGCTCGCGCTCGACCTTTCCGGCATAGAGAAGATGGACACCGCCGGTGCCTGGGTCATCGACCGACTTGTCTGTGCCAATGAGAAAAAGGGTGTTGAGGTCCAGATGGAGGGCCGCAGCGATGTCGCCAAGATCCTTCTCGGTGCCGTTAGCGACGCCGTGCGGCGGGACGGCGAATCGGCCGGGGCAGGCGCACCCAATGTCGTCATCCGCTTGCTCGAGGCCATGGGTCGCCGCGTCTATGAGATGCGCGACGATTTCCTCGCCTCGATGAACATTCTTGGCGCGACCATCCGCGGCGCCCAGATGAAGCTAGGGCGCGGCCATGCCGTCAATCCGGCCGCCATCTTCAACCAGATCGATCGTATGGGCGTCGGCGCCATTCCGGTGGTCGTGCTGATGTCGGCCATCGTCGGCGGCATCGTTGCCCAGCAAGGCGCCTACCAGCTCAGCTATTTCGGCGCGGACATCTTTGTCGTCGACCTCGTCGGCGTTCTGGTGCTGCGCGAACTCGGCGTGCTGATGACGGCAATCATGATCGCAGGCCGCTCTGGCAGCGCGATCACCGCCGAGATTGGCTCGATGAAGATGCGCGAAGAAGTCGACGCGCTGACCGTGATTGGTCTCAACCCGATCGGCGTGCTTGTCTTCCCGCGATTGGTAGCCTTGGTGATCGCGTTGCCATGCCTCACCATCATCGCCAATTTCGCGGCGCTTGGCGGCGGCATGTTGGCGGCATGGCTCTATTCGGACATCCCGCCCGCCGCCTTCATCGACCGCCTGCGCCTGGCAATCGACCTCAGCACCATCTCCGCCGGTCTGATCAAGGCACCGTTCATGGCGTTGATCATCGGTACCATCGCCTCGGTCGAGGGCATGAAGGTTGGCGGTAGCGCGGAATCGCTTGGCCGCCATGTCACTGCATCGGTGGTCAAGTCCATCTTCGTCGTCATCATTCTCGATGGCCTGTTTGCCATGTTCTACGCAGCGATCAGTTTCTGACATGGCAAGCCGCGCAAAGACCATTCAGGTAGCAAGCCAAATCCCGGACGCCCCGGGCGAGGTGTTGCTTTCTGTGCGTGACCTGACGGTCGCCTTCGAGGACAAAGTCATCCTCGACAAGCTCGATCTCGATATCAAACGTGGCGAGATCCTCGGCTTCGTAGGTGCTTCAGGTTCCGGCAAGTCCGTGCTGTTGCGTACGATCCTTGGGCTGATCCGCAAAAGATCCGGCACGATCAAGCTGTTCGGGGTCGATCTTGAGACGGCAAGCGAGGAAGAGCGACTCAGGATCGACATGCGCCTCGGCATGTTGTTCCAGCACGGTGCGCTGTTTTCGGCGCTGACGGTGTTGGAAAACATTCAGGTGCCGATGCGCGAATATCTCGATCTGCCGAGAAAGCTCATGGACGAACTCGCCATGCTCAAGGTCGAGTTGGTGGGGCTGCCGCCGGATGCGGCGCGCAAATTCCCCTCCGAACTTTCCGGCGGCATGATCAAGCGCGCAGCCCTTGCGCGCGCGCTGGCTCTCGATCCCGACATCGTCTTCCTCGACGAGCCGACATCGGGTCTCGATCCGATCGGGGCGGCCGAGTTCGATGAACTGGTCGGGAAGATGCGCGATACGATGGGGCTGACCGTCTACATGGTCACGCACGACCTCGACAGCCTGTTTTCGGTCTGCGACCGGGTTGCCGTGCTCGGCAACAAGAAGGTTCTGATCGAAGGCACGATCAACGACATGCTCACGAGCGAAGAACCGTGGGTAAGATCCTATTTCCGCGGAAAGCGGGCACGGCAGCTTGATCTTGCGGCCAGGGCATAGAATGGAATGATGTGATGGAGACCAGGGCCAACTACGTCATCGTCGGCATCTTCACGCTGTTTTCGATCCTGGCTGCCTTTGCTTTCGTCTACTGGACGGCGGCAATCGGCGATCGCGGTGAAACGGTAACGTTGCGCGTGCGCATTCCTGGCTCCGCATCGGGATTGGCCAGGGGCAGCTTCGTGCTGTTCAACGGCGTCAAGGTCGGCGACGTCCGCCGCGTCTATCTCGACGTCACCAACCCCCAGGTGGCCATTGCCGACACCGAGATCGACAAGATGACGCCGATCACCCGGTCGACCCAGGCCGATATCGGCCTTGCCGGCCTGACGGGCCAGGCCAACATCGAGCTCAAGGGCGCCAACGTCAAGGAACCCAATCTGCTCGACCAGGCCGAGGCGGAAGGCAAGATCGCCGAGATCGTCGCCAATCCGTCCGCCGTCACCAACCTGCTGCAGACCGCACAAGACATCTTCAAGCGCGCCGATACCGTCCTGACCAACCTCGAAGGCTTTACCAACGACGTCCGTGGCCCACTGACTGAAACGGTCAACAATGCCCAGAAATTCTCCGAGTCGCTGGCGCGCAATGCCGATGGGGTCGACAAGTTCCTGGCGAGCGTGAGCGCGCTGTCCGAGGAGCTGTCAGGTGTTTCTGGCAAGCTCGACGGCACGATCACCGCTGCCGAAGGGCTACTCAAATCCGTCGATCCCGAGAAGGTGAAAAACATCGTTGCCAGTGTCGACACCTTCACCAGGAACCTCAGCGCCCAAAGCGACCAACTCGATGGCATCGTCAAGGGCGTCGACACTGCCGTCGCTTCGATCAACGATTTCGCCCAGAACACCCAGAAGACGCTGACCAAGGTCAACGGCGTGCTTGAAGGCGTCGACGCCGCAAGTGTGCGTGCATCGCTCGATAATATTCGACAGGCCAGTGAAAACGCCAACAAGGTCGCCGCCGACGTGGCCAAGGTCACCGGCAAGTTCGGCAACCGCTCCGAAGACATCGACCAGATGATCTCGGACGCCAAGCAACTGACTTCGCGCCTGAACCAGGCATCAGTGCGCGTCGACGGCGTGCTCGCAAAGGTCGACACGCTGCTCGGCTCGGGTGAGGCGAATGGGGTGATGTCCGATGCCAGCGCGACTTTGAAATCGTTCAAGCAGGTTGCCGATACGCTGAATTCACGGCTCTCAACGATCATGGATGGCCTGTCCCGCTTCTCCGGTCAGGGTCTCCGCGATGTCGAGTCGCTGGTGCAGGACTCCAGGCGTTCGATCAGCCGTATCGAACAGGCGGTCTCTGATCTGGAGCGCAATCCCCAACGCATCATCACAGGCGGCGAAGGCAGCGTGCGCGAGTTCGACGGACGGGTGCGTCGTTGACATCGCTGGCATGCCACAGCATGACAGTGCCTGAGGGTGGTTCGCGCAAAGCGCGGTTTGAGTCTTGTTCGGGGACAGCACGTGAAGGCTGCTAGATCAACATTGCTGCTCACCGCAGCCGCGTTTGCGCTGTCTGGCTGTGCCTCGTTGTTCGTTGCAACGCCTCCGCCGCTCGACACCTACGAACTTACCGCGCCTGCGGTGACTGGGCGCGGTGGCTCGAGCCATCGCCAGATCCTTATCGCCGAACCCTCCGCGCTCAAGTCGCTCGATGGTCAGAGCATCGTCATCACGCCTTCGCCCGGTTCCATCCAGTTCCTCAAGGGCGCGCAGTGGTCGGATCGGCTGCCACGCATCGTGCAGGCGCGGCTTGCGGAGACATTCCAGCGCGCCGGCGGCTTCATCGGCGTAGGCAAGCCCGGCGAGGGCCTTGCGATCGACTACCAGGTGATCGCCGAGTTGCGGAGCTTTGAGATCAAGGTCGACGGTGGCGAACGCGCCGAAGTCGAACTGTTTGTCAGGCTCCTCAACGATCGCAACGGCCAGGTGCGCGCCTCGCGTGTCTTCACCGCTAGTGCGCCGGTTTCAGGTGCCGGCAACGATGCCTATGTGGCTGCCCTCGACCGTGCCTTCGGCCAGGCTGCTTCCGAAATCGTCAAGTGGACTGAAGGGCTGATATAAGAAGGCAGTGGGGGAATAGGGCAGTAAGGCAGTCAGTGCCGACTCCGCTCCCATTGAACCGACCGTTGCCTGCTTGATCGCATTCCCGTTCTTGGCGGCGGCCTGGAAGACCCGCCAGTAGGGCGTGTCGCGAGACACCCCACCATTCCAAAACATGAGCAGATAGCAAAAGGGCAGCAGGTAACGAACCTACTGCCCTATTGCCGTATTGCCTTACTGCCCTGCGGGCTGATGCCTTACTTCAGGCGACCCGCCGCATGTGCCAGCATGGTGTAGACCTTGCCCGTATCCGAGGTCAGGTAGGTCTTGGTCATGATGTTGTCGCGGTCGTTGCGCGAGACGTCCTTGAGCAGCTTCTCGAAATCGTCGCAATAGCGGTCGACGGCAGTGCGGAACTCGCCATCGGACTGATACTTGCGGCGGATCTCGTCGAAGGTCTGCTGGCCCTTCAGCGTGTAGAGGCGGCGGGTGAACACATCGCGCTCGCCGCGACGGTAGCGATCCCAAAGCTCGATCGAGGCGTCATGATCGATGGCGCGGGCGATATCGACCGACAGCGAGTTGAGCGACTCGACCACATGCATGGGTGAACGCTGTGCCGGCACGGCGACAGGTTGGCCTGCTGGACGCCCCGACTGTTCCTCACGCGATGCACCGGTCAACAGGTCGCGGACCCATCCACCTTGCTGGCCGCGGCTGGCCGGTTCACGCGCCGGCTGCTGCAGCGGCTGGGCGGGAGCGGGGCGATCAATATCCAGCGTGCCACGCAGGGCCGTGCCACCGAGCGGTGCTGGCGGCTCGCGACGCTCGGGCTGCGGGGCAGGACGGCGCGCCGGCTGCGGCTGCGGGTTGCGCAGCGAGGCATCGGAGACATCGACGGTGCGGCCGGACTTGGCAACGATCGCTGACAGCTCCTTGAGCGCATTGATCTGCTCGGAAACGGCACGGCGGATGGCCGTGGTCGATTCCTTGGCCTCTGCCGGCATGTCGAGCACGCCCTTCTTGAGCTCGGCGCGCGTGCTTTCGAGCTCGCTCTTGATGGAGCCAGCGGTGCGGCGCATGTCCTCGGTGGCGTCGGCGAAGCGCTTGGTCGCGGTTTCGACCACATCGGCGATGGCAATGCGAATCTTGTCTGCCGATTCCATGGTCTTGCCTTCGGCGTTTTCCAGCGTCTGGCCGACAAGGCGCTCGAACGACTGCATGACGCGTTCAAGGTCTTCCGACTTCTTGACCAGGCCGACTGCGAGGTCTTCGAGCGACGACTGGCGCTCGAGCGTGTGCTCGAGGTTGCTCTGCGCCGAAGACAGCAGGTTGGACGCGTTCGACAGCAGGCGGCTGTGCTCGTCGAACTTGGTGGCGATAGAGGCCACTTCGCGCAGCGTGGTCGACGACAGGTCGGTCAGGCGATTGGTGTTGGTATCCACCAGTCGCGCAGCGCTGGAGAAGGTCTGTGCGGCCTTTTCCGTGGTTGCGGCGAAGTTCGAGGTGCTGCCGGTCAGACGATCGTCGACATTGGCGAGGTTCGCCGCGGCCTGATCGATCAGGTTGCCGAGCTGCGAGCTGGATGCCGTCATGCGGCCGATGAGATCGGCCACGCTATCGGCAAGCGTCGAGCGAGCGCCTTCGACAGCAGACAGGGTCTCGGCGGTGCGGTTGGCAAGCGCCTCGACAAGGACTGCGTTTTCGGCGCGCAGCTTTTCGGTGGCACGCGCGGTGACCTCTTCCATGCTGCGGTGCAGGTCGTTGCCGCTTTCGGCGAAACGATCGACCAGCGGACGGGCGGTCTCGTCGAGGATCTTGGCGATCTCGTTCGAACGCTCAACCAGCATGGCATTGAGTTCACGCGTGTTGGTGCCGATCGCGCGAGCGGCCTCGTTGGTGCTCTGGCCGATATGCTGGCCGACCGCCGTGAAGGTCTCGGCGACCACATTGGCGCGGGCGACGAGCTGTGCTTCAGCCTGGGCAACCTGCTCGTTGAGCTTCTGGCCCATTGTTTCCGCGCCGTAGGCGAGGCGGGCTTCGGCACTGGTCAGGTGCTCGCCGATGCGGGCCGCAACACCTTCGGCGCCGGATGCGAGGCGTTCATCGACATTGGCCAGCGTCTCTTCGATGGCGCGAGCGCGGGCATCGAGATCGGCTGAGGTACGATGGGCGCGGGCAACGACGCGCTGTTCGGTTTCGGTGAAGGCGTTGGCGATCAACGCCGCATGCTCGCCGATGCCCGAGGTGCTCTCGGCGATGCGGGCGGCAAGCTGCTGTCCGGCTTCGTCGAATGCCTGGCCGATCTCCGAAGCGCGTCCAAGCAGCGACTGCGACGTGTTGTCGACGCGAGCGGCAATGTTGTTGTCGGCTTCATCAAAGGCGCGGCTGATCTCGCTGGCGCGGCCGAGCAGCGAGTCCGCCGTCTTGTCGACGCGAGCGGCTATCCGGCTGTCAGCTTCCTCAAAGGCACGGCTGATCTCGCCAGCACGGTTAAGCAACGAATCGGCAGTCTGGTCGACGCGAGCGGCGATTCGGCTGTCGGCTTCCTCGAAGGTCCGGCCGATTTCGGCGGCACGGCCGGCAAGCGCGTCTGCCGTTTGCGTGGCGCGGGCGGCGAGCCGTTCGTCAGCCTGTTCGAAGTTGCGCACGATTTCTCCTGCACGGCTGCCAAGCGTTGCCGAGCTGTCGGCGACACGGGCAGCGATACGCTCGTCGGCTGCGTCGAAGATGCGGCTGAGTTCGCCGGCACGGTTGCCAAGCGAATCCGCGCCTTCTGCGATGCGCGAGGCGAGCTTTTCGTCGGCTGTGTCGAAGATGCGACCGAGTTCGGCGGCACGGGCAGTAAGCGCGTCGGCGGATTCGCCGATGCGCATGCCGAGCCGTTCGTCGGCGCTGTCGAAGTTGCGCAGGATGTCGCCGGCGCGGGCCGACAGCGCATCCGCCGTTTCGATGGCACGCGCGATCAGCGAACGGTCTGCTGAATCGAAGGTGCGGGCGATTTCGCCTGCCTTGGCCGACAGCGTGTCGGCGGTTTCTTCGGCACGTGCCAGGAGTGCGTTCGAGGTTTCATCGGCGCGCGCGGCAAGTCGGCGGTCAGCGTCTTCGAAAGTACGGGCGATGTCTTCAGTACGCGCGAGCAGGGCGGTCGAGGTCTGCTCGGCACGCTCGGCGATGCGGCGGTCGGCGTCGGTGAAGGCGCGGCCCGCTTCTTCGTTGAGCGCTGCGGTCACTTCCATGACCTTTTCGCGCAGGGCGCCAGCCACGAAGACCGCGCTCTTTTCGAGCACGCCACGGACATTGTCGACGCCAAGCGAGAGGGCGCGTTCCATGGAGCTGGTGCGCTCTTCGATCACGCCGGTCTGGCGACGGAAGGTCTCCTCGATCTTTTCGATGTCGCCAGCGATCGCATCGGAAATGTCGACGCGGCGTGCTGCGATCTGGTCGATATGGCCAGCGATGGCCAGGTCGATATCGCGGCGCGCATCGCCGAGTTTGCCGAGGTCTTCATCAAGCGCGCGGGCCATGGCGTTGCGGCCGTCTGCGAGTTTGCCGACATGGCCAGCGACGATGTCGTCGATGCTGGCACGGCTGTCGTTCAGCATGGCAAGGTCGGCTTCGAGCGCCTTGGTCAGCGTATCGCGGCCGGCGGCCAGCTTGTCGACCTGGCCGAGCATCATGCCATCGATCCTGGCGAGATCGGCTTCCAGTGCGCGGCGAAGGATGTCGCGGCCTTCCGCCAGCTTCTCGACCTGACCGGCAACGAGGCCGTCAATGCCCGAGCGGCTTTCGGCCAGCTTGGCGAGATCGTCTTCGAGTGCCATGGACAAGGTGCCACGCTCGGCGACGAGGCGCTCGGCATGGCTTGAAACCAGGCCCTTGACGCTGTCGAGATCCGCTTCGAGCGAACGGGCGAGCATCGCACGGTCTTCGGCAAGCTTCTCCGACTGCGAGGCAACTGTGTTGCGGATGGCGTTGAGGTCAGCTTCGAGCGCGCGCTTGAGAATGTCGCGGCCCTCGGCCAACTTCTCGACCTGTCCGGCAACGAGGCCGTCGATGCCCGAGCGGCTTTCGGCCAGCTTGGCAAGGTCGTCTTCGAGTGCCCTGGAGAGCGCGCCGCGTTCTGCAGCGAGCCGCTCGGCATGGCCCGACACCAGGCCCCTGACATTATCGAGGTCGGTTTCGAGCGAACGTGAAAGCATTGCGCGGTCCTCGGCGAGCTTCTCGGACTGCGAGGTGATCGTGCTGTGGATCGCGTTGAGATCTGTTTCGAGCGCGCGCTTGAGGATGTCGCGGCCTTCGGCAAGCTTTTCGACCTGGCCAGCGACCAGGCCGTCTATGCCGGAGCGGCTCTCTGCCAATTTGGCGAGATCAGACTCCAGCGTCTGGGAGAGCAGGACACGCTCGTCAGCGAGCTTGCCGGCGTGGTCCTCGATGAGGCCATGGACCGCCGCGATGTCCATCTGGAGGTTGTTGGAAAGGCCGGCGCGATCGGCTGCCATCTTCGACGAATGACCGTCGACAAGCGCCTTGATGCCGTCGAGGTCGCTCTCGAGCGCTTTGGACAGGCCAGCGCGGTCAGCGGCGATCTTGGACGAATGATCGTCGACCAGCGTCTTGATGCCGGCGAGGTCGGTCTCAAGCGCGTTGGCGAGGATGGCGCGGCCTTCGGCGATCCTTTCGACCTGACCGGCGACGAGGCCGTCGATGCTGCTGCGGCTGTCGGCGAGTTTGTTGAGGTCGGCTTCAAGTGCGCGCGAAAGAATGTTGCGGCCTTCAGCTAGCTTTCCGACATGGCCAGCGACCATTTCGTCAATATTCGTACGGGCTTGCACCAGTTTCTCGGAGTCTTCGACGAGCGCCTGTGCCAGCTGTTCGCGGCCCTGCGCCAGCTGCCTGAACTGGCTGCTGAGGGTGTCGTCGATAACCTGACGCGACTGGTCCAGCTTGCGCATGTCGTCGTCGAGGGCCTGGGTGATCAGGCTGCGGCCTTCGGCGAGCTTCTGCACCTGGAAGCCGACGGCGGCCTCGATGCTGGCGCGACCCTCGGCGAACTTGCTGAGGTCGTCCCTGAGTGCTGCGGCCATGCGGTCGCGCGCTTCGGACAGCTTGCGGGTGTGGTCTTCGACCGCCTGCTCGATACCGACACGCGCATCAGAGAGGCGCTGGATGTCGCCGTCGAAGGAACTCGACACCGAGTGCCGAGCAGCTTCCATGCGGCCGGCGAAATCGCTGGCGCGAGTTTCGAGCATGGTCGAGGTCGAGGTGATGATATCGGCGAGGTCGGTGCCGATCTGGGCCTTGCCCTGGTCGATCACCGCAGTCAGCGAGTCGCGTCCCTGGACGAAGGTCGAAGCGATCTCGCGAGCACGTTCGACCAGCGTCTCATTGATCTGGCGGGCGCGCGCTTCGAGCGCCGCATTGAGCTTGGCAGTGCCAGTGTCGAGTGCCTCGGCGCGCGTCTGGAATTCGCCGATCAGCGCCTGGCCACGCTCGGCCAATGTACGTTCGATGCCGTGCAAATTGGCTTCAAACTCGGAGTTGAGCGTCTTGGCAGCGCCACCGAGGAGGGAAACCATGCCCGAGGTACGGTCGTCGAGCAGGTCAGTCAGCGAACGGGTCGCCTCGTCAGTGCTCTGGGTAAGCTTGGCGATGCGCGTGTCGAGCAGGCTGGCGAAGGCCTCGCCCGAGGTCGACAGGCGGTCGCCGAGCGTCTCCATGCGGTTGTCGATGGCTTCAAACAGGCCCATGCCGCCTTCGTTGATGCGGTCGATGAGCGTGTCGCCGGAGTTGGTGATCGTCATCGACAGCTTGGTCGAGGCGTTCAGGATGCTATCGCGGATGATGTCGCTTGCCGAGCCGAGCTCGTCACGCAACGTCTCATGTGCGCCGGAAATCGATGCCCGGACACGTTCGGCATGCGAGACCACGGCTTCGCGTTCGTTGCCGAGACCGTCGACCAGCGAGCGGATACGCGCGGCGTTTTCCGAATAGGAACGCTCGATCTGGTTGACTTCGGAGTGAACCAGCGTTTCGAGTTCGACAGCACGGGCGAGCGTGCGCTCGATGCCTTCGCCCATGGCAGCCACTTCGCGGCGCACGGCCTGGCCGACCATCATGACGCGATCCTGCGCCATGTTCTCCGGCTCGGCGAGACGGAAGGCGACTTCGGTCATCGACTGGGCGGCAATACGCATTTCCTGGGCGCGGCGGATCATCGCAGCAAAAGCCCAGAACAGGGCGATCGGAACGATGGTGGCGACGACAAGCATCAGCAGGCCTGGGCGTGCCAGCGCGTCGTCTACCGAGCGGATGGTCCAGATGCTGGGCGTGACGATGCGGTCGGCAAGCGCGACAGCGCCCGCGACCCAGGCAACGGACACCACCCCGACCATCCAGTAGATGGTGCTGGAGGCGCGGCGGTTGAGGCCGTGCAGCAGCGACTTGTAATCCTTCTGGCGGTCGTCATTGGCCGGCTTGAAGCCTTCGGGCTGCAATGGCTTGGTCTCGACGGGGCGCAATTGGGCAGCGGGCTCGGCAACAGGGCGCGCGGCTACAGGTGCTGGCGGGGCCTTGGGCGCCGCGGGCTTCTGCTTGTCGCTTTCGCGCGCCAGTTCCTCAGCTGCCTGGGAAATCTGCGCTTCGAGATCGTCCATCGACGCAGCCATGTCGAGGCCGCCTTCGCCGCCGCTCAAATCGAAGTCGAGCGCCTCCTCGAGCTCCTTGGCTACGTCGAGATCGAAGTTTTTTGTCGGAGTGGATTTCTTCGCCATGCCTACGCTACCCTGTACTAAAGACGCGGAATCTCTGGACTTTCTGTCCTATTTTTGACCGCGTCCGAGGCTCAATATGGACCGCCCGTATCGTAGTGACACAATCGGGTAAAGAAAACATGCATTCGCCCCGATACGTAAAAGTTTAAATATAAGGTTAACACTGGCGTGATTGTCGGCCCCAACTCCGCAGGCTTTCGGGCTTTGTCGGGTTAACGGGTTATCCACATGGTCGCCCTAGGTTACCAACCCATGGGGGAGTGGCGAGGCAAGGGTGAATGGTAACGCGCGAAACCGGTTCCGTGGCTTTCGGGATGCCGGGAGGAGAATCTTCGGCCGCAGCACATGCCCGCCCGATCGACCTCGAACATCTGGCTCGGCAGACGATTGGTGATCGCGATGTCGAGCGCGAGGTGCTCGACATGTTCGTTCATCAGGCCTTTTCAGTTCGCGATGCGATCGTCACGGCGGACCTGGCAGAGCGCCTCAGGCTTTGCCACGCCCTCAAAGGGGCCGCGCGGGGCGTCGGTGCATTCCCGATTGCGGACTGTGTCGCCAAGATCGAGACGCATCCAGATGATGCCGGGTTGATAAGGCGGCTTGCCCGTTTGATCGACGAAGTGCGCGATTTCATCTCGGCGATCAGCCGCTAGATCGCAAACCCGACATCAGGCGACGCTTTCGCGCGGCAGTTGACTTGCTCGGTGGAGTGATTATCTGCCGGGTGACTTTTCTTAGGAACGAGCATGACCAAGCTGACCTACATCGCCCATGACGGCACGCGTTTCGAAGTCGAAGCCGAAAATGGTTCGACCGTGATGGAAAACGCCATCCGCAATGCGGTGCCTGGCATCGAGGCAGAGTGCGGTGGTGCCTGCGCCTGCGCGACGTGCCATGTCTATGTCGACGAAGCGTGGAGCGCGATCGTCGGCGAGCCAGAGGCGATGGAAGAAGACATGCTCGACTTCGCCTATGAGGTGCGCCCGAATTCGCGCCTGTCGTGCCAGATCAAGGTCAAGGACGAGCTCGACGGCCTCGTCGTCACCGTTCCGGAACGCCAGGGCTAAGCCTATCTGATCTGCGCCGCGCTTGGCATGGCGCACCATGTCATGCACATTCTCCATATGCATGCGTGAGCGGCGAGGCGGCTTTGAGCGACATCACCACTAGCGACGTCCTGATCATCGGTGCCGGCCCGATCGGCCTGTTTGCCGTGTTCGAACTTGGTCTGTTCGACATGCGCTGCCATCTGATCGACATTCTCGACCGGCCTGGTGGGCAGTGCGCCGAGCTTTATCCGGAAAAGCCGATCTACGACATTCCAGGCTATCCTTCGATCGGCGCGCAAGAGCTGGTCTACAAGCTTCTGCAGCAGATCGCTCCCTTCAAGCCGGATTTCACCTTCAACCGCATGGTCACGGCACTGGAGCGGCTGGAAGACGGCGGTTTCCGCGTTACCACCGATGAAAATGAGGTTTTCGAGGCCAAGGTGGTGGTGATTGCGGCTGGCGGCGGCTCGTTCCAGCCCAAGCGCCCGCCGATCCCCGGGATCGAGGCCTTTGAGAAATCAAGCGTTCGCTATGCAGTCCGGCGCATGGAAGAATTGCGCGGCCATGATGTGGTGGTGGTTGGCGGCGGGGATTCCGCTTTGGACTGGACGCTCAACCTGCAACCCATCGCGCGGCGTGTCACGCTTGTCCATCGCAGGCCGGAGTTCCGGGCAGCACCAGACAGCGTCAACAAGATGCATGCGCTTCGTGATGCCGGCGCCATCGATCTGGTGATCGGGCAAGTGTCGGCGCTTTCAGGCGAGGACGGTGAGCTTCGCGCAATCACGGTCAAGGGTGCGGAAGGCGATGTCGAGGTTTCGTGCACGCGGCTGTTGCCGTTCTTCGGGCTGACGATGAAGCTCGGACCGGTGGCCGACTGGGGCCTCAATCTTCACGAGAACCAGATTCCGGTCGATACGGAAAAATTCGAGACATCGGCGCCGGGTATCTTCGCCATCGGCGACATCAATTGGTATCCGGGCAAGCTGAAGCTGATCCTGTCGGGCTTTCACGAAGCGGCCCTGATGGCCCAGGCGGCCAAGCACATCATCAGCCCCAAGGAGCGCATCGTTTTCCAGTACACGACGTCGTCGACCAGCCTGCACAAGAAGCTCGGCGTTCCCGACTAAAGGGAGCCGCTGGTCAGCTTCTGATCTTGCCGGCGTCGATCCGCTCCAGGCGATAGCGCAGCAGCCGGATGATGCGGCTCTCAAAATTGATGCCTTCGATGCGGTCGAACTCTTCTTGCGCGCGATCATGGTCGGTGAGAATCCGGTTGCTCGTCGCTTTCGCCTTGGCAGCCGCGATGTCGCACGACTTCTGCTTGCCGATCGCCTTCAGCGCGTTTTCGAGCTCGCGGGCATGATTCTTGGCAATCACCACGTGGCTTTCCTCGTGGCGCTTGATGTCGGCCGATAGCGTGTTCCAGATCAACTTGACGTCCTGGGGCGTCTTGCCGCTCTGGCGCCAGCGCGGCAAGATCACCTTGGCCTTGACGGTGACCTGGGCCGACACGATCGCACAGCCACCTTTGACCTCGGCATAACCGATGCGGCTGGTGAACTCCATTTGCGTCGCGCCTGGATGCCGGCCGCCGGTGCTCTTGACCTCTGGGCCGCGTGTCATCAGCTGATGTTCGATCTCGTCGAGCGTCTTACCGGTGATGGTGAAATAGCTGTAGGATTTCGAAACGGTTGCCGCCTGGGCGGGCAGGCAGATGCCTCCGGCAAGCAAGGCAGCGAGGAAGAGATGCTTCATTGTGTTGCCTCTTGGCCGACCTTGCGTTAGGGGCGATGGCGGCGCATGGAAAATGCATTGTGCCGCAGAAATGACCGTGCAGCGAGTTGACGCTGCAAGCGTTGATATTTCGTGACGTGGTCTGTCCTCTGGAATTCTTTTGTGGCGACGGCATGACCGACAAACGATGGCAATTGGCGCATGGGCGCCATATCGACCTCGCCGACAGGGCGCTTGTGATGGGCATCCTCAACGTCACGCCTGACAGTTTTTCCGATGGTGGCGCGTTCATTGCGCCCGAGCTCGCGCTTGAGCAGGCCCGCCGCATGGTTGCCGAAGGTGCCGTGATCGTCGATGTCGGCGGTGAATCGACACGGCCAGGAGCCGCACCCGTTTCCGCCACTGAAGAGCAGGATCGCGTGCTGCCGATTATCGCAGCACTTGCCAAGTCGAGCGATGCTCTGATTTCGGTCGATACCTATCGCGAGGAGACGGCGCGGCTTGCCATTGGCGCCGGGGCGCATATCGTCAACGACGTCTGGGGCCTGCAACGCGAACCCGGTATCGCCAAGGTTGCCGCCGAAACCGGGGCAGGGCTCGTCATCATGCACACCGGCCGCGATCGCGATAAACTGCCCGACGTGATCGACGACCAGTTTCTTTTCCTGCGCCGCTCGCTTGAGATCGCCGCCGAAGCTGGCGTGAGCGACGCGCAGATCATGCTCGATCCGGGTTTTGGCTTCGCCAAGGATGCGGATGAAAATCTCGACCTCATGGCGCGGTTCTCTGAGCTTTCCGAGCTCGGTTATCCGCTGCTCGCTGGAACGTCGCGCAAGCGCTTCGTGGGCCACGTCACCGGGCGTGACGCTGCCGAGCGTGATGCCGGGACGGCGGCGACGAGCGTCATACTCCGCATGCAGGGCGCGCATATATTTCGCGTCCATAATGTCGCAATCAACGTGGACGCGCTGGCATTCGCCGATGCTATGCTGGCGCGCCAGACCAACCTGCCGGGACGCTGACCCAGATGTACCTTATCCGTATGAAAAACTGCGCCTTCTTTGCCCGGCACGGCGTGCTTGACGAGGAAGAAACGCTCGGCCAGCGATTTTACGTCGATGCCGAGCTGACGGTCGATCCGACGCGTCCTTTGGAGGACGACTCGATAGTTAGCACTGTCGATTACGGTGTTGCCTTCGAAGTCATCGAAAGGATCATCACCGGGGAACGGCGCTTTCTGATCGAAGCATTGGCGCAGGAATGCGGCCGGGCACTCGCGCAGCGCTTCCCACAGATCAAAAAGGCAGAGATCACCGTTCGCAAGCCCAATGCACCGGTGCGCGGGGTCCTGGATTACGTAGAGGTGACCGTTGTCTGGCCTGAGTGAGGAGCGAGCCTTTCTCAGCCTCGGCGGCAATCTTGGTGATCCGACGAAATCGATGGCTGCGGCACTGCATCTGCTCGACGCCAGCGGCAGCACGCGTGTGGTTGCGGTCTCCTCGCTTCACCGTACGCCGCCATGGGGCAAGGTCGATCAGCCCGATTTCCTGAATGTCACCGCGGAGGTCGCGACCTCGCTGGCGCCGCTCGAGCTGCTGGATTTGTGCCTTGAGGTCGAACGCAGGCTCAAGCGCGTACGCGTCGAGCGCTGGGGGCCGCGTCTCATCGACATTGACGTGCTGTTGCTCGGCAACAGCAATGTCAGCGATGTCGGGCTGGAAATCCCGCACCCGCGCATGCTCGACCGAGCGTTCGTGATGGTGCCTTTGGCCGAAATCGCACCAGATCTGATGCTTGCGGGCAAGTCGGCGACCGAATGGGCCGCAGCGCTTGATAGCGCCGGTATCGAAAGGCTCGATTCCGGCCGCGACTGGTGGCGCAACCTGGGCGAATATTAAAGCCCGAGAGCCGCGGCGATCTTCGGCGCGGCTTCCGCCCAATCATCTGCAATGACGATGCCGTCCGGCATGGGGGGCAGCAGCAGCCGCATCTCGCGATAAGACATCAGGTTGAATAGATGCGCGTCGACAACCGCATCACGCACCGAAACGAGGTTGTGCGGAATGTCGTCGACAAAGGCGACCTGACGGCCGCTTTCACCCCTCAACTGGCTGAGTGCCGGTCCCTTCGCCGCTTCCGTGGTCAAGAGCGGATAGGGGAAGCCAAGCTCGTCGAGATGCAGCCGCCTGACGTCGCGATGGCGATGCGGCATCGCCGTCAGCATCACGACCTCGGCATGGCCAGCCAGCTCGGCCACGGCCTCGGCGGCACCCATTGCCGCTGTCTGCCATTCGCGCTGGGCGTGGAAAAAGCCGTCGAGCAGGGCAGATACCGCGGCTTGTTCAAGCGGAACCTGGGTCTTTTGGTCGACGATGTTGCCGGTCAGACGGAATGACTTTGCCAGGAATACCAGTCCCTGCGCGTCGAGGAAACGCATGAAGGGAACCATGAACTCCAGCAACACCTCGTCAACGTCGAGCACCAGTAGCGGGCGTGTGTCGCGGGCAAGCTCGGCGATCTGGCGTGCGGTTTCTGGGTCCTCGCTCATGCCGAACGCTCGTGATCGTCGTCGCCAAGTGGAAGCGCGCGCGCGGCGCTGCTGACGTCGCCCGGCGCAATTCCGGTTTCTTGCGAAAACCGCAGCAGCGTCGGCTCATGGGCGAGGATGAACTGCAGGACGCCGGCGAGGAAGCCGGGTTCTTGCGCCGCACGGCGGATATGCTGGGCTTCGATGCCGGTGATGGCCAGGAAACGCGGCAGAAGCTCGGGGTCGGATGCGACGAAAGCCAGGGCCTGAATGGCCAGAGCCTGAGCGTTCTCTTGCGACTGCTGGTTCTTTTGCATCGGATTTCCGCTTTGTTCCACCTGCCTCGGGAGTAGCCGCTAGCGGCTCTCGCGGCAACGGATAAAGCAGCTGCGCAACGATCCGTGATTTGGCAGGGGCGTTTTACGTTTCGTAATGTTCTTGAGTTAACGTCGGATTCGGGGTTGGTGTGCGCGTCGGGTGCGCATGATGATTGCCGCCGAGACGCGGTGTGCAATCGAGGCGGAATGCTATGGCTAAGAAAGTGATGATCGTCGAGGACAACGAGCTCAATATGAAGCTCTTTCGCGACCTCATCGAAGCAAGCGGCTATGAGACCGTGCGCACGCGCAACGGCTTGGAGGCGCTTGACCTTGCCCGTACGCACAGGCCCGACCTCATCTTGATGGACATCCAGCTGCCGGAGGTTTCGGGTCTGGAAGTCACCAAATGGCTGAAGGAGGACGACGACCTCCACACGATCCCGGTTATCGCTGTCACCGCTTTTGCCATGAAAGGCGACGAGGAGCGGATCAGGCAGGGTGGTTGCGAAGCCTACATTTCCAAGCCGATCTCGGTGCCGCGCTTCATCGAGACGATCAAATCCTATCTGGGCGATGCCTGATGTGCTCGCCGTCTCGCTCGAGGTACTAGCATGACCGCGCGCATCCTCGTCGTTGACGACATTCCGGCCAATGTGAAGCTGCTCGAAGTCAGGCTGCTTGCCGAATATTTCGAGGTGCTGACCGCCTTCAACGGTCCCGACGCCATTGCCGCCTGCGAGGACGGCAAGGTCGATGTCGTCCTGCTCGACGTGATGATGCCCGGCATGGACGGCTTTGAGGTTTGCCGCCGCCTGAAGGCCGATCCAGCCACAGCTCACATTCCCGTCGTGATGGTCACGGCACTCGACCATGTCACCGATCGTGTGCGCGGGCTCGATGTCGGTGCGGACGATTTCCTCACCAAGCCGGTCAACGACCTGCAGCTGATCACGCGGGTGAAAAGCCTGGTCCGCCTCAAGGTTCTGACCGATGAGCTGCGCCTGCGCGCCTCGACCACCCACAGCATCGGCGTGGATGAGCTTCTGGCTCGGCGCGACCTGCTGCAAGGCGCTCTGCCGAAGGTGTTGTTGATCGACGAGATGACGTCGTCAGCGGCTCACATCTGCGCGCTGCTCGATGGTGCAGCCGAGGCGCATATCGCCGGCGATCCGCAATCCGGGATCTTTAACGCAGCCGAAGGCACCTATGAGTGCGTTATCGTGTCGACCGGGTTTTCGGAGTTCGATCCGTTGCGGCTGTGCTCGCAGCTGCGCTCGCTCGACCGCACGCGCTCGCTGCCGATCGTGCTGCTGGTCAACAAGGGCGAGGATGAGCTCATCATTCGCGGCCTCGAACTCGGCATCAACGACTATCTGGTGCGTCCGCTCGATCGGCAGGAATTGATTGCACGGCTGCGCACCCAGGTGCGCCGCAAGCGCTACAACGAAGAGCTCAGGCAGAGCGTCAGCCAGACCATCGAAATGGCGGTGACGGACGGCCTGACGGGGCTGCACAACCGGCGTTATCTCGACAGCCACCTGCCGCGCCTTGTCGAGCGCGCTGCCGCGCGTCGCAGGCCGCTGTCGCTCATGATCACCGATCTCGACCGCTTCAAGCGGATCAACGATACCTTTGGTCATGACGGCGGCGACGAGGTGCTGCGCGAATTCGCGCGGCGCCTGAAGAAAAGCGTTCGCGGCATTGATCTGGCTTGCAGATTTGGCGGCGAAGAGTTCGTCATTGTAATGCCGGACACTGAGGCAGCCCTTGCCGAAATGGTTGCCGAGCGCATCCGCGCGGAGGTCGCAAAGACGCCTTTTGGCATCGGCGGTGCCGAGATGGGGGTGTCGGTGACGGTCAGCGTCGGCGTGTCGTCGCTCTGGCCAGAAGGCGATACGGTCTCCGGGCTGATGAAGCGCGCGGACCTCGCGCTCTACGATGCCAAGACACGTGGTCGCAACCGTGTGGTTGCGCGCGCTGCCTGACCGTGAGTCGCGTTGTGCTACTCCATGAGGTTAAGCTAAATTATTTACCTTAACCCAAGTGACTGGGTAGCCGTGGTTAAGAAAGTGTTGATCTTCAAGCAATCTTGGGCGACTGTGGAGCGGAGAAGAAGGACGGGCGTCGGCACGAGGAGCACAGGCCGGAAAGCCCAATTGATACCCCATGATGCTCAGGTCCGCCGCATCTCCTGGGTCCGTGGGGTCGGCCGGCCGGCACTGGCACATAGTGGCCTCCTCGTACCGCTGCCAGACGCCGACCGGCCCCCTTATCTCTCTTTAAACCAAATCAATTTCCTGCCGTAGTTTCACCAGCTTGAGACATCCGGAGGATTCGGATTAGCTGGGTTCATGCGTCTTTTAGCGACACTTCTGTTTCTGCTGTTTTCTCCAGCCGCCTTCGCGCAGGAATGCGTTGTGTTGCTGCACGGCCTGTCCCGCAGCGACACGTCCTTTCTCCTGATGGAAGAGACATTGGGCGCCTTCGACTATGCCGTCGTCAACGACACCTATCCTTCGACCGAAGCCCCGATCGACAAGCTTATCGCTTACGTCGATGCATCTGTGGCGAAATGCGGGAAGGCCAGTAAAGTCAATTTCGTGACCCATTCGATGGGCGGCATACTGGTGCGGGCCTGGCTGATGCGGAACCGCCCCGAAAATCTTGGCCGCGTCGTCATGCTCGGGCCGCCTAATCACGGCTCCGAAGTGGTGGATACGTTCGGGAGCCTCAGGCTCTTCGAAATGGTCAACGGTCCAGCAGGGGTCCAGCTCGGTACCGGGCCCGACAGTCTTCCCAACAAGCTTGATGCTGCCGACTATGAGCTTGGCATCATCGCCGGCGACCGCTCGATCAATCCGATCCTGTCGGGCATGTTCAAAGGCCCGAATGACGGCAAGGTTTCGGTCGCAAGCACCAGGCTTGAGGGCATGCAAGACCACATCGTCCTGCCAACAACGCACACCTTCATGATGAACAATCCGCTGGTGATCGCGCAGACGCTGAACTTCCTCCGCCATGGACGGTTCGATCACGACCTGACGCTTCGTGAATTGTTGCGTCGCGTGTTTGGAAACTGAACCCGTTGGTGCTGCCCATCCGCAGCACTGAGGCCGCGTAACACGTCCGGATGGGCCTTTGTTCACGAAGGGCTCAAGGAGAAATCATGCTTCGCTATGTTGCCATCTTTGCCTTGATTGCCGCGGTGGCCACCGTTGCGATGTCGTTTTACCAGCCGCCCATGCGCCTGATGCCGGCACCGGCTGTGTTCGTTGATGGCCAGTCGAACGCCTTTTCAGCCAACTCGTCTTTGACGCCCGATCCCCGGATCGAGCTGTTTTATGCCACCAATCGGCTGCCGGTCGGTCCCCGCGACAGCCGCCTTTATGCAGTCGTGCCCGGTCGCGACCTTCATACTGGGGTGGCTACGGTGCGCATTGGTGAGGAGGGCACGACCTGGGACAAGATCTACGCGTGGTCCACCGGCGCCAGCGAGGATCGGCGGCCATTCCTGCATCTTGAAAACATGAATGAGCAAGCCACGATCGAAGATGTCGATCCGTTGTCGCCTGAAGCCAAGGCATGGTTCGCGCAGATCAACGAAGCGCTCAAGAACAGCCGCGACAAGGATATCATCGTCTACGTGCACGGTGCCAACACGACGGTCGAGCGCGCTGCCGGCCAAGCTGCACAGCTTCACCATTTCACCGGGCGCAATTCGGTGGTGGTGCTGTTTGTCTGGCCCACGGCCGAGAATTTCCTGCGCTATTCCAGGGACATGGTAACCGCCTTTGGCGCTGCACCGCATCTGGCAAAGCTGGTCGAGCTGTTGTCGCAAAATACCGACGCCAGGAATGTCAACGTCTTCACCTATAGCGCCGGTGCCACCGTGGGCAGCGATGCCCTGGCGATCGTTGGTCGCGATGCGCAGCAGCCGGGAGTGCAAGCCACGCGGCTCGGCGAAGTCTATCACGCCGCACCGGATGCCGATTTCCGCGGGTTCGTCGACGATATGCGCGACTATGCCGGCATGGCCGAGCGGGTGACGGTGGCGGTCAATCTGAATGACAGCGCGCTCAGGCTGTCGCAGGTGATCAACCGTGCCTCGCGGGCCGGTCGGCCGGATATGAGGGAACTGGATCCCGAAGCGTCGCGCTGGCTGCTGGGCGCAACCAAATCATATGGTCTCGAACTGCTGCGGGTGCGGCCCGAAAACATACCCGGCCTGTCGAACCGTTCGCATACGTTCTGGTACGACGATCCGTGGGTGAGCAGCGACGTGCTGATCACCTTGCTCTTCCACCTGCCAGCCAGCGAACGCGGATTGGGCGCCGGCGAAGCGCCTGCCGGGTCCCACTATTGGACGTTCACGCCGGACTATCCCGACCAACTGGCAAAGGTGATGGCGCGGCTGCGGCAGCAAGGTCAGGTGCCGGCAGCCACCACGGCTCCTTAAGGGCGAGTCGCAACGCGTTCGGTGCCGCCGGCCAAAAGAATCAAGGCAAACAAAAACGCCGCCCGATGGGCGGATTTGACCTAAACAAATTCAATAGTTTAGTTTCTTGAAGTAGCCAAGATCAATGAGTTAGATTGACCGTATCACCCATTCTATCCATAGTAACAACCAATGCCGTTATGAAACGGGTTATGGTAGGGATGATCTGCCACGGTTATGATAAACAAGCTTACTGACGCAAAAGTTCGGGCACTGTCCAAGGCCGGAATCTATGGCGACGGCGCCGGTCTATGGCTCCGCGTACATCCTGGAGGCACCAAGTCGTGGGTGTTCGTCTATATCAGGAATCGGGTCCGGCGAGAACTGGGCCTTGGTGGCGTTGCGGGTATCGCTCCAGTGTCCCTTGCCGCTGCGCGTCGGAAGGCAAACGATCTGCGTCAGGCTCTGGCGGACGGCCTCGACCCGTATGCTGAACGAGCGGCGCGGAAATCGCATGCAGCCACGTTCGGCGAGGTTGCTGCTCGATATCTCGATGAGGCGGGCGATTGGTCCGTGAAGACAGAGAAGGAATGGCGACTCCATTTGTTCGATCACGCCGGTAAGCTCAGCAAGGTGGCGATCGATGCGGTCAACACCGAACTAATTGAGGATGTGCTGCGGCCCATATGGGCGAAGCGGCCATCCACTGGTCAGCGCGTGCGAGGGAAGATCGAGTCGGTACTGGACTACGCCACCGCAAAGCGCCTCCGAAGCGGCGAGAACCCGGCGCGGTGGTCGGGTCACCTTGAGCACGTCCTGACCGCCGCCGGTCGCGTTACCGGCGCGAACCACGCAGCGCTGGCGTACAAGGCGGTTCCTGCCTTCCTCTCCGAGCTTGGCGATACGACTGATGAGCAATGCCTCAAGTTTATTGTTCTCACAGCTGTCCGGACGAGTGAGGCGCGGGAGGCTGTCTGGTCGGAGATCGACATCGCTGCAGCCACCTGGACAATACCAGGCGAGCGCACGAAGACAGGCAGGGAGCTTGTCGTGCCGCTCGCGCTGCAGGTGGTCAACCTTCTGAATGCGAGGGATTCCCTGTCCAAATTTGTATTCGAAGGCGCACGCAAAGACCGACCGCTCGGCAATGCTGCCATGCGAATTGCCCTTACCGCAAAAAGGCCGGGGTCGACTGTTCACGGATTCAGAAGTGCTTTTTCCGATTGGGCAGGGGAGGAGACGCAGTACCCACGGGAGATCATCGAGTGGTCGCTAGGGCATCAGGTCGGCAATGCCGTCGAACGTGCATATCGGCGAGGGGACGCGTTGCAAAAACGTAGGGAATTGATGACTGATTGGGCCAACCACTGCGGTGGTAAAAAATAACTATACGGCAACCTTGACCATACCGCCCGAGGCGCCTTTTATGTATCAGGTGCGCGAATGCACTTTTGGGCCTGAGGCCAAAGCAGCGGGTTACCCCGCCGGGTAGTTGCCCCGAGACGGCAACGGCGCTTGAGCGTCAGTCAACCCCAGCGCCCGGCTTAAATGCCGGATTCTTCACCCGACAATCAACCTATTCGAACTGCGTCCGGATTTCGTCCGGCGCCGAGGAGAACACCATGATTCCCGGCAACGACAATCAGCCACGGCTGGTTTCGCTGAACGATGCCTGTGGCATGACTAGTATGTCGCGCTCGATGCTCAACAAATACCGCGCCGAGGGACGCTTCCCTGTTGCGGTTCTGCTTGGCGACCGCCGCGTGGCGTTCGTGCGCCAAGAGGTTCAAGCGTGGATCGAGCAGCGCATTGCACGGAGGGCAGCAGCATGAGCATCACTCTCTCAATGACAATCAAAGCAACCCGCGCCGCCTAGCATCCTGCAGGTTCAGCAGGTCGACCAAGTCGTCGGCCTGCTTCTCCTCAAGCCAAACCTGGTCCATGCCGTTCACCTTTGCGGGCTTGCCGGTGAAGATATCGAACACGGTCCAGGTACCCTTGAAGGGGCCGCCGTACTCTTTGCGCAGATCGTACCGCGCCTCGCTTGCGGGCAGTGCCATGTGCCACCTCCATAGGAGTAGCAATGAACAGTCATACCACCAATTCAGCCGCCACCTACTACAATTCTCCCTCGACCCTCGTAGCGAGGGCAGCATGACATTCAAACCAACTTTCAACTTCAAAGTGTATCGCGTCTCGGCCGTCGATATTACCGAAGGCGCCGATGAACTGGTGCGGATCACTGTGTCGGCAACCCGCGTCAAGCGGCCCGGAAAGGTGGAAACCTTCGACTTTCTCAATGGGAACGAACGTCGCTCGAGTACGTCTGATCGATTTCAAAGGTTGCTAGCGGTGCTCGGCGTCCGCTTCAATATTGAGAACACTGGCGAAATGGTTGGACGCTATTTTGCCGTTAGGGACGGCGGGGGCATCCCCGACCACTTTGCTACGCTCGAATACGTTTCGGCCTGTCTGCAGGCCGACCGTGAAAGACATTTTCGCGTGCAAGAATATTTGGCCGAATGCGCGGCAGAAGAAGCTGCTGACATGGCAGCTTAGGTAGCAAAATGCACATCCTCAACATTCGGCCGGCGCCGCCTGGCGCCGGCGGGCGGACTGTTGCGTTTTTCGATGCACAAGTTTCGCAAGATATTCGCCTAACAAACCTTCGCCTGGTGCAAAGCGACCGCGGCTGGCGCGTTCATTCCCCTATGGCGTTCGGGTGCAACACGGCAACCTTCGCCCCCGAACTCGTGCGCCATCTTACAGACGCTGCCCTTTCTGCTCTCGGAGATAATCCCCGCCATGGAAGTAACAACTAAGCAGGCCGCCAGACTTTTGGGTGGTGAAATGGCCGGACGCAACCATGTCCTTTGTCCTGGCCCAGGTCACAGCCGCAAGGACCGTTCCTTGAGCGTCACCTTTACCGGCAACGGTTTCCTCGCACACAGTTTCGCCGGCGACGATTTCAGAGCATGCCGCGACCACGTCAAGGCCATGCTCGGCCTTGCCGATGAGCGGCGCCCGATACCGTTCAACGACAACCTGCCTTCTGTCGACGTTGCCGCGCTGGCAGATGAGCGCGTGCGGATCCTTCGCGGAATGCGGATCTGGTCGGAGGCCATTCCGATCGCCGGCACTCTCGCCGAGAAGTATTTGGTGTCGCGCGGCCTTGCCTATGTCGGTGAAGCTCTTCGCTTTCACCCGTCCTGTCCGTTTAGACAGGAGCGTCACCCAGCAATGGTCGCCTTAATGACAGACGCCGCAACTGGCGAGCATAGAGGTGTCCACCGGACGGCTCTGCTGCCTGATGGTAGCGGTAAGGCCGAACCCGGCAAGATGATGCTCGGTGCCGCAAAGGGTGCTGTCGTGCGCCTGACGCCGGATGAGGATGTATCCGCGGCGCTTGCGCTAGCTGAAGGCATCGAGACCGCTTTGGCCACTGGTTTTCAACCTATTTGGGCGTGCATGACAGCTGGGAACGTTCGCGATTTCCCAGTGCTGTCCGGGGTCGATCACCTATCTATCTGGGCTGATGCAGATGTGGCTGGCGTCGACGCAGCAAACGCGGCTGGCGAACGCTGGCATGCTGCCGGGCGTGAGGTCGTCATCACCACTCCCAATGCTCCGGGATTTGATTTCGCGGATCGGATAGCCGCGTAATGGCCAAGCTGAACATTACCAAAAGCGAGCCAGGTGAGCCGTTTAAGCCAGCGTCGGTTCCTTCTGCTGCGAATGACAACAAACCCGCACCATGGCCAGGAATTGTCTCAAGCGGTGACCTTATAGCCAGCTTCACGCCGCCGGATTATGCCATCGACGGCATAGTGCAGACGGGCTTCCTCTATTCGCTGACGGCCCCGACTGGGACAGGAAAAACGGCAATCCTGTTGAAGTTGGCGTCACTGGCTGCAAGGGGGAAGCCCCTTGGCGAGCGTGAGGTGAGGAAAGGTCGCGTTGTCTACTTCGCTGGCGAAAACCCCGCCGACGTGACGATGCGTTGGATCGCGGAGGCGTACCATACCGGCTTCGATGGTACGACGATCGATGTTCATTTCGTACCGGGTACGTTCGATATCTCTGGGCTGTTCAAGGAAGTTGATACTGCAGTTGAACGGCTCGGCGGCGTTGATTTGATCATTGTTGACACGTCCGCCGCCTATTTCCTTGGGGCAGACGAGAACGCCAACGCTGAGATGGGAAAGCACGCCCGAGTCCTCCGGAGCCTAACAACTCTGCCCGGGTCGCCTTGCGTGCTTGTCGCCTGTCACCCAACCAAAAATGCGGCGCAGGACAATCTTTTGCCACGCGGTGGAGGCGCGTTCATCGCTGAGGTCGACGGCAATCTCGTTGCGTTTCGGGTCGGGGACACCTCCGTCAAGCTGCATTGGCAGGGCAAACACCGCGGCCCAGATTTTGAGCCTGTGATGTTCGACCTGTCGACCGTGACCGCTCCGGCATTGCGCGACAGCAGGGGGCGGGACATCCCGACTGTAATAGCGACGGTCATTTCCTCGGGAGAGGTTGGAAAAAGGAGGGCAGCAGAAAGAAGGGATGAAGATGACCTGCTCGTTGAGATTGATCTCAATGGCAAGCGGTCGCTTTCCGATTTTGCCGACGCACTTAACTGGATGGGAGAGGACGGAAAACCCAACAAGCGTCGCGCGGCAGGCGCGAGCGAAAAGCTCAAAAGGACGAAGCTCGTCGAGTATGTGGAACGAGTCGGCTGGAAGCTGACCAGACATGGCATCGAGGCGGTATCTGAGGTCAGGGCAGACCGTCACAGGGAGCATCAGGCAGCCTCAACGGCTGCGGGATTTGTCGCAAAGAATCGGCCGTGGGGAGGTTAAATCCAGCGTCTGCGAGCCGTCCCGACCGCCGTCCCAGATGCGGGACGATAGGCTTCAGCAACGCGCTCAAAAAACCGCCCGTCCCAGAAATCGTCCCGGTCGTCCCGTGTCACCCTTCAAAAGGCAAAAATATTAACAAAATCAATGCGTACGGATGGGACGGCTTTAGTGCAAAAACAGTTTTGGTGTGGGGGGACTTTAGTCCCCACCACTGTCGTCCGTCCCGGTCATATTCCTTAGTACGGGACGGCGGGACGGTACGGATTTCCAATGGCCAGTTTAGGAGAGCGATATGAGCCTCGCCCCCCGCGCATGCGCAGCTTTGTAGCGAGTATTCAGATCTAAAGTGTCCGCCGAATGCCCGAAATCTTGTCCCTCGCGAGAGCAACGTAGGCAAGCCATTTAAGCTGGTTTGACTGTTTTTTCCTACGTCTTGACTCAATAATAGTTGCAATTACAGAGGACGGTGGAAGTAGATCTAGAGTGAGGCCTTTAAAAATTTCTATCGATAATTCTTTCAAGTTCGGAGCTGATACTGCCTTCCGCAACGAAGATTCGGTGAATTCGCGAACACGTGCTGATACATCGCGCTCTATCTCGCGAACTTCTTGATTGTCGAGTCGACTGTCCACATCGGTCAGCCATCGACGGAAGTTGATTAAAAGATCATCATTGCGAAGGTCCTCGACGACAGGATGGTATGGGCCGCGAGCACCGATTATGTCGTAGATACTAGTAACGCATATTACCTTTTCGGCTATTTCCAGCCGCCGTCTTGATTGTTTTTCTTCGGTACGGTCTGTTTCGCCGATAGGAGCTGTGAGCATGGCGTCGGTCATCCCGTTAAGGGCTATCTCTAGATCTAAATGTTCGAAGCGCTCAAGGGTAGCCAAGTCAAATGCCAAATTGTGAGGAGCCAGGCTTGCTGTAGTAGAAGCCCCAAACAGTGATTTCTCTGTACTGTGATAATCAACAGTTCCGACCCTCGGGTGGTATTCCTTAAGGCCGTCCAACCAATCTCGATCGAAAACATCTCCTAGTCCGTGACCCGTATTGTGGAATTGGTGTCCTCTGGCTTCAATAGACGCTGTTATTTCATCGTCAATCCATTCCGGATTGTCGGGGTGATTCAAGAATTTGACGTAGGGTAGTTTTCTCATCCGGCGAGGACATACGGTCGCATTTGCAAAGTATATCTCATCGTAGAATAGGAGTAGTCCCATTGATCCGTATAGGATGGGCTCGGGGGTAGTTGGGTTCCCCCTCTTGTCAGTTTTCGCCGACGAGTAATCGTATGCAATCGGACTGCTTAGTCCAACATAGGCTCTCTTCAAGATTGTCGCACTCCTCCGCTAGCGAATTGAAGTTGTATACATCAATGACAAGTACTTGCGCTACGATGTCGAGGCCTAGACATGTTGCCGAACGCGATACAGCGCGGCGAGGTTGTGAGGGCAAAAGCCAAGACGAAAAAACCGCAAAATGGCTGGACGTGCCGACAGGTCTTTTCGCCGCCGGAATGGGTGAATTCCGAGCCGGAATGAAGAGGGCCGGCTGATGTTTCCAGTTGCGAATGATTCGCAACACCGTTCCCAAGACGCTCTGGGAACGGGTTTCGTTCCCACGGGAATGGAAAACTCAACAAAAACAAAGACATAACGTTCCCGTTCCCAGCGTTCCCAAGAAGTCTGGGAACGGGGTAAGCCATTGAAATCGTTGCCGTTCCGACGTTCCCAACATTTACCCTCTTACAGAGGGGAAGGCGCTGGGAACGCCATCCCCCGAACACGTAGTACCAGATGAGGGACATCAACATGACCATATGGTCGGCCACAGAACTGCGGATCACGTACGCGCAGGCTGAATTCATGTTCATCGGCCGCGCAGCGCACTGGTCGCAACCAATGGCGCAACGCACCGAAGACAGCCTATGCCGTCGAAAGATGCTTGGCTGGCGTCTGAACGCCGGGAAATGGGGGTTGTGCCCGACGGCGAAAGGAAAGGCAGCACTCAAGCAGTGGGAGGAGAAGCGTGCCCACAACGATAATTCCAAGAAGGAAGTTGAAGAAGCGGAAGATGGCAACACTTTATTTTCGAAGGTTCCTTGTCGGAAGTAGGTCTGCCGCCTTTTATGTCATGAGCGCGGCACTGTCCGCCAATAACAAGCCGCAAAGGCAAACCATCGGCCATTGGCCGGCACCAGGTCCACGGGAACTCTGCACCCTATGACATCTGCAAAAACCGCTTCGGCGGACGGTCGCTCCGCGGCCAATGAGAACAACCCTATCCGCCTCCTACGGAAGAACATCGCCACCGGCATTCCCGAGCACCACCCACGCCTGAAACCTGGACATTCCTACAGGACGACCACCAGATTTCAGCGAGACACTGCTGGCTGCTTCCTGCGAGAAGTTAACAGACAGCAGCAGGCCGCTGCTGACGTGATGGTCGAGGTAGCACCCAACCGATTTTTGAATGAAGCAAGCACGCGAACGCTCGGCTTCATAGGTGGTCATCGGTCCCATGCGCGTGCTGCGGACGCGAAGATCGAGAGTTATCTCGTCCCGAGTCCGCACGAGAAAGACGAGCCTTTCGACAAGTCGACCACGCCAGAAGAGCGTGCGGCAGGTCGCGAGCGGGCAAGGCAGAAAGCAGAGGAAGAACGAAAGGCAATTCGACGAATGGCTAGACGTATCAAGAAACGGCAGGACATCGGCGACCCTGATTGCAGACCGAGCGAGAATGAGGATTTCCCGCTTTTAGCTGTCCTTCGCCGTGACAGGCGCGACGATCTGATTGTGGCAGTGCTGGCCTATCGTCAACTGGTCGCCCTGTGCGAGTCCGAACCGCTCAAGGGGCAGGCTTATGGGGATGGCAGTGCAAACGGCATGGCGGTTGAGCGGCGCAGCGTCCTGCGTGATGGCGTGAAAGAAGTCGACGCTGCTGCTGCCAATGGCTTCGAGGGGAAGTCGGTTCCAGGCGGCGAGATCAAATATCGGTCGGAGATCAAGAGAAGCAAAGGAACTTACGACACCCCGGCCAAGCGTGCCCTCCCGGCAAGTGTGGCAAATGATGGCGATCCTATCGTCGGGCGGACACAAAGCCTGCATACCAAGCTCAGCGCAGACACACTGGCCGACTATATCGACAAGAAGCCCGTGCTGACCAAAATCAGGGCGGCTCTTGGCGGGTTGCAGGATCCGCTGGAAGACGCTGTGCTTGGTGGCAGGACGATGCAGAGGATTGGCGAGGATGAAGGCTTTAGCGGCTCTGCTGCGGCATCAGCAGGCAAGGCACTCGTTTATCGCGGGCTCGTCATTCTCGAGGGGTTCCTTGGGTCACAAAAATACAAGCCTGCAAATGATAACTATTTGATTGAAAACAGGAAAATCGCGTGAATTGGAGTAATCCCGTCCCAAGTTCGTAAGGGTGGGAAGGACTATTCAATGACAGGCCCGCGCAAGCGGGCCTTTTTCTTGAGACCATGCGTCTCCCCGGTCTACGGCCGGGTAACTATCGCCCCTTGCGCGTCCCTCCACGCTGCGTCGGGTGATTAGCGGCGACCTCCTGGCCTCGGCTGGTTGAGGTCGCCGCATCTAGGAACTAGCGTTTGATGGCGCGAGCAATGGCTATGAGAATGCAAGCGCCAATGAAGCCGGCAATTAAGTAGCCTAGCCAGCCACCAAGGCCGATGCCTACAAGGCCGAGTAGAAAGTTGGCCAGTACCGCCCCGACGATGCCGAGAACGATATTCATGAGGAGACCCATATTGCTCTTCATGAACATCTCTGCGAGCCAACCCGCGATGCCGCCAACAATGATAGCGGCGATCCAACCTACCTGTGCGTCTTCCATTTGTACCCTCGTGTGGCGGTAATTCGCCTGGGCAGAAATGCACGCACTGCTCGATTTGTTCCTTGAGAAACCGGTACCCTTCCACGACGTTGAGCCCTGAGGCCTATGATTGCCAAAACCGAGCTCGCTTCATTCGGTAGCCAGGCTGTTCGCTGCCTCCCGTCTTTTCAACGTTCGTCGGATTGTCGCGCGGTGGGTTCTGTTTGTCCGAGTGGCTAACCTTTTCGTTAGTTTCATCGACAGGCGCTGTGTTCCGACGTTTGGCTCTATCATTCGGGTCGCGATAGTTTCGCGCCGGCTTGCGTTCGCTAATTCCATCTTCGTTCTGCATGTTGATCTCCTACCGCTACAGAGACAACACTGCGGTACAGCGTAAGGTTCCAACGACCATGGCACGTCAGCCAGACCACCGTTCAGCCGAAGCTGCCACCTACCGTAGATTATATAAGACTGCCCGCTGGCAGCGTATTCGCGAATACCAGCTTGCAATGCAGCCCCTTTGCGAGCGCTGCTTGATGATGGAGGTCGTGGAGCCGGCGACCGTGGTGCACCATGCAGAAGGCGGCCATAAGGGCGACGAGGAAAAATTCTGGTCTGGCCCGTTTGAGTCTCTGTGCAAGCCGCACCACGACAGCGATGGGAAGCGTGAGGATCTCGGTCAGACCGTGATCCGTTTCGGGGCCGACGGCTACCCCATCTAGCCACGCAACATTGTTGCGTGAAACATCAATGTTTCACAGGGGGGCTGGGTCGGATCCTTTCGATCGCCTCCATGCCCGGACCGTGAGGGCAGCATCGCGCGCGCATCCGCAATTCAAATGTTGGGGTTAAGGCGCTGCGCCGGGCCACATGATGCCCGCAACCAGG
The DNA here is from genome assembly GCF_056398585.1 of Aminobacter sp. 01T433. Classification (NCBI taxonomy): domain Bacteria; kingdom Pseudomonadati; phylum Pseudomonadota; class Alphaproteobacteria; order Hyphomicrobiales; family Phyllobacteriaceae; genus Aminobacter; species Aminobacter sp. 01T433. Next base: position 61,623 of record NZ_JBFTPR010000012.1, read on the forward strand.
GCCAGGTTCAGCAGGACAATTAGCGATGAACAGTAGATCGCAGCTTTGCTGATGTCGGTCATGCTCGACTCCCTTGTGGGGTGAGCGAGCCAGTATCCGGCGGCAAATATAAATAAGAGATTACTAATTTAAGGATTTCCCCATGGCTAGGCCGAGAAATCCCCTCGGCAAGGCCAAGGTCGAGGGGCGAGACAAGAAGGATCCGCAGCGGTTCAAGGCAAGGAAAGAGCCCAAGGACAGCGTTCCACTGGGTTCGCCGCCGAAGTGGTTGAATGACACGGACACGAGCAAGGCCAAGTCCGCTTGGCTGCTGTTTCAGAAGGAAATTCCTTGGCTGAACAGTTCGCACCGGATGTTGGTTGCTCTAGCCGCGAACATTCAGGGCCGCCTGATGGCCAATCAGGACGTCGGTGTTCAGAGCATGAACCTCCTCCGCCAATGTCTGGGCCAGATGGGCGCCACGCCGGCTGATGCCAGCAAAATTACGGTGCCAGATGATGAGGACGACAAAGACGACCTCCTCGACGGCTGAGGTCGCGCTTGGGCGTGTCAGTGCATACGCGCAAGCGGTACTGGACGGCGTAGAAATTGCCGGACCTCATGTGCGGAACGCTTGCCGTCGGCATTTTGCCGACCTGGAGCGCGGGCTCGAGCGTGGACTGTGCTGGGACGACGACGCCGCGAACCGCGTATTTCGGTTCTTTGAGGAGCGGCTTCGCCTCAGCGAAGGTCAGTTTGACGGCAAGCCTTTCAAGCTCCATCCGTCACAGGCATTCAAGCTCGGTTCTATCTTCGGGTGGAAGAACGCGCACGGTACGCGCCGATTTCGCACGGTCTACATCGAGGAAGGCAAGGGCAACGGTAAATCGCCGTTCGCCGGCGGCGTTGGGCTTTATGGACTAATCGCAGACAAAGAATCCGGCGCGCAGATCTATGCGGCTGCAGCCAAGAAAGACCAGGCCCAGATCCTGTTTCAGGATGCCTGCAAGATGGTGCGTCAGGCTCCGGCTCTAAACGCTCGGCTGAAGTTCAGCGGCGGCTTGGGCAAGGAGTTCAACGTTGCTCACCACCGGTCGGGTTCGTTCTTTCGGCCGATCTCGAAAGAGGCCGGCAAGACCGGTTCCGGGCCGCGTCCGCACTTCGCGCTATGCGACGAGGTGCATGAGCATCCTGACCGCAGCATCATGGAAATGCTGCAGCGCGGCTTCAAGTTTCGTCAGAATCCGCTGCTTTTGATGATTACGAACAGCGGTTCGGATCGAAACAGCGTTTGCTGGGAAGAGCGGGAGCGAGCGGTCAAGGTTTTGGCCGGCACTCAGACGCCAGACGAAGAATTCACCTTCGTTGGCGAGACATGGGAGGGCAGCGACAGCGTCTTTGCCTACGTCTGCGCTCTGGACAAGGGCGACGATCCGATGACGGATCCGTCGTGCTGGGCAAAGGCAAACCCGCTGCTCGGTACGATCCTGACGCATGACTATCTTGCCGGCGTTGTTGCCGAGGCGCGCGACGTACCGGGCAAACTCAACAACGTCCTTCGCCTGCACTTTTGTGTTTGGACGGACGCCGACAAGGCGTGGATGCCACGCGCCACCGTCGACAAGGTGATGTCCGAATGGGACTTGCCCGAAGACGGGCCGCTTTATCTCGGCGTCGACCTGTCAGGCACCAAGGACATGACAGTCGTTGCCTGCGTCCAGCCTACGGGCTTCAAGACGGTTACGCGCGAGGATGGCGAAACAGCCGATCTGCCGACATATGACGCGTGGATTGAAGCATGGACGCCTGGCGACACGCTTGCAGCCCGCGTTACGGCCGACAAGCAGCCCTATGACGTGTGGGTGCGCGAAGGCCATCTAAACGCGCCTGAGGGGCCTCGCATCCGCTTCGATATCGTCGCGGCGCGGGTGGCTGAACTGGATCGCCTCTACGACATCCAGTCGATCGCCTACGACAACTATGCCTATGCCGCGTTCAAAGACGAACTCGACATCTTCGGCGTGACTGCCGAGCAGCTTCCGCACCCTCAAGGCGGCAAGGTGAGGGCGAGGCCGTCCGAAGAGAAGATCGAGGCGGCGAAGGCTGCCGGCGAGAAGCCCCCGTTGGGGCTGTGGATGCCTGGCTCAGTAACCGAGCTCGAAAACCTCATCATCGACGGCCGCATAAGGCTCCGGTCCAATCCGGCGCTGATGACTGCGCTGATGGGTTCGACGTTTAACCACCCGCCAGATCCACACGGCAATCGCTGGTTCGTCAAAACGCGAGCCTCTGTTCGCATCGACGCGGCTGTTGCCCTGGCAATGGCGATTGGTGCTGCGGCTGACAAGCCGACGCAGACGACGCCGACATCCCCATGGGACGACCCAGAATTTAGCCTGACGAAAATTGGAGCCAAGAATGTGGCCATTTAGCCGGGCTGAACCGGAGCAAACTGCCGAAAACCGAGCGGCAACGATCGAAAACCCCACGATTCCGGTGAGCGCCGAGAATTTCTTGTCGTTCTTCGGAGTCAACGGCGCGAACCTACCAAGCGTCACCATTGATAAGGCGCTGACGGTTCCCGCCGTGTGGGCGGCGGTCGCTTTCATGTCTCGGACACTGGCGGCAATCCCGCGACACGCATACCGCGACACCAAAGAGGGCGCGAAGCGGGCAGGCGGCAAGCTTGAAACCGTTGTGAACATTGCACCCAACGACGCAACGGGCTCGTTCAAATTCTGGCAGCACTTTTGGCAACAGGTCTTCACCGGTGGCCGCGGCCTGGCCTGGATCGAACGAACGCCCCAAGGCATTGACGCGCTATGGGCGCTTGACCCGAAGAAGACGTCGGTCAAGCGCACAGGCGGTCGAGTGACCTACCATTCGGAAGGCAAGACCTACCCGGCTACCGACGTGATCGACATCCCGTTCATGCTGCAGTCGGACGGATTGAGCCACTACGGCCCGATCAATATGGCGACGAAGGCTATTCAGCTTGCCCTCGCTATGAACGACTACGGCAGCAACTTCTTCGCGGGCGGTGGTGTTCCGCCGCTAGCACTGGTTGGCCCGTTGCCTGCCGGCCCTGACGCCATGAAGCGTGCGCTGGCTGACGTTACCGCGGCGATCGACAACGCCAAGGCTACCGGCAAGCCGATTACGCCGATCCCTGGTGGCTATGAGTTGAAGCCTGTCGGTTTCGACCCGTCCAAAGGCCAGATGATTGAGGCGCGGCGCTTTCAGGTCGAGGAAATCTCGCGCACCTACCAACTGCCGCCGGTGTTTCTGCAGGACTTATCGCGAGCCACGTTCAGCAACGCCGAGCAACAGGATCTGCACCTCGTAAAGCACCTCATCGGCCAATGGGCGAAGGCGCTGGAGGACGAATTGAACCTGAAGCTGTTTGGGCGGGGCGGGACGAACCGCTACATCGAGCACAATCTCGACGGTCTCATGCGGGGCGACTTCAAGAGCCGCATCGACGGTATCGCGCGCGCCATTCAGGCCGGCTTCCTGACTCCGAACGAGGGGCGAGGGCTGGAGAACCGCGGCAACCACAAGAACGCGGCGGCTGACGAACTGTTCATGCAGGGAGCTACGGTGGTGCTGGGAAGCCAGCCCACCGAGACCAAGCCCCAACCAGCGAACGACAACATTCCCGACGATGATGAGGCTGACGCCGCATGACGACTAACGTAGAAAAGCGCGCATCCGGCCTTGGTGTCGAGGTGCGCGCAGACAGCGACAAGCGAACGCTTGTTGGCTACGCCGCGAAGTTCGACCGATTGGCGGACATCGGCGGTTACTTCCAAGAGAAGATTGCTCCCGGCGCATTCGCCGATGCAATCACAGGCGACATCCGTGCCTTGGTCGACCACGACCCTGGCCGCGTGATCGGCCGCAGCAAGTCCGGCACGCTTCGCCTAGCGGAGGACGGTACCGGGCTTCGTGTCGAAATCGACGTGCCTGACACGAGCGACGGCAACGACCTGTGGGTCTTGGTCGAGCGCGGTGACATCAGCGGCATGAGCTTCGGCTTCCGCGTCACCAAGGAGACTTGGGACGAAACCGGCGAGACCCCAGTCCGAACCATTCACAAGCTTGAACTCCACGAAGTTTCGGCGGTTGCCTGGCCGGCATACGAAGACACCACGATCGGCCTGCGCTCGCTCGAGGCGGCTCGGGATGGTGCTGGCAAAGACGCCGAAAAGCGCGCCGCAGATGCTGCCGCTGCCGCAAGGCGGGTAGCCGAGAAGCGCGCCGCAATGGAACAGCGAATTCGGGGCATCCGGCAGGACGCCACGTAGTCAGCCTCAACGGCTGTAGTCACCCGGCGCTGCCGGAGGGCCGGACCCAGTCCTGCCATCACACCCCACGGCCGCCAATGCGCGGCCTTTTTCATATCCGGAGATACCATGTCCCTTAATGACCTGAACGAAAAGCGCGGCTCGCTTGTCGCGCAGGCGCGTGAAGCGCTGAATGAAATCACCAAGAACACCGATGAGGCCCGTGCCGCCGAGCTTGACGCTCGCCACGACACGATCATGGTCGAGTTCGACAAGGTCGAGAAGCTGATCGAGCGCGAGCAGCGTCTGGCGGATGCCGAAAAGCGCCTTGCCGATCGCGCTGATGAAGAGCGCAGGCGCCAGCGTCCGACCGGCGCCGACACCGATGTCCGCGGCCAGGACGAAGGCGAAAAGCTGGAATATCGCGAGGTATTCTACAAGTTCCTCGCTGGCGGCGCTGACCCCTCGTTTCTGGAGCCCGAAGAGCGCTCTATTTTGCGGGCAGGCGTAGAGAAGAAGGTCGAATTCCGCACCCAGACGACCGGCAGCCCTGCGGCCGGCGGCTATACCGTTCCAGTCGAGCTTGCCACCTTCATCGTTCGGTCGATGAAGGACTGGGGCCCGATGTACGATGAAGACATCGCCACCATCATCCCGACTGCCAGTGGCAACGTCATCAACATCCCGACGACCGATGATACGTCCAAGACTGGCGGCAAGCACACCGAAGGAGCTGCGCTCGCTGATGATGGCTCTCAGGATGCCGTCTTCGGTAACAGGGAACTGTCGGCCTATGTCTACGACACCGAGTTCGTGAAGTTCTCGATGGAGCTCGCGCAGGACAGCGTCTTCAGCATGGAGTCATTGCTTGGCAGCCTGCTCGGCGAGCGCCTTGGTCGTATTGCCAACCGCGAATTGACGATCGGCGATGGTACTGGCGACCCCAACGGTGTTGTCACGGCCTCTTCGCTCGGCAAGACGACCGTCGCGGCCGCCGCTATCACGGGCGACGAAATCATCGACCTTCTGCACTCGGTCAACGCGGCTTACCGTCGTTCGCCGAAGGCGCGGTTCATGTTTGCAGACACCACGCTCGCGGCCATCCGTAAGCTGAAGGACGGCGACGGTAACTACCTGTGGTCGATGGGCGACGTGCAAAAGAGCGAGCCCGGTACGCTGCTCGGATATCGCTATTCGATCAACGATGACATGGACACTCTCGCTGCTGCCAAGAAGGTCATGCTGTTCGGAGATTTCTCGAAGTACTTCGTCCGCAAGGTCGGCTCGCCGGTCATCGGTGTGCTTCGTGAACGTTTTTGGCCGGATCTTGGTATTGCGGGGCTGATCCGCTTCGACGGTGAGCTTGGTGACACTGCGGCCATCAAGCACCTTGTGATGGCTGCTGCCTAATCTTGGATGGCGGGCTTCGGCCCGCCTCCCTCCAAGGAGAGATCATGAATATCAAGATGTTGATTGGCCTATCGGGTAACGAATACTCGCTCGCGCCGGGCGATGAGCGCGATTTTCCGCAGGAAGAAGCTATCCGGCTAATCGACGCCGGTTATGCCGTTCCTGCAGCCGAAGAGCGAATTGAACGCGCGGTAGCCACGCCCGTCATCGAGAAGCGGAAGAAGGGCAAACCTGATGTGGTATCCACCGAAGGTGACGACAGCGCCGTCGGCGGAGCCGATTTCGCTGGTGGAGGCGAAGAGGCATCTTAACGTCTTCCATGAAGATGACGATGCCCTGATCGGTAGTTTGATTTCTGTCGCCCGAGATCATGTCGAAAAGTACTGCGGTGCGCGTTTTGCGTCGCAGGCGATCGAGGCTCAGGCGACTTGCTGGGCAGACATGTCGAAGTTGCCGATTACGCCGGTGACGGACGCCGACATCGAGTTTGTCGATACGGCGGGCGTCGCAACGGCCTTGCCGGATACCGTTTTCGAACTTCGCGGCGACGGCCTCGTACTCAAATATGGGCAGCAATGGCCGGCCATACAGCCAGGGTCGCTCATCACGGTTACGGCCATCGTAGGGTTCACAGAATGCCCGCCTGCTGTGAAGCACGCCATGCTCTTGCGCGTTGAGGATTTCTACGAGCACCGCGGTAGCGAGCCGGATAGCGAATGGTCTGGCTTTGATAGCCTGCTCTCGAATTACAGGTTTTACGCGTAATGCCCTGGCTTCGCTTCATCGCCGACCTGGACTGGAAACCTACGCCAGGCACCACGACCGCATATCTGGCTGGGATGGTTCAGAACGTCACTCGCGACTGTGCCGATAAGGCGATAGCCGCGGGGAAGGGTGTTCGGTTGCGCAAGGCGAGCAAGAATAGCGAGCTTACGGTAGTAGACGAACCTACTTCGCTTTCCGAGCCTTAGGAGCAGCCTTTGTTGGTGTGGCCGGCTTTGCTACGGCCCCACGCTTGCGCCCAAGACCAGCAGCAAGTGCTAACTGAGAGCGGGCTGCAGCGTAGGCCGGTGCAACCATGGGGTAGTCCGACGGCAAGTTCCACTTGGCGCGGTATTCGTCAGGCGTCATGTTGTAGTGGACGCCAAGGTGGCGCTTGAGCGACTTGAACTTTTTGCCGTCTTCCAGGCAGATTAGGTAGTCGTCTGTAATAGACTTCTTAATAGATACTGCTGGTGCTTTCTTTTCTTCTGGCACGGCCTGCGGAGATTTCAAACTCGTCAACGACGCATGAATGCTAGCAATCAAGTCCGGCAATTCAGTGGCCGGAACCGGGTTTTTCGAGACATATGACGAAACAACGTCTGCTGTCAGTTCGATCAACGAATGCCGATTATCATTCGCTGCAAATTCAAGTTCGGACATAAGTCTCTCCATTGTCTGGCCCTGTGCAGTTGCTATTGTACACCAACTTCTAACACAAGAGTAATTGTTGATGGCAAAAAGATCTGGCGCCGGTAGCCTGAGCGAGCGTGTGAGATTTTCCAAACGTGAAGAAGTCGACGACGGATTCGGCAACGTTCAGGGCGCCTGGGTAGATCAGTTCACCGAGCCGGCACGACTACAGCCGCGCCTTGGTTCTGAGCCGGTAATCGCCGCTAGGCTCACAGGAATCCAGCCTTTCACGCTCACGGTGCGTAGTTCGACCCGTACTCGCGAGGTGACGTCGGCCTGGCGGGTGGTGAACGCCCGTAGCGGCGCAACCTACAACATCAAGGCAATCACCAATCCCGACGAGCGGAATCAGTGGCTTGATATGCTGATTATTCAAGGTGAGCCAACGTGACGCGGATCCTTGGCTTGGCCAAGTTGCAACGCAAGCTGCAGCGCATGCCGGAAGTCGCCAAGGCGCGAATCCAAACTGCAATGGAGCAGGGCGCAAACGAAATCGTCGACATGATGAAATCGCTGGCGCCGGTAGACGACGGCGACCTTCGCGATAGCATCGGTTGGACGTGGGGAAAGAAGCCGAAATACGCGCAGGCGTTGGCTACGGTGAAGTCTAGCCTGGCCGGCGACCTGACGCTCACAATCTACGCCGGCAACAGCAAGGTCCGCTATGCCCACCTGGTTGAATTCGCCACGCGAGCGCACCAGAACGGCGGCCAGTTCGCAGGCACGATGCACCCCGGCACATCGGCGCAGCCGTTCTTCTTTGTGTCGTGGCGGGCTCTACAGCGCCGCACCAAATCCCGCATCACCCGCGCCATCAACAAGGCCGCCAAAGACGTGGCCGCCGGGAAGTAGCCTATGGATCCAGTTTTGGAGCTTCAGGGCGTCATCGTGGCGCGCCTGCGATCGTTCGCGGCTGTAACCGCGCAGGTCGGCCAGAAATCGTACGACCAGCCGCCGCTCGACCAGAACGGCAAGGTGCCGGCCACGACTTTCCCATACATCAGCATCGGCCCCTCGAACTACGAGACCGAAGATGCGGATTGCATCGACGGTGGCGAGGTCATGATTCAGATCGACGCTTGGTCGGTAGAACCTGGGCAACCTCAGGTGCGGAGGATGGCTGACGCCATTCGCCAAGCGTTTCGCGGATACGAGTTTTCGCTGACGGAAAACGCTCTGGTCACCTTCGACCACTGGCGCACCGACTACATCGTCGACGGCACGCTCAAGCATGCGTCCGTGCGCTTCACGGCAATCGTCGAGCAACCCTAATCACAACATCGGCCGGATATTGGCCAAGGAGACAACATGGTAGCTGCTACCACAATCAAGGGCGGCAAGGTCAAGGTTCTCCTTGGCAATGACGCAACCCCTATCGTCTATACCGCGCCGTGCGGCTTCACGTCGAAGTCCATCACCCTCAGCAAGGCGCTGAACGAAGTTCAGATTCCCGACTGCACGGACCCTGACAAGGTCGATTGGCTGGGCCGCGACGCGGTTTCGCTGTCGATGGGCATCAGCGGCGAGGGCGTTCTGGCGGCGGAAAGCGTCGAGACTTGGCTGGACGCCTACGAAGACGTCAACTCGGTACCCGTTAAGGTCGAGTGGGAATTCCCAGCCAAGACCATCACCTACACTGGCCGTATGCATGTCGAGACGGTCGAATCTGCTGCGCCTAACGGCCAGCGCGCGACTATCTCCGTGAGCATGCAGTCGGATGGCGAAATGGTGCGGGCGGTTACCCCGTAATGAGCCGGGACGCATCCGTTGAACTCACCTGGGCGGACGACAACTACGTTTTCCGCCTAGGTTGGGGAGAGCTCGAAAAGCTGCAGGAGGCAACGGAGAGCGGCCCGTGGGTGGTTCTCTACCGCCTCCAGAACAAGCTGTGCAACGTGGGCGAGATTGCCCACGTTTTGCGCCTTGGCTTGGTTGGCGGCGGCCTGGTGCCGGTGAAAGCGCTGACCCTCGTCCGCGAGTATGTCGAAAAGCGCCCGCCGGCTGAAAACCTGCTCCACGCGATCGGCGTTTTGCAGGTCGCGCTTCACGGTGCCCCGGAGGAGAAACTGGGGGAAAGCGACGCGGCAAATCAAAAGGAGAGCGCCTAGACCCGCTGCCCAACGGTAGGGTCAGGTTTGCCGCGGTCTACGGAAACTGTGCTGCGATGGGGTTCACGCCTCAAGAGGCGCGGGCCATGTCTGTTTGGCAATATATGGCGGCGTTGGAAGGCTTCACTGAGGCTAACTCGCCCGACGATGGCGGCCTTTCCGAGAAGGAAAAGGACGAACTCTGGGATTGGTTGGGGGAAGGCTAGCGGGCCTCTACAGGCCGCTAGGCTCTTTCCGCGCACCCGCTTCTGAGAACCCTTCAAACTCCCTCCCAACGATCATCATTGGGAGGGACGCGAGTGAAAGAAATCCTCCGACAGTCATAGCGATGATCGACGGCCATGGGTCGGAGTACAGGTATGTTCCGAACTGAATATTTCGGGCCATCGAACTGATCCAAAACCAGTATCCGACGGCGCTAACCAGCGGCCCGACAAAAAGCAGCAGGACTCCGGCCGCACCTGTAGCCGTGAAACGCTGTTCAATCTTCATTACCTGCACTCCACGGTGACAAATGGCGACAGATCTGGAACGACTTGTCGTTCAACTTTCGGCTGACTTCAAGTCTTTCGAAAAAGGGCTTGCTCGAGCACAAGGTGTTTCCAATCGCCAGTTTAACGCGATCGAAGCGCGAGCTCGGAAGCTAAACACCAATCTAGACAGCATCGGCCGGCAGGCTGCGAACAGCCTTATCGCCCCACTTTCCGGCATTGGCGCCGCTTTGGGCGTGCGCGAGATAGCTCGCTACGCTGACACTTGGACCGAAGCTGGAAACAAGATTCGTGCTGCGGCGCAGATAGCGGGTGTTTCGACGCGTTCGCTTGACGTCCTCAAGGACAGTGCGAACGCTGCCCGAGCCGATTTCTCCACTTACGTTGATCTATACGCCAAGCTCATCCGGTCGGCCTCGGGCGTCGCAAAATCCGAACTGGAAATTGCCACGGCAACGGATGTGGTCACCAGGGCCTTCAAGGCGGGCGGGGCCAGCACGCAAGAGCAAATCGCCGGCATTATGCAGCTTAGCCAGGCCCTTGGGTCCGGTGTGCTTCAGGGTGACGAATTGCGCTCGCTGCGCGAGAACGCCCCTCTGCTGGCGAAAGCGATTGCCGACGAGTTCAAGACCACTATCGCTGGTCTCAAGGATCTTGGCGCCGAAGGGAAACTCACAAGCGAGCGAGTATTCAAAGCCATTCTGGCAGCCCAGAAGCCTATCGGTGCGGCTTTCGCGGTGACCAACGCGACTATTCAGGACGCAGTAACGCGGATCAACAACGAGTTCACGGCCTATATCGGCAACGCGGATGCATCGGCGGGCGCAAGCCGCAAGCTGGTTGAGGCGCTACAGTATCTGGCAGACAACTTTGGCGCCGTCTCCGATACCGTTTTGCAGTTCGCAACAGTGCTGATTTCAGCCCTTGCAGGTCGCGCGATTCTTGGCGTGGTTGCCGGCCTTGGCAATGCTGTCGTAGCGCTTGGTGCGTTCTTGACGGCGTTGCGAGCTGGAACACTAGTCGCGACCGGGTTTACGGCCGCCCTTGGACCAATTGGCCTTCTGGCTGGTGCTGCGGCAGCGGCGATTTATCTGCTGAACGATAGCCAAGCGGAAGCCAAAGGTGCTGCCGGTTCGTTCCAGAGGGCAATTGCAGACAACGAGTCTGCGCTTCGCAATACAACTGATGCCACCTACGCGCAGGTTGACGCGTTGCGGCAACTGATCGCGATGCAGGCGCAGGCTGCTCGGGCTGCGGCAACGCAAGCGGACGCCGACTACATGGTGGCAAACGCCCGCCGCGTGGCATTCCGCAAAACGGCAGGCTTTGAGTTCGAGCCATTCAAGTATGCGACGGAGGCCGCCGACATCAAAGCGGTGCAATTGGCCGACACCGCAACGGCCCTCGAAAAGCAGCTTGCCGAAATAGAGGGGAAACTCAAAACCAAACCATCCGGCTTCGGCGGCGGCTCCGGCACCGCCCCTGACAAGGACGGCAAGTCCAGGTCGCATAAAAAGACCGCCCAAAACCGCCTCGACGAAGATATCCAGGCAATTCGCGATCGCACCGCGGCACTGTTGCAGGAACAGGAGCTCGTCGGCAAATCCTTCTATGAGCAGGAAAGGCGCCGTGTTGCGCTCGACCTCGAGCAGTCGGCTCTAAAAGAGCTTCGGGAGGAGGCGCGCAAGAAGGGCGTCACCGACCTTGAGAGCATCACGCTTTCGAATGCTCAAGTTGCGGCAATTGACGCTGCATCCGAGGCTTACGCCCGCCAGGCCGATGCCTTACGACGGGTTGAGGAGACGCAGGAGCGTATCGAGCAGGCGGCAAGCGACGCCTACGAGGCGTTCAAGTCTGGCGCAATGGATGCCATTCTTGGTGCGGACAGCCTGCAGGATGCGCTTTCGGGCGTGCTCAAGCGGCTCGCCGAAATCGCCATCAGCAATGCATTCGACGGCCTGCTCAAGCCAGCCTCTGGCGGCTCGTCGGGCGGTGCATTTGGCGGTGCGTTTAGCGCGATCGGGAAGCTTCTAGGCTTCGCTGATGGTGGCTTCACAGGCGACGGCGGCAAGTTTGAGCCCGCGGGTACGGTTCACAAAGGCGAGTACGTCCTCAGCAAGGCTGCGGTCCAAAAGGCCGGCGTTGCCAACCTGGATGCGATGCATCGAAACCTAAAGAGTGGATATGCCTCCGGCGGATACGTCGGTGCGCCGGTTCTTCCTCGCATCCAGGCGCCCGCCAACCAGAACTCGGGTCCAGCCATCACTTACGCGCCGACAAACCACTTCCAAGGCACGTCAGAAGAGCTTGCGGCGTTCCGTCAGGAAGCTGCGCGGGACAGGGCGCAGTTTTCGGCGCGGGTCGTAGCAACGGTGCGCAAGGCACAGTCCACAAGGCAGATTTGATGGCAATTACCTACCCGCTGGACCTTCTTGCCGGCTTCCCCGGCTGGTCGACTGAGTTCGACCAGTTGTCCCGCGACGAGTTCTCGCGAACCGCAAACGGCCGCACAATCCCGAAGAACCTTGGCTCGCCGCTTTGGCGGGCCTCCTATCAGTCGCGCAGTCTGAAGCCGAACGAGCTTGACGAGTGGCGGGCGCGGCTTGCCAGCTTGGAGAACGGCCAGAAGACTTTCAAAGCCTACCCGACTTCACGCTGCCGCCCGATCTTGCATCCGGGTTCGGCGGCGCTGCCGGTGGGCTCGCTGTTTTCGATCGATGCGAACCGGAAGGCCATTCGCATCACCGGTTTGACTGGTGTATCGCTGAGCGTTGGCGACATGATTCAGATCGGCACCAAAGACTTGCATCAAGTCATGGAGCCTGTGACCGGCCCTCTGACAGCCCTATTCGAGGTTCGGCCGCATATCTGGCCCGGAGTTGCCATGGGCGCGGCCGTAACGATCCACAAGCCGGCATGCCTGATGACCATCGCGCCTGGCAGCGTGAGCAGCCCGGCAGACATTGCCACGGGCCGTGGCGTCATCAGCTTTCAGGCTGTCGAGGCGCGGTAGGTCAGTTCTGCTGAACCGAAATGCCGTTTTCATTCAGCTTGATTTCGACTCCTTGGGGCTTGTTTTGTTCGCGCAGAACATAAGCGCCAAGGACGATCACTGCGACTACCAATGCGCCGATTATCAGATAAAGGCGGTTCTGCTGCATTCTGATTCCTCGTCGAAACGTTGACCCGCCTTAGCACATACCATCCGGCCAGTGCGGGGCTTTTCGAAGGTTTCCAATTCCCATGCGCAATATCTCAGCCGCCAACCTGGCGGCCCTACAGGCGCGCGCCTTGGTTGCCCGCGACTTCCTATGGATCGTTGCCCGCAACCGCGTGACGGGCGGCCCTGTGACCGACGGCATGTGGTCTGACGTCGGCAATGTGACGGCGTCGGTCATTCATCCCGATACCGGGCTTGAGGTGACGCGCGACTGGTTCGGTTCAGGCACGCTGGTAGCGATCGACGACATCCCACTCGTATCGAACCTCACCGTGCAGAACGTCAACCTCCGGCTCAGCCAGGTCGACGACCATGTCGAACGGCTTGTGCGCGACTATGATTGCAAACAGGCGAGGGTGGAGGTTTACCGCGGCCTGTTTGACCCGGATTCGCGCCAAATGGTTGCGCCGGCCGAGTGCCGGTTTGTCGGGTTCGTCGACACCATCGAAATCAAGACCCCGAGCGAAAACGAGGAAGGCAGCGTCACGCTGACGTGCGCCAGCCATACGCAGGAGATGACGCGAGCCAATCCCGATACGCGCTCGCACGAGACGCAGAAGCTCCGCAGCGCGGCGGATACGTTCTTCAAGGACAGCGCGACGGTCGATAGCTGGGAAATCTTCTGGGGTTCGGTCAAGGGCCAAGTGCCAACCCAGAAAAAGGAACGCAAGAAGTTTTTGGGTATCTTCTGATGGTGCGCCCCGCCAATGAGGGCGACCGGCTTGCCGTTGTTCGCCTGCTCAAGGAAAGCCACGCGGCTGCCTGTTTCACCTTCCCATTCCAAGCGGCCTACGCCGAGCGCCTGTTCAAGCAGCATATGGCCGACGGCCTCGTACTAGTTCTAGGCGAGCCCGCACAAGGCGTGCTCATGGCACGTGCTTTCGAGCATCCGTTCGGCGCCGGTCTCTGGGCCAAGGAAACGGTTTGGTACATCGCGCCAACGGCGCGCGGCCGCTCCGCTCTCCGCATGCTCGACGCCTACGAGGCTTGGGCGCGCGAACAGGGCTGCGTCACCATAGGCATGGCTTCGCTGGCCACCAATGACGTCTCCGGTTTGTACGAGCGGCGCGGATATGCGCCCGTCGAGACGCACTTCCTGAAAGCGCTTTAGGCGCCCGGCCTGCGGCTTCGGCCTGCGACCAAAACCAAGGCACATCATGGCAATTTTCTCGGCGATCGCTTCGGCGGTCGGCGCCGTTGCGTCGTTCATTGGCGGCCTTGGCGCAATTGGCTCGTTCGTCCTCAAGACGGCGGTCGGCATTGGCCTCAACCTTCTTGCCCAGTCGATAGCCGGCAAGCCCAAAGACCCAACCTTTTCCATCAACGGTTCATTACAGGCGGGCGGTGATCTTCCGCGCTCGTTCATTCTGGGCAGGACGGCAACGGCCGGCTCGCTCGTTTGGGCGAATACCTGGGGCAATGTCGACGACACCCCAAATGCGTTTCTGACACAGGTTATCGCGCTTGCGGATCTGCCTATCGCCAGCCTCGATGAGGTCTGGGTGAACGGCGAGCGCTGCACGCTTGGCGCCGACACTGGCTACGGCCGGAACGTCAACGAGTATCACGACAGCCTGTGGGTCAAGTTCTACGACGGCACGCAAACGACCGCCGACCCGTTCCTTGTTTCGACCGCCTCCAATGGCCAACGCCAGTGGGAAAGCACGCGGGTCGGACTTGGCGTCGCCTACGCCATCGTGACGGCGAAGGTCACGAAGAACCTCTTCTCTGGCATTCCGTCCTTCAAATTCGTCGTCAGCGGCACCCGACTTTATGACCCGTCGCGCGATTCCAGCGTTGGTGGTTCGGGCTCGCACCGTTGGAGCACCCCAAACACTTGGGGCGGCGATGGCGATCATCTGCCAGCCGTGCAGGCCTACAACCTGCTTCGCGGCCTGACCTTCGGCAATAAGTGGTTCTATGGCCTGCAGGGCCTGGCCGCGGCTCGCTTGCCGGCTGCGAACTGGATTGCCCAGATCAACAAGTGCCGCGCGACCATCGGTGGCGCGTCCGGCCCTGAGCCTACCTATCGCTCGGCCGGCGAAATCCAGATCGAAGCGCCGCTGGCGTCCGCGCTCGAGGCAATCCTGACATCGTGCCAGGGTCGCATTTCCGAGATTGGCGGCGTCTATTCGATCTATCTCGGCGCACCTGACCTGCCGACGTTCTCGTTCACCGACGGGGATATCCTGTCGACCGAAGAGCAGTCGTTCACGCCGTTCTTCGGGCTCGCCGACACCATCAACGGTATCTCGGCAACCTATCCGTCGCCGGCTGATGGCTGGGCAGCCAAGACCGCACCGCCGCTCTACCGTTCGGATTTGGAGGCGCTTCACGGCAACCGCCGGCTTATGGCCGACGTGCCGTTGGACTTCGTGCCATACGCCGAGCAGGTGCAGCGGCTCATGCTGTCAGCCCTGCAGGAAGGCCAGCGAGCTCGCCGGCACACATTGGTCCTGCCGCCTGAGTTCTGGCCGTATGCGGTGCCTGGCGGCGTCCTGTCGTGGACGTCGGAACGCAATGGCTACATCGCCAAGCTGTTCCGCATCGACGGCGTCGCCGATCGCGCCAGCCTCGACGTGATGATCGACATCACAGAAGTTGATCCATCCGACTACGACTGGGACAGCGGCGACTTCCAAGAGCCGGTCGACGGTGCGGTTGGCCCGATCCGTCCACAGCCACAGCCAATCATTGACTGGTTCGCCGAACCGTCGACCATCAAAGACGACGCCGGCCTGGACCGGCGCCCGGCAATCCTGCTGACGTGGGATAATACCGCAGGGCGGCTTGTCGACGTCGTCGGCATCGAGTTCCAAGTGCGGTTGGCGGCAGATCTGTCGACTGTCTATGGCGGTCGCACCGATCAGCCGGAGACAGGCTCGCTCAAGATCAGCCAAGGCTTGTTGCCCGACACCTTTTATGGGGTTCGCGGTCGCTACCTGCCTGGCGGGGACCGGCCAACGCTTTGGTCGGACTGGCTGCCGGTTCGAACGCCGAACATTCGCATTGCCGATGTCGAAGTCGGGCTCGCTGCCCTGCGCGACGATGTCTACAAGCGCCTGCTTCAGCTTGCGCAGGAGTCGGACGAGTTTCGCGCGCGCCTCGAGCAACTGGCGCTGGCGGCTTCCGACGCGGCTGGCGTGATCGTCGACGAGAACTCGGTCTCTGTTCGGTTCCGCAGCGCCACGGCTGGTGCGCTTACCGGCATCAGCGCCTCGATTGAAGAAATCGACGGGGCGATTGAGGCACTTGCGACAGCCTACACAGCAGTATCGGCCAGCGTTGGCAACCTTGCCGCGGATGGTCTCTGGCGCATGCAGGCCCAAGCCGGCAGCGGTGGCAACGTCCAGGCAAGCGTTGTCCTGCAGGTGCGCGCGACCACGGGCAGCGGGTGGATCACCGCCGGCACGCTCTGGGAGGTTGGCTCCGTTGGCGGCGTCCCGTTCTCACGCATCGTGCTGTTTGCCGACCAGCTTGTCCTGACCAACGGCACCGGCACGGCGCTGCCTTTTGTCTACGACGCGGGCGGCCTGCGGCTTGCCGTGGCCAACATTGGCACAGTCACAGCCGGCACGATCCGAAGCCCAGACGGCAAGTTCGTCATCACCCTTTCTACAGGTTCAATCGAGTGGTTTGACTGAATGTCGCGAGGCTTCCTCAAGGACATCGGCGGCACCAAGCGTATGCGCTTTGTGAAGCCGGGCTATGACGCCAACAACCTCAATGTGCCGCCCAATGCCGTCATCTTCGACAGCGAGGATGCCGGCGGGCTGTTCATCTATCGATCGGGCTCTTGGTCGGGCGCAATTCCGGGTGGCGGCGGGGCCTACATCGCCACCTGGCCGAGCTTGGGCTACACGCCGTTGGGGGTTGTCCAGAACGGGACGCCGGGAAGCACCAATCCGGCCTTTCTCCACGTCTACCCGAGCGCGTCCTTGCCTAGATTCACGGTCTATCCGGGTGGGCTTTGGCTGGCTAACGGACACGTAGGCACGGCGCCCGACGCCACCGTCTTCAATGTCGTCTACCAGATCTACAGGTTGCGCGTGCAATGAAGCGGGGCATCATCAGGCTATCCGGTGCCGGGCCGATCTTTCGGGTGTCGAAGCCCGGCGTCGATGTCGATTTTGCGGCCTCGAATGAGTTCGTCGCACACGAGAGCTTCATTTTCTCGCAGCCCTTCGCCTTCGGATATGTCGGCTGTCCCTATGCGGGTTTTGTCGGCACGGGCGTTCGCGATCAGACGGCATCCGTGGCGGTGCCAAACATCGGTGTCACACCAACCATCCATGTGTTCGCCGATTCCCATGAGAGCAAGATTTCGTTCCCTTACCAACTGTCCGAAGGCAGCGGGAACACGGCCAATGGATACAACACCATCCAAAACACCATCACCGCCACCTATTCGCCGGGCCTGCTTTCGGTGCGGTTCGTCAAAAACAGCAGTTCGCGTTTTTCGCTCAACGGTTGCTACTACATGCTGACGAGGAACGCCGATGCCTAGGATGCGGATAAACAAAAACGGCATCAAGATCGCGCGCCCTGGGCACGACGTCGACACTGCTGCTGAGAAGGACATGTTTTTCTCGTCGACCGGCGTAGCAGCCCGCGTGTACCAAACCAACCTTGTGACGGTGAGCGATTATTCGGGTTTGGCAAGCGACCGCTACCTGCGGGCGCGGGTGAACTTCTCAAAGGGCTTCACGCGACCTCCGGCGGTCTTTGCTGCTGGCCTACGCGTTGACGGCGGCGCCGATGTTACCCCGGTGGTCTACTTGGTTATCGGCACGTCATACGCCCGCGTCCACCCGCACTATTCCTTGGAAATCGATACGACCGGTTTCTGGATATACGTGCCGAAAAGCATACCCGAAAACATCCCCGTCAATGTCCCCACCACCTGGCGGTACTGGGTCTTGGACAACGTCCTCGACACCTAGCGGCGTCGCTATCCCCTTCAGCCTCATAAGGGCCAATCATGACATCTTCGGTTTATTTGACCGGCACGGTTTCCGTGTCGAATGGCTCGCCTATTGTGGCGGGCACAGACACGGCGTGGGACGTCGCGCTGGTTACGGGCGGCATGTTCAGCTTTGCTGGCATGTCGGTGCCGATCGCCAGCGTGGAGAGCGACACGTCGCTGACACTTGCCTACGGTTGGCCGGGCACAACGGCCGGCGGCACCTACGCCATCGCGCGCGAGACTTCAGAAGCCGTTCGTGCGGCATGGATCAACGACCGGCTGGCGCAGATACTGACCAAGCTGTCGCTCGCAGGCATCCATCCCGATGGAGCAGGCACGCTTGCCGAGCGGGATGCGTTGTCGCCGGTTCCGGCTGCCGGTTATCTCTGGCTGCGCGTCGAAATCGGCTATGGCCTCGATATCTACAGGCGCACGGCAAGCGGCTGGGATGGGCCATTTGGCCTCACTGGCCCGGAAGGTCCGGCAGGGACTTTGCGGTGGATTGAGGCGGGTTGGTCGCTTGGCGCCAATTTCGAATACAACGACGGCCTGACCCGCAACGGCACGTCGTACCGCTGCTTTGTGGCGCACACCGCAGGCGCTGCCACGGAGCCGGGCGTTGGCGCCAATTGGCAAACTGTCTGGAAGGTCACGGCGGCCAAGGGCGACAGCATCACCTTCCGTGGCGCATACAGCGGCCCGACCGCCTATATTCGAAGTGACGTTGTGCGGGATGGCGGATCAAGCTGGGTGGCGCTTCAGGCGACCACTGGCAATGCTCCGCCGACCTTACCCGCGACTGCCAACGCCTTCTGGGAGCTTATGGCCGTGAAAGGCCAGGACGGAACCGGTACAGGCGATGTGGTCGGGCCGGCTGGCGCCGTATCTGATCGCATTGCAGTCTTCAACAGCACAACGGGCAAGCTTATCAAAGATGGCGGCAAAACAGTTGCTGAAGTTCTTGCCCGCGCCAACCACACCGGCTCGCAAGCCATCTCTACCGTCACCAGCCTTCAGGCCGCACTCGACCGTACCGTCGAAGAGCATATCGGGACCGATATCATCACCTCAGCGGTCGCATCTATCGATCGGACAGGATTGAGCGCTTACCGCACGATCATTGTGAGGGGGTGGATTGCGCCATTCAACAATAATGTGAATGTCTGGCTTCGCACAAGTTCCAACAACGGCACGTCGTATGATTCTGCTGCAGGAACATACCCTTGGCAACTTGTTTATAGCGCGGGCACTGCAGCGGGCGGGTTGGGCGATGCCAATGCTTCCAAGGTTGAGATTATCAACGGCGTCGGCAACGGCGTGGCACAGAAATCGGTGTTTTCGCTAACTATCACGGATTTCAATCAAACCGACTATTTCAACCTCGTTGGCGCTTCGTCGGTTCGTCAGGAATCCAGCAATCTCGTTGCTGGTCAGCTTTTCTCGCAAGGCGGTCTATTGCTCCCACGCAATGCCATCCGACTGTTCTGCTCGGTCGGAAACATCGCCAAAGCACACATCGTTTGGACGGGGATAAGGGGGTGACCATGCAGAAGTTCGTAGACGGCGAGTTGGTAGACATGACCGCCGATGAAATAGCTGCGAGGCTGGCAGAGGAACAGGCAGAAGCGGAGCGGGGTCCGGTCGTGCCAACTAGTGTTTCGCCCGCGCAGGCCGAGATTGCGCTGTATCGCTACGACGACGGAGTGTTGCTCGGCCAGGTGAATGCTTTGATCGACGCATACCCCTATGAGCCTGTCCGCATCTGGTGGCGCAAGGCAACGCGCATCGATCGAGACCACCCATACCTGCAGGCCATCGCCCTTGAGCTTTGGCTTTCCGAAGAGACAGTGGATTCGCTGTTCGTGGTTGCTGATGCGATATAGCCGTTAAGCAGACAGATTCGCCGCACCCGCTAAGGTCGGCCAACGCATAGTGAGTGTGTAGTTGTGGCCGGCGATCAGGCGGCGATTGACGCTGACATCGGCACCGGCTGGCCAACCAGTTAGCCAACGGACAGACTAGAGCTTAGCCTGTCGCCGTTGCCTGATGCACGCAGCCTGTAGGGCCCGGAGGTCGTCCAGTGCATCTTGTCTTACAAAGTTGGGCGAGCCGCTCGGTTCCTCGCGTACGGTCTCTGCCAATATCGACAAAGTGCGGTGCAACTGGCGAACAGCTTCCGCAATTTCCTCGTTGGCCGCGGTCGAACCTGTGGCACGCAACAGCAGCCGTTTGACGTCGACGATCGGAAACGGGGCGCCAGCATGCGCGATAAGGGTCGCGATCTCACCGAACGGGTCCCGCTTCTGGTTCATGCCTTGCGTCGTCTCAATACCCAAGCTGCCAGAGAATAGCGGTCGCCGTCCCAAATGCTACGGCGACAAAAAACCAATCGGCCCAGGTCATTTAATACCTCGCTACAGGCCGACCAACCACAATATGGCGCTGGCCACGGCGACGAGCGCCACGACGAAAACAGTGTCTTCGATAGTCATCTGCTAGCCGCGGGTAGGGTGGCTTTCTCCGTAGGCCAGTGCCCGCGCCTCCTTGGCGCCCATAACTCAATAGGGCGGGCACGGGTTCCATGGACAGGTTGGCCGACAAACGACCGAAGCTGTCACTACGGCAGCAGCAGGATTGCCAACATGAAATTTGGGGGGCTAGCCAGAAGGAGCGAGATTGCAACAGCAGCCATCACGGCGGCAGCAACATAGAAATCAAAGCTGTTTTCGGATTCCTGGGGTCGGCGCGGTTCAATCGGCGTCGGCATGATTGGGCTCCTGGAGGCTACCTCTCAATCAATTCCCGAAATCAAAGACCGTTCCATTATCCGTCACCAATGAGCGCAAGCGAGGCGTGCCAGGTCACTCTCAGATCCCAAATATTAGGGTGAAGGCGATCAAGGCGACACCTACGCACGCCCCGACTACTCCGATGATGAAGACGTCTTCATAGGTCATTTCCGTTTTCGCGGCGGCTTCCAAATACGCCGAATGTCCGCGCCTCCTTGGCGGATTCAACTCAATAGGGCCGGCACCGGTTCCATCCGTTCGCACCCCTTCCAAAGAGACCCAATATGAACAAGACAACGTTCTTCGCGTATGCGAGGCGCGCGCCTTTTGGCGGCCGCCTTGATACCAAGCAGATCGCCGGCCTCGAGGCTGTACTGGCAGAGGCGGTGCGCCGCAGGACGCCTGACCAGCATCTGGCCTACATGCTGGCCACGGCGTTCCACGAGACCGGCGGCAAGATGCAGCCGCTTCGCGAAAACCTGAACTATACGAGCGCGGCCCAGATCAAAAAGACCTGGCCGACGCGCTTTCCAACCCTCAAGTCCGCACAGCCGTTTGTCCGCAACCCGCGCGCTTTGGCCAACAAGGTCTATGGCGGGCGCATGGGGAACACCGGCCCCGACGACGGGTGGACTTACCGTGGCGACGGCCTACCGCAGCTAACCGGCAAGGAGAACTTCACGAAGTTCGACGTGAAGCCGGGCATGGATCTCGCGACGGCGGTGCGTGTCATGTTCGACGGCATGACCACAGGCGGGTTCACAGGCAAGCGCCTGGCTGACTACTTCGGCAGCGGCAAGGAAGACGCTGAAGGTGCGCGCGCGATCGTCAATGGCAAGGACAAAGCCAGCCTGATCGTAATCTACTACCGGAACTTCCTCGACAGCCTGACTGCTGCGCGTGACGTCAAAACCAGTGTCGCGCCCGAAGCAGCCCAGCCCGACGACAAGCCGGTCGCCGAGAGCAAGTCGCTCTGGACCATCCTAACCGGCCTTCTGTCGGGCGGTGGTCTTGCGGCGTTCACAGGCGGGCCGTGGGGCTTCGCAGCGCTGGCGCTGGTCCTCGTCGCGGCAGGCGTCGGCATTTGGCTGGTGGCGTCGGGCAGGGTGGAGATCAAGCGTCTGAAAGAGGCGACGGCATGATTGCTCTTTGGACCGCAGCCCGCTCACGCATAGCGGGCTGGCTCGCCGCTATAGGCTTGGCCGCCATGGTTATTGGCGCCGCCTACACCAAAGGCCGGCAGGACGCGGCTACGCGCCAGACCGAAGACCGGCTCAAATCAATTCAGAAAGCTAGACATGTCGAAGATGAAGTGGGTCGCCTCGATCCTGCTGCTGTCGACGCTCGCCTTCGCAGGTGGATGCGTGACTAACTATTGCGACGTTGCGCGGCCAGTGCGCCCGAGCGTCGAGGATCGCCTGACCGAAGGCACGAAGAGCCAGATTTTGGCCGAGAACACCAAGCTGGAAACGCTGTGTGGGGTGCGACCGTGAGCGGGCGGTTGTGGCTGGCCGTGCTGTGGCTAGGAGTTGCGGCGAGGGGGCTTGTCGGATGATCATCACGGAAAGCATGGTTGGCTTTGTGCTGCTAATCATCGGCGCCATCTTCGGTGCGTTCTGGCGCATCTGGGGGCTCATTCGGGAAGCGTCGGGCAAGGGCGAGCAAGCCCAGATCGACCTTGCCGCGCACAAGCTCCACGTCGCAGAGACCTACGTCAGCAAACAGGGCCACCGCGAAGCGACCGACCAAGTGATGGAAGCCATTGGCGCGGTGAAAACCGCAGTCGAAGGCACCAACCTACGGATCGATCGTATGTGGGAGAGCCACGGCAAGCCGGCGCCAAGGGCGAGGCAGTAGTTGCTAAAATTGTAGCATCGGTCGCAACCGCCAGTTTCATTTTGCCTGCCATTTCTGGGGGCATGTCTGAATACCAAGGCAACTGGCGCGGTGCGCGGCAACACAACTTCGAAGAAGAGGTTCGCCGCAAGAGAGCCGCACAACGCACTCGCCGGTGGCGCGAGCGGGTGGCGCGTGTCAAGCGCGCGATGTGGTGGCCTGTCGTTGTCACCGCCCTGGCGGCTCTTATCGCTCTGCTTGCATGGAAGCCGCTGCAACGGGTCCGCATCGACACGGCCTCTGATGCCGTTAGGCACCTCGCTTCTTCACCGAATTGTGCAGCGGCTCGCGCAGTTGGACTCGCGCCCGCTAGGCGTGGTCAGCCAGGCTACTGGCCATCTCACGATGCGGATAACGACGGCATCGCGTGCGAGCCGTATAGGCGTTGGTAGAGCCAGCGGCTGCCGTCCTTGCGTCTGCCACTCGGTCATCATGTGCTTTTAGCGCTCGCTAACGAAACGTTGGGCAGGATACCTTACCCCGCCACCTTTAGGGTGACGGGGGTTTTTTGTTTTTGTGCGAACCCGATTTTACCGGATGGGAGACACCGCCGAAACTTCGGACGGCTTTTCATCGGGTATCAGACGCAGGCTTTTAGGGGACACCAGAAGCACCGCGATAAGTCCGATAGCGACGGCCAGGGCGATAACGTACGGAGTTTTCGTCATCCGCCTTAAATGGGTGCTGGGCGCGCGGCGGTCAATAAAACGTTGTGTAGGGACGGGAGTTCTCTGTTTAAGGGAACCCAAATGAGCACTCATCGTTAGGTCACGCGGATTCCATCATGCCGCAAATGATGGAACTAAAAGTCCGTGGGCGCCGGCCATCCCCTCAATGGCTGTCGCGCTCCAGCATGGGCCTGTCGGCCGCCCGCCGGCAGGCCTTCAAATTTGCATTCAGTGGCAATATTATTATGCGCGCGCGTATAATGGCTCCCAGCAGTATCTGAGGGCGCCGTGAGGAACGGTCTGTCGACCTTAGTTCGGCAGGCCGTTTCTGCGTCACGGAACCCGTATCTCTGTCACGGTCGCATGCCCCCGCCTGCATCCGCCGCCGACGTAGATTTACCGGCGATTAACCTTGCTGCGCGACCATGGCTTGGCGGAAATGTATCGAAGACCGCGTCCTTAAAGCCTGATCAATCAAGAGCCCCGTCACCACCCTATGAGTGGCGGGGTTTTTTGCATTCTTGGCGTGTTGCCAGCGTTCAACGGTACTGGGATAGGCAGGACATTGACACGCCCCCGCTACGGCGGGGCTTTTTGTTTCGCGCCTAGTTATTGCAAATGGCATCCAACATCATCGACATCAGCTTGTCGCGGGCCTGAAGCTGCAAAGTGTTTGGCGGCTCCATCGCAAGCAGTTCATCAATGGACAGCCGCTTGTAGGGTGGACGCCCTGTGCCGACATAGATGCACCGTCGCTCCCAATTGACGACAAGCTTCCAGATGGTCGTGTCATCCTCTGCCAGGACGGAAGTGATAGGCTTCACGTTGGACACCTCTCTGAAAAGCAGAGAATGCCCCTTCCAACCGAGAGCCGTCTATCGCCAGATTTGGCGATTGACGCGCTTTGAAAATGGAACGGCCTTAATAAAGTCTGGTTACGGTCAGTGCTCCGAGCTTCGCGGCAAGGCGCGGCGAGTGGTGCAGCAGATGGTTGGGGCGGGCTAGCCGCCCGCTAAGAGCCTCGTTGCAGCGAGAATAGCAGCCACGATGCCAAGCCCTGCCTTGAACCATTCCCGGTCCCGCAGGCATAGGCCTGCAAGGACCAGCGTTAACGGAACGGCTATTACTGTTGCGTACCAACTTGCTGTAGCTAGCATGTAGTTTTCCCGCTTCGTCTAACGGTAGGACATCGGCCTTTGACGCCGTGAATCGTGGTTCGAATCCACGGGCGGGAACCAAGCTATACCCGGTTTGCGAATTGGGTATAGCTTCATGTCACGTAAAGAACCGCAGAACATCCAGGCCGATCGCGACAAGGCTCTTCGCAATGGCGATGGCCGCAACAATGTCGATGCGGTAATACCACCGAATTCTTTTGCGGCTCTTCTGTGATTTGCGGGGAGGGGTCTTCGGCATGCGCACGTCTCCATTAAGAAATTCAGGAAACGTTTTTTCGGTGCCGATTTAGAATCATAGGCTTGAGTGTCTGAGTCGTGCAAGCCCGCGAGGCTCGGCGGTTTAAGGGTTGGTAGGGGAATGTGTGAATAACTATTAAGGCTTTTGCTCTTAAGTGATTGAAATTTCTCGATCTGCTTCGAGAAATAATTCTCAAAAAATCTTCTTCGCGGGACGGGTCTAAGGCACCAACACCTCAGTAACCGTCGCATGCCGCAGCTTGTCCTCGCCTCGCAAATGCTTGGCCATGACACGCAAGACCGRCTGGACGGGCTTCGCGCTCTTGTTGCCGGTGCCGATCGATGCAGCAAACTGGGCATCCTCGAGATAGTCCAGCGCCTCCCATAGCTCGCCGCGTTGTTTCCCGCCGATTGCCGGGATGGCTCGGCCGACATAGCGCAGTTGCCCGTCGGCCATATCGGCCAGTAGCAGGGAAGGGGCCTCGCCCCGCTTTTGTTCGTATCCAATGACGACGAATTCGCGGGTGATGTAGGCCTTCGTCTTTAGCCAGTCCTTGCTGTAGCCGCCGCGGTAGATGCTCGCCTTGCGCTTCGAGACGATGCCTTCAAGGTCCATCGCCTCCGCCGCTGCGAAGAACTCGGCCCCTGAGCCTTCGAACGCCTGGCTGAATTGAATGGCTGAGTCTGGTCGCGGGTCGCCTATGAGCTCGTGTAGCCGGGCGCGTCTGTCGTCACATCGCTGCTTGCGCAAGTCGTTGCCATCCAAGCCAACCAGGTCGAAGGCATAGAACACCAGGCTGGCGCTCTCCCATGTGATCGCGCTGGCAAGCCTGGCGAAGTCGGTTCGGCCGGTCTCGTCCTGCACCACCATCTCGCCGTCGAGGATAGCGTCGCGTTTGATCAGGGAGCGCACGGCGGCCAGCACTGAGGCATATTTCATCGACCAGTCGTGGCCGTTGCGGGTGAACGCGACAGCATGGCCCTTAGCTAGGTGGATCTGGGTCCGGTAGCCGTCGTATTTGATCTCATGCGACCAGGCATCGCCCTCAGGCGGCTTGTCGACCAGTGTCGGGATGCAAGGCGGGATGAATCGCCATTCAGCCATAGAGGCGCTGAGAAATTATTGCGTCGAGTTTGCTTCGAGAGGGTCCATAGCGCTGGATCATCGCAGCAGCCTCGCCCAGCGAGAGATGATATTTGTGCGCGAATTCGTCGACCGCGTATTCCTGGGGCGCCGTTGTCAGCTTTCTCCCTTGCCTCGTCTTCACCGCGTCTTCTGGCACATCGGCCTCCTTTGATTAGAAGAGGCTAAAACGTGCAAGTGGCCTAAATCGATCCATGGCGCCGGCTTGCCGTGCCCGGGTGCTCTATGGAACCAAATGCCGCCGCGAGCGCTTCATGGCCTGAATGACCATAGGAGATGAAAATGGCCGGCCTCGGACGAATAGCCCTCGCAGCGTTGGGTATCCTCGCTTACCAAAACCGCGACAAGCTGGGCGAAATCATCAAAAAAGTCAGTTCGCCAAACACTGACCCTAACAATCCCGGCGGGAACGAGAGCGTGTTTGATCAAGCTGTGAAAGGGGGAATGGGCGGGCTCAGTGACCTCTTAAACCGCTTGCGGACTGCTGGCTCGGGCGATGCAGTCGAGTCTTGGATTGGAAAGGGGACAAATCAGCCAATTGGTCCCGCAAATGTAGAGGCCGCAATCGATGAGGAAACGCTAGAATCTCTGGTCAGGCAAACGAGCATGTCGAGGCAGGAAATTCTTGACCGCCTAGCCGTCGACCTCCCCAAAGTCGTAGATGAAATAACACCAGACGGCACGTTGCCCGAGGAACCGACGTTGCTAGATCCGGTCCCACCCCCTCCTAAGCCTTAGTCTGATACTGGGCTTGACCCAGAGCGATCTGGGTTAGTGGGAGATCAACAACTTTCAGCATTTCGGCGGGCAGGGGGCGTTGCAGCGCTTTTGCTTCGTCCCATGGTGCAGACAGCCAGGTCTCGATCTCCTTGGCCGTGGTCAGAATGACCGGCATCGCCTTTTCGTGGATTGGTGCGACTACCGCATTGGGCGAGGTTGTCAGAAAGGCATAAACCTCCCAATCGAGCACGCCGTCGCGGATGGTTCGGGCCCCTCGCCAAGGTGTCCAGAGCCCTGCGAACACAGCCAGCGGCTTGGTTTCGTTGAGCGCGAACCAGAAATTGCGATGCTGGCCTGTGTCGGGATCTTTGTCGCCTTCCGTCGGGCTTGGCTCAGCGAAGCTTGTGAATGGGACGACGCAGCGATTTTCGACGCCTAGCCAGGGCGCCCAATGCTTGCTTTTGGTTTCCCGGATATTGGTAACCCCGCGATCGGGTTCTTTGGCAAGGAGGTCGTTGAAGTCGACCGTCTGGCCCTTCGCCTGGAGCTTCTGCGCGCGCTTCTTGGTAGCATCGAACATTACTCTCGATGAGGTCGGCATGCCCCAGTTCAACATTGCGAGCTGACGGCGCCCATCGACCTTTCTCACCACCGGGCCGTTGCGGCCGGGGTAGACGTCGAGCGATGGCTCGAGGTTGCCCGCGATATCGTCGAACAGCTTGGCCAGTCCACGAATGGCGTCTTGGGTGCTGGTGATGTTGTAGAGGTTGCACATGGGCGCGGAGCCTGTCTGAGGTCGGCGTAAGACGTCAACCGTAGCGCGGTCGGCTCATTTTCTCTTCTGCAAAAGACGTTGAACGGCTGTAGTTAGCTGTTTGTTCTCCTGCTTGAGCAGCGCGATCCGCTCAATAAGATCGCTGAGAACAAGCCGGACGGCTTGGGCGTTCTCGAGGCAGTCTTCATCGCTTTCGCCATGAAGCCCGACGCTTAGGGCTCCATGAAGCGCATTGAGGGGATTGTGCCCATCGATGAGCAAGCCCTGTGGTAAGCCTGTCTTGATCTTCTCTAGGGACTTGGAAAAGGAAATTTCCTTCTTGGCCGCCTTGAGCTCCTCCACCAGTTCCACTGCTGCGCCTACTGTCTCGCAGACCTTGATGATCTCGTCGAACAGGTCGCTTTTGTGATTCTCAACGACACGTCGATAGTAGGCAAAGGCAGCTATACCGTACCCAAGGTTCTCGCACTGCCTTCCCTTGAGAAAGAGCGTTGCGTCAGCCTGGCCAAACAGGCGGAGAAGGCGGTTAGAAACCGGGATACCAAACGCGGGGTATTCTCCGTACTTGTAGAGGTGGCCATCTCCATTTTCGCCGAAGGCAATGCGAAGCGCATACTGTTTCGTGTCTTCTTGGCAGTCACCACAGCGGTAGATCGGATGCGCGTTCACAATCTGGTTCTCCCACGAAGTAACACTGTCATTGGAGCACCGGAACGTTCGCTCACCGTTGCACTTGCCGGAGCAGTGTAGGCGTATGTCGGAGTAAGTTATCCTCCGCCTCTTGTAACCCGAACCCGTATCGGTTTCCCACAGACCATAGACCTGTTTCTCTACCGACGGATGTGTTTTTTCGAGAAAATCATTGAGGGCAAGAGACTGCTCTCGCTCTTCTTCCTTTGCCTTATCGGTACTAGCATTGCTCATACGAACGTCTCTCAAAAGGCCATAGTTCCCTTTCCAACTCTATGGAATAAATGGAAGTGAGACAACGCGAGGTTCAGCATATTATCAGCTAGATAAACGGTCGATTTGCCGCTGCCTACCCGCGATGTGAATTGACACCGCAAGGCATTTGTTCCTATTTTGTTCTCATGCAGATAGAGACGATAGGAGAGGCTTGGACGCACAGTGCATCCGTGTGGATGGCTTGCGCGTTCGGTCCGTACACAAAGGGAATGAAGCGTGGGCGGGAATGCCACTACCGCAAGGATCTCGACATGGAGACGCTGGTCGTCACGCGCGGCCGAGACTTCCCTATAGCGCGCCTCTCACAGCGGCTACGATGCCCCCGTTGTGGCTCTCGTGACGTTCGGGTGGTGTGGAAGTTTCCGCCGGTGTCGTCGGCTGATGCGGCGAGGGCGGTAGGATGACCTTCGACACCTTGGGTCAACTTCTCGATGGCGGGCACGAATTGTGGGTGTATTGCGAGCAAAGCGACATCGACGGCCAGCGTTGCAATCACAAGGGCATAGTCAATCTGGAGGCGCTCGCCGCCCAGCTTGGCCGGGACCATCGCTGCATGCACGAAGACCTGTTTGGCAAGTTTAGGTGCACCATGTGCGGGTCAACCCTGACATCCTTCAGGCATCACCCGCCGACGAACAAACAGGGCGCGAACCCGTATGCTCGAAATGCGAACGGGTGGTGACCAAAGAAAAAGCCCGCTGCGGGGAGGAGGTCGCAACGGGCTTGATAAGGAAGCGGCCTTTGGGAGGAGGATAAGGCCGCTTGGGTTGGCGCTCTGGGAGGAGAAGCGTCAACATCCCTGACATATGTATCCGCATAGGGGCTTTCAAGAGGCAATTTTGCTGTCTTGCGTGGTAGGAGCCACCCGATGACCTGGTAGGCTTGGCCGGATTTGGCCTCGAGTTCTTCAACGCGTTCGGCGTCGGTCATTTTGCATCCCTTTCAATTGCTTCCAGCCTGGCTTTGCGCCCCTGGCGGAGTTGCCGTTTTCGCTCCGGGGTCCAGTATGCAGGATCCCGGTTTTTCTCGTCGAGGTGCTCCATCTTCTTCTGCTGAGCCTTGGCGAACTTGTGTTCTCGCTTTGCGATAGCAGCCTGCCGTTTCACTTGAAGGCGGGCTTCGCGCTCTGTTGACTCTCTCTGCCGTCGCGCTTCGCGTTCGCGCGCCAATTGGTCTCGCCGCTCTTGCTGCTTTCGTTGACGCACTGCCTGCTGCTCGTCTAGCAGCGCACGCATATCCTTTAGAGCCAGGGCGCTTCGGTATGCCGCTGAATAGCGTTCCTCAACGGTGGAATCTGGCTTGTAGCGCATAGCTTCAAGCAGCTCGACTAGTTGCTGCCCTGTGAAGATCACTTTGCGGCCATAGACGGCACAAAGGCCGTAGCGCTTCCCATAAGTAATAACGGCACGCTTGGTCAGCTTGAGCCGCGCGGCGGCTTCCTCTGCAGTATAGACGGTGGGGAGGACATCGCTCATTTTCCGGTCCTCAGAAACCGATCCAGAGCACTTTCACCAGCGACTATATTGTCCTTGACCAGCCCAGACGCTTTGTCCAGCCGGTCGTCGATTGCCTTCTCGTCCCATCGCTTAGACCCGAAAACCGGCGTCGGCATGTGCCCGGCCGCAACCCATCCTGAGAATGTCGCGGTACTGCAGCCGCAATAGGCAGCTACCTCCTGGCGGGAAAGGAGTCTTGGTTCGAGGTTCGAGCCGTCAGCCGCCACTTCCATTTCCCCATGTTTCCATAGCGCGGCCTCGCGCTAGTGCTGCTGTTTTCTCCTCAGTGTGGTGATGACCGCTTGGTGGGACGGTTAGCTGAAGGATAGCGGGGGTAGGGTGGAGGTCAATGATTGCTTTGCAACCAAAGAAAAGGCCCCCCTGACAAAGCAGGAGGGCCTGATCTTTAGAACAGCCGGCTAAGTACCATCGCGATCGAAACCAGATCGACCCGAAGGTCGAGGCCAAATCGCGACTGCTTCGTCGGCTGGCTGGTCTCGAGAATTATGAGAAGGCGCAATGCGTCTCTCCATCTCTAGGGTGACGGCAGACCTTAGGTAGCCGCTATCCGTCACATCCAGCCTTGCTTTGAGGGGTTTTTTCCAAGCCTTGGGTGATCCCCTCAAACACACGCGGCTATTTCGTAAGTCTATGTGGAGATGGGAGACGCCGGAGGAATGTTCAAGCCCAAAATCGTTGCGGTACCGAAATTATTTTCACTTCGATCACGCTAGCCAAACGAAACGACCGGCTCCGCGCCCGTCCTGCCACGGGCTTCGGGGTCTTGCCATATCCGCCACTTGCGCACGGGCAATGCTGTGTCGGCCCGGCTGACACGCCCCGCACCGCCAAGGTCGGCTTCTATAGCGTCGAATTCGCTACCGCCGCGTCCCGGGGCGTCGAAACGCAAGACGGCAGCGTCAGATTGAAGAAAGAGTACCTTTCTCGTCTCTTCTAGAGCCTGGTTCTTTGGGAATGACTCAGCGGCATACTCTGGCTCGATCGCCCAGTCCGTTCCGTAGGAGTAACACACCGCGTTAGATGAGGCGTTGAACCAGATTGGGTGGTCGTTCTCATCAGATTTCAGTGCGCCGACAAGGATGCTTCCACTGTCAGTCCGAAGTATGTTGACGCAGACCGCCAGCCCGCCGCGAATATTCATTCGAAATAATTCGCCGGACGTCGTCTCGTCGATCGTCTTTTGTTCAAGATAGTCTAGAATCTGCGCCATGAAATACCCCTGCCCGCGCGACAATATCGCGGGTGGGGCGTAGGTCAATCCTTCAGCGAAACGCCAGGGCCTGCAGAAGGGTCGCCACCCTCTAGGAAAACCACCCCGACCGTTTCGAGGGCTGAGCGGATAGCGTTCAGATTGTTAGCGATAGGGGTGCGTTTACCCGATTCGAAATCCCGAAGTGTGGACGGCGACACCCCGGCCGCGTCTGCAAGCTGCGGCTGCGTCCAGTTTACCAGCGCCCGAGCAGCGCGGCATTGCGCAGGGTTCATGATGTGTGGTTCCTCATTAAAAAACAACAATGTCATTATTTTACGTTGACATTGCATCGCGGTTGGTGTTTTTTAATTACATACCGCTTTTGCAGCGACCTATCAACCAGAGGAGACCCGAATGCACCAACTGGCCCCCGCGGAGAGATTATTAAGACCGAGCGCCTTCTGCTTCGCCGTCGACCAGATCGTGAGATTAGGCGACATGCTGGGCGTTGTTACGGCCTGCGACTACACGTTCGCAGGCCGGGAAATGTACACCGTTACCTTCGACTGCGCCGAAAGGCCGGTTCGAACAGTGCTGGGGGCCTATCTTGCGCCTGACCATGCGACAGAAGCGCGTCCTCGCGGCGCAGTTGTTCGTAGTGCAGCAAGGGCGCTGCGCATACGGCCGCAAATTCGTCAGGCTGAGCTACTCGCCGCTTGACCTCGGGTGCCACGACGCCGCCGCGCTGACGGCGGCAAAGACCACCCTGATAATCTATCGCAAAGATTTCTGATACTTGCCGGCTACCAATCGGCAATCAGGGCCGATCAAAGACGAAATTTTGTCTTTGATCCACCACCGGCCCGCCACCGACCGCGGCCCGTGATCAGCCGAAGTCCGAAGACGATGTGTTGCGGCAGGTGGTTATGAGCAGCGTTAGGGTGAAGGGTGTCGATGTCAATAAAATCAACGACTTAAGAAACAAAAACGCCGCCCGATGGGCGGCGTTTTGGAATTCCTGAAGGCAACCAGATTACTTGATCTTGGTTTCCTTGAATTCGACATGCTTGCGGGCAACCGGGTCGTACTTGCGGAACGACAGCTTTTCCGTCTTCGTGCGGCTGTTCTTGCTCGTCACGTAGAAGAAACCGGTGTCGGCGGTCGACAGAAGCTTGATCTTGATGTTTGCAGCCTTGGCCATGATTCTCGTCCGTTAATTATCTGGAGTTGCACCCGCCTCAGGACGGGAAAACAACCCGGACGCGGAAAACCTGCGGGACACATAAAGAACGTACCCGGAAAGTCAAGCCTTGGAGCGTTATGACCGCGATTTCGCGGCAATTCGGCCCAGTCCGATGGCGATATATCCGCCAAAGAACACAGCGAGCGCCCAACCGAATCCGTTGGGTCCGAACACGTCCATGAATATACCGATCACCTGTGGTCCCAGAATCATCCCAAGGCCGTAGCAGAAGATGAAGGCAGCGTTGGCCGAGGCAAGGTCGCGGCCTGAGAGCTGTGCTCCCAGATGGGCGAGGCCGACGGTGTAGAGCGCAGCAACCACGCCGCCCCAGACAAACAGCATGCCCGCCATCAGGTGCCAGTTGACCGTCAGAAGCGGCATTGCGAGCGTTCCGGCCAGGCCGACAAGCGCGCATATCAGCAAAAGCTTGCGGCGATCGCCAATGCGGTCGCTCAGCATGCCGATGGGAATCTGCAGCATGAAATTGCCAAGGCCAATCATGGTGAGCAAAAGGGCGGCGTCGGCCTCGGAATAGCCAACGCGTTGGCCATAGATCGGAAACAGCGCAAAGCCGCCTGTCTCGACCGCGCCGAAGACAAGCACAGCGGCGGTCGCGGTCGGCACGATCCAGATGTAGCGGAAGAAACCACCCTTACCGCCCTCGGAGACGATCTTGGGGCTCTCGCTGCGCGCCAGAAGCACCGGAATCGCAGCGATCATGACGAAACCGAAGGTCAGCCCGAACGGCAGGAAGCCGGTGCTGCCGATCTGCGAGAAAAGCCACGGGCCTGCGGCGAAACCGAGCGACAGCACGGTGGCGTAGATGCCGAGCACCAGGCCGCGCCGATGTGGCGGGGCGCAGGTGCTGATCCAGAACTCGGAGAGGATGAACAGGACTGTCAGCGCGAAATGCAGCACGGCGCGCAAGGGAAACCACATCCAGAAGGATTGCGCGAAATAGAAGCCGACAAAGGCCACCGCACCGAGGAGAATCATGGCGAGCATCGTCCACACGACGCCAAAACGCATGGCGATCGGCGTGGCGAGCGGTGCGGCTGCAATGGATGCAACGCCGGCGATCGCCGTATTGAGGCCGATCATCGAAGGTGAATAGCCGCGCGATTCGAGGATGACGCTGAGCAGGGGTATGCCCAGTCCGATAGCGACGCCGACAACGCTGATCGAGGCGATCGCTGCTGAAATCGAGCGCCAGTGCACGCGTTCCACGCTTTCAGCCTGGTGGATGGTCTCGGTCATGCAAAGCCTAAAGGATGTCGCGGCGGAAACGTTGGTTGAACATGCGGTAGAACGGCACTTCGCCACCTGGCTTGAGGTCAGGGTCTACCGAAAGCCGCTGCCGGAGATCGCCGAGAACCGACTGGGTGATCGCCGGTATGTCAGCCTGCATGGCGTCTGCCAGCGGCAGCCAGACCAGTTCTTCCAGTTCGTTGGTCGGCCCCCCATCGGGGAGTTCGACCGCAACGTCACTGCGCCAGGCCGACAAGAAGCGCGTGTCGAAGCGGCGGACACGTCCCGGAGGGGTGACCGCACGCGCGATGAAGCGCAAGGAGGCCAAGGCCGGCGCTACGCCATGCTCGGCAAACCCCTGCCAATCGGCCTTGGTGGTCGAAAACGCAGCGCGCCGGCCGATCAACAGCCCCGCTTCCTCATAGGTCTCGCGAATCGCCGAAAGCGCTATCGCCCGGGCGCGAGCGACGCTGACGCGGCCAGTGCCGGCGCGCAGCTTCTCGGCTTCGTCGGGATGCAGCTCGTCGGCGACAGCGATGCGGCTGTCTGCCGGGTCGGTGCGGCCGCCTGGAAAGACGAATTTTCCGGGCATGAAGGCATGCTTCATGTGGCGCCGCCCCATCAGAACCAGCACGTCGTTGCCCTTGCGGTCGAGCAGGATCAACGTGGCCGCGTCGCGCGGCCGCAAGGGGGCAGGGCTCTTGGCCATCTCCTTGGCTTCGAGCCTGTCGAGTTCTGCTTTGCTAATGCCATCCATCGCGGCTGTCCTAACGGAATGTCGGAGCGGACGGAAGCGCT
Source organism: Aminobacter sp. 01T433 (assembly GCF_056398585.1). Classification (NCBI taxonomy): domain Bacteria; kingdom Pseudomonadati; phylum Pseudomonadota; class Alphaproteobacteria; order Hyphomicrobiales; family Phyllobacteriaceae; genus Aminobacter; species Aminobacter sp. 01T433. Next base: position 95,909 of record NZ_JBFTPR010000012.1, read on the forward strand.
TGCTTGCCGCAGGTCATTGCGCCAGCGCTCGTTCAGGCCTCGGGATGCGCCTCGATCACGTCGTCTTCGCCACCAAAGCCGTGCATGTACATCGCCCATTGCATGCCGACGACCGCGCCTTTCATCGGTCGCAGCAGGGCGAGTGCGGAGAAGATCGTCAGGGGCACCCAGATCAAGAGATGTTGCCACAGCGCCAGCGTGCTGGTCGACTCGACGGCCATGAAGGCGCCGACGACGATATGTCCGACGATGACGACCACCAGATAGGCAGGCAGGTCGTCGGCGCGGTGATGGAAGATCTCTTCGTGGCAGACGTCGCACTGGTCGACGGTCTTGACGAAGGACGCAAACAGCTTGCCCTGGCCGCAGTTCGGGCATTTGCAAAACAGGCCGCGCTTGATCGCCTGCCACACCGGGCGCGCTGGCCGCGCGACCTGCTCATGGTCGCCGCCGAATACCTGTTCTTCCATCGTCATCTCCTGCCGCGCGGTCCTCGCCGCGGTTGGGAGGCACGCGCACGCGTTCTTTGCCCCTTAGTCTTGTGGAACGACCGTTTCGAACCGGGCAGGGGCTTCGGTTCGGTCAGCATTTCAAAGCGCATGGCACCGGCCAGCGGAGCGATCTCGACCAACTTGACTTCGACCCGGTCGGCAAGCTGATAGCCCTTGCCGGTGCGCTCGCCAAAGAGGGCGCGGGCGGCTTCGTCGAAGTGGTAATAGTCGTCACCCAACGATGACACGGGGATGAAACCATCGGCGCCATATTGCGGCAATTGGACAAATAGTCCCGCCTTGACCACGCCGGAGATGCGCGCATCGAAAATCTCGTCGACCCGCTCGGCCAGAAAGCCCGCGACCAGACGGTCGACGGTCTCGCGCTCGGCGGCCATGGCGCGGCGTTCGGTCTGCGAAATCAGGCCCGCGATCTCCTCCAGCCGCGCTTCTTCGGAAGCCGTCAGTCCGTCCGCCCCCAAGCCCAGCGAGCCGATCAGCGCACGATGGACGATCAGGTCGGCATAGCGGCGGATCGGGGAGGTGAAATGCGCGTAGCGGCGCAGATTGAGGCCGAAATGCCCGATATTGTCGGGGTTGTATTCGGCCTGGCTCTGCGAGCGCAGCACAACTTCGTTGACCAGCTGCTCGTGGTCTTCGCCGCGCACGCGTTCGAGAATGCCATTGAACTGGGCCGGTCGCATCTCGGCGCCACGCGCCAGCGACAGGCCGATGGTCTGGAGGAACTCGCGCAGCGATTCCTGCTTGGCAAGCGAAGGGCCGTCATGGATGCGGTAGACGAGCTTCTGCTTCTTGTTTTCCAGGGTTTCGGCTGCCGCGACATTGGCCTGGATCATGAACTCCTCGATCAGCTTGTGGGCGTCGAGGCGATCGGGAACGATGACACGATCGACAGTGCCATCCGGCTTGAGCAGGATCTTTCGCTCGGGCAGGTCGAGTTCGAGTGGCTGGCGGCTGTCGCGTCCGCGCTTGAGGACGTCATAAGCCGCCCAAAGCGGCTTGAGAATCGTCTCCAGGATAGGTCCGGTCTTGTCGTCGGGCATGCCGTCGATGGCAGCTTGTGCCTGCGGATAGGCAAGGCGGGCCAAAGAACGCATCATGATGCGGTGGAAGGAATGCCTGACCTTGCGGCCTTCCGCCGAAAACGTCATGCGCACGGCAAGTGCCGGACGGTCGACGCCCTCGCGCAGCGAGCACAGGTCGTTGGAGATGCGCTCGGGCAGCATCGGCACGACGCGGTCGGGGAAATAGACCGAATTGCCGCGCTTGAGCGCCTCGTTGTCGAGTGCCGTGCCTGACCGGACATAGGTTGCGACGTCGGCAATGGCGACAGTGACGATGAAACCGCCTGGGTTTTTCTCATCCGAATCTGCCGCAGCATAGACCGCGTCGTCATGGTCCTTGGCATCGGCCGGGTCGATGGTGACCAGCGGCAGTTCCCGCCAGTCTTCGCGCTTGCCGTCGAGCGTTGCCGGCTTGACTGCCTCGGCCTCGGCGATCACCTCGGCAGGGAAGATGTGGGGTATGTCGTGGGCATGGATGGCGATCATCGAGACCGCCTTCTCATTGGTCAGCGAACCCAGAACCGAGACTACCTTGGCACGCGGCAGGCCGTAGCGGCTGGCGCGTTCGGGAACGACTTCGACGAGGTCGCCCTCCTTGGCGCCGTTCTGAGAGTCCTTGTCGACAACAAGCTCAGGCTGGCGGCGTTCGACCGGCTCGATGCGGAAGGTGCCGTCCTTGAGGATTCGGAAGATGCCGAGCGCGGTATCGCTGCGCTTTTCGAATATCTTCATCACGCGCGCGGTGTAGGCCGGCTCGTTGTCGTCGCCGAGGTGGTCCTCAATGGGGAAGGTCTTCGCCAGCACCCGGTCGCCGACGCCGGGCGTCGGGCCGTTGCCGCCGCGCGACAGCTTGATGGCGACGATTGGGCCATCAGGCTGCTCGGAGGCGCGCGCCAGAAGCGTGCCTTCGGCGTCTCGGCCAAAGATGTCGAGCACGGCGACATGTTGCAAGGCGCCGACGCGCGACAGCCGTTTGCGGCTCTTTTCGAGCAGGCCTTCGTCCTGCAACTCACGCAGCAGGTGCTTCAGCCAGATGCGATCGTCGTTCTTGAGCGCGAAAGCCTTGGCGATGTCACGCTTGCCGCTGCGGTCTGGATTCTCCGCGATATAGCGCAGAATCTCGTCCCGCGACGGGCGATAGACGTCCTTGCCACGCACCTCGTCGCTTGCGGCGCGTCTGGTGCCGGCGTTTCGTCCGGTGATCTTTCGCGCCAAGGTGCGTCAGTCCTTCTTTTTGGTCTTGCTGGCGGCGGTTTTCTTAGCTGCGCTGCTGGCCGGTTTTTTGGCAGCGGTGCTGGCCGGTTTTTTGGCTGCTGCGCGGGCCGGCTTCTTGGCCCCGCCGCCTTTCGCTTCTTTTTCAGCGATCAATGCAAGTGCGTCTTCCACCGTAACAGTCGCCGGATCCTTGCCCTTCGGCAAGGTAGCATTGACCTTGCCGAAATTGACATAGGGACCGTATTTGCCATCGCGCACGGTGATGTTGCCGCCGCCGGCTGGATGTTCGCCGAGGTCCTTGAGTGCAGCGGGCGTTCCGCCACCACGACCACCTTTGCCCTTGGCTTGCTTTTCGGCAATCACGGTCACGGCGCGGTTCAGCCCGATCGAGAACACGTCCTCGATGCTTTCAAGATTGGCATAGGCACCGTCGTGCAGAACGAAGGGGCCATAACGTCCAAGACCAGCCGAGATCATCTTGCCGGATTCGGGGTGCTGGCCGACGTCACGTGGCAACGCCAGCAGAGCGAGCGCCTTTTCGTGGTCGATGGATGCCGGCGTCCAGCCCTTGGGAAGGCTGGAGCGCTTGGCTTCCTTGCCGTCGCCGCGCTGGATGTAAGGCCCGAATCGACCGCTGCGCAGCGTGATCTCTTCACTGGTATAGGGATCGGTGCCCAGTACCTTGGTGCCGTCTTCGAGACCGCCATTGTCGCCATTTGCGCCTGGGCCATCGAGCTGACGGGTGAAGCCGCATTCGGGATAATTCGAACAGCCAACGAAGGCGCCGTACTTGCCGAGCTTGAGCGACAGGTTGCCGGTGCCGCATTTCGGGCAGATACGCGGGTTCGACCCGTCCTCGCGTTCGGGGAAGACCAAAGGCGCGAGTTCTTCGTTCAGCGCATCGAGTACGTCGGTGACGCGCAGTTCCTTGATCTCGTCGACAGCGCCGGAAAAGTCCTTCCAGAAATCGCGCAGCACGTCGCGCCAGGCGAGCTTGCCGTCGGAGACTTCGTCGAGTTTTTCTTCGAGCGAGGCGGTGAAGTCGTATTCCACATAGTTCCGGAAAAAGCTTTCCATGAACGCGGTCACAAGCCGGCCCTTGGGCTGAGGCATGAGCTTGCGGTTTTCGATCTTCACATAGTCGCGGTCTTCAAGCGTCTTCAGCGTCGCGACATAGGTCGACGGACGGCCAATGCCGAGCTCTTCCATCTTCTTGATGAAGCTCGCTTCGGAGTAGCGGGGCGGCGGCTCGGTGGTGTGGTGCGTGGCGTTGATGGCTTCACGCTTGAGCACCTCGTCGGCGCGGATCTCGGGCAGGCGACGGGTTTCTTCGTCCTCCGAATCCTCATCCTTCTGCTCGGTATAGGCGGCGAGGAAGCCATCGAAGCGCGTGACGGAGCCCACGGCGCGCAGGCCGGCGGTCCGAGCGCCATTGCGCGCCTCGATCTCGACGGTCGTGCGCTCGATCTCGGCTGGCTGCATCTGACTGGAGATGGCGCGTTTCCAGATCATCTCGTAGAGCCGTGCCTGGTCGGCATCGAGAAACTTGCGCATCTCGCTCGGCGTCCGCGAAAAATCAGTCGGCCGGATGGCCTCGTGCGCTTCCTGGGCGTTCTTGGCCTTGGTCGTGTAATGGCGCGGCTTTTCGGGCAGGTACTTTGCGCCGAATTCCTTGCCGATCGCCTCGCGGGCGGCCTCGATCGCTTCGGGCGCCATCTGCACGCCGTCGGTACGCATATAGGTGATCAGACCGGCGGTCTCGCCACCGATCTCCATGCCTTCATAGAGCCGCTGGGCTACCTGCATGGTACGGCTTGCGGAGAAGCCAAGGCCCGAGGATGCGGCCTGTTGCAGCGTGGAGGTGGTGAAGGGCGGTCCCGGATTGCGCTTGGTCGGCTTGGCTTCGACCGACAGTGCCTTGAAGCTCGCCCCGTCGAGCATCGCTTTGATGTCGTCGGCCATTGCCTGCGAGGAGATGTCGAGCTTTTGCAGTTTCTTGCCGTCAAAGACGGTCAGCCTTGCGTCGAATTTCTCCGCACGCGGCGTGCCAAGGATGGCTGCGACCTGCCAGTATTCTTCGCGCACGAAGCGCTCGATCTCGGTCTCGCGATCGCAAACGAAACGCAGCGCCACCGACTGGACGCGGCCCGCCGAGCGGGCGCCCGGCAGCTTGCGCCACAACACAGGCGAGAGGGTGAAACCGACCAGATAGTCGAGTGCGCGGCGCGCCAGATAGGCGTCGACCAGCTGTGGGTCGATCTCGCGCGGATTGGCGATGGCTTCGAGCACGGCCTGCTTGGTGATCGAGTTGAAGGCGACGCGCTTGATCGTCTTGTCCTTGAGCACGCGCTTTTGCCTCAGCACCTCGAGCACGTGCCAGGCGATGGCTTCCCCTTCGCGATCCGGATCGGTTGCGAGGATCAGGCCGTCGGCCTCCTTGACTGCCTTGGCAATGTCGCTCAGCCGTTTCGCCGACGCAGTGTCGACCGCCCAGGACATGGCAAAATCGTCGTCTGGCTTGACCGAGCCGTCCTTCGCGGGCAGATCGCGGACATGGCCGAACGAGGCCAGAACCTTATAGTTCCGACCCAGATACTTGTTGATGCTTTTCACCTTGTTCGGTGACTCGACGACAACGACGTCCATATGTGGCTGATTTTCCAGTAAAGCGCCAAAACAACGACTACGGCGCGTGGCGAAGAATTTTCAATTCGCACGTCACATGGCCGCGCTTTTCGGTTCGGTCAAGGGGAGGGACCCAAAAACGGCAGCGGACAGCGGGAATACAACCTACGGTATATCGATAGTCTGCATTGCAATTGTTAGTAGATTTGCTACATTTTTGCCATTGCCGGTTGAGCCCGCTTTCTGTGTGTGGTTCGGCTCTGGATCGGCATTGAATCTCACGCTTCAGTACGCGGCGGCAGAGGGAAAGCCACTGATGCACAAGCTGGCGCCAACACAAAGGCGAGCCGAAACGCTGGACTACATCCAGTCGATGCTGGGGCAACTCCGTATCATGGCGGATGCCGAACGTTGCGGCATGCTCGCCTATCTGATCGAGATGGCCTATGTCGAGGCAGGCGACGTCAACCGAGGCGAGCGGCCACCATCAAGCGTCGGGCTCAACAAGCGAAACACGTCCGCCTGAGTGGCGTTCGAGCCGGCCGGCTAGATCGAGTTCCAGAAGGATCATGAAAATCTGCGCCGGATGCAGCCCGGTGTGACGGATCAGTTCGTCGACTTCGACGGGGACCGGCCCAAGCGCCTCGATGACGTGGGCGCGCTCGCTATCTGCCGGGGGCGGTGTCGCAGCAAAGTCTGGCGGCTCTTCCAGACTGGTTGGCAGCAAGGGCTTGCCTCCCACCAGCGGCACCAGCGCCTCCAGGATGTCACCGACCTCCGTAACCAGCGTAGCTCCATCCTTGAGCAATCCGTTGGTGCCGCCGGCGCGTGGGTCGAGCGGGGACCCTGGTACAGCAAAGACCAGCCGCCCCATTTCGCCGGCGAGCCGCGCGCTGATCAGCGATCCCGAACGTTTCGCCGCTTCGACCACAACCAACCCAAGCGCCATGCCGGCGACGATGCGGTTGCGGCGCGGAAAGTCCTGGGCGCGTGGCTCCCAGCCGAACGGCATTTCAGAAACTATCGCGCCACGTTCGGCGATCTCGTCGCAAAGATCGGCATTTTCGGGCGGGTAAGGGCGGTCGAGCCCACCGGCCAGGACACCGACCGTGCCGGTGCCGAGGCTGCCTTGATGAGCCGCCGTGTCGATGCCGCGGGCGAGGCCCGAAATCACGGAATAGCCGTTGCGGCCAAGTTCTGCGGCCAGCACCCGCGCCATCTTGATGCCGGCAAGGGAGGCGTTTCGCGCACCGACGATGGCCACGGGCGGCAGACCAAAGACGGCACTGGTGCCTTTGACCGCGAGCAGCGGCGGCGGATTGTCGATGCGCTTGAGCACTTGGGGATAGTCGTGCTCGCCGATGGCCACGAAGCGCGCCCCGCATTTGCGAGCCAGCTCCAGTTCCGCTTCGGCCTCGGCGACGGAGGGAGTGCGAACCAGCCTGTTCGCCCCGCCCGACATCATGACCTCGGGCAGCATTTCGATTGCGGTTTCGGCGGAGCCAAAACGATCGATCAGCCCGCGAAAACTAGCCGGGCCGACATTTGGGGTGCGGATGAGGCGCAGCCAATGAAGCCGCTGCCGGTCGCTGAGATGCGGCCCGGCGGCGGGTTGGCTCATCCCTTTGACCCGATCCGCGATTCTGTGCCGGCAAGCAGCCGTGAGATGTTGGTGCGGTGGCGGAAGAAGACGATGACGCTCATCAACGTCAGCAGGCTCGCGGCCTTGGGCATGTCGATCATATAAAGTGCGATCGGCACCGCAACAGCTGCGACCAGTGCGGCGAGCGACGAATAGCGGCTGACGAAGGCGACCAGCAGCCAGGTCACGGCGAAGACCAGCGCACCGGTCCCCGACAGGCCAAACAGCACGCCGAGATAGGTGGCGACGCCTTTGCCGCCCTTGAAGCCAAGCCAGACCGGATAGAGATGGCCGATGAAAGCGCCGAAGCCGGCGGCGATGGCGGCATCGTGGCTCCAGTATGCGCCGATAACCACGGCTACGGTGCCCTTGAGCGCGTCGAGCAGCAGAGTTGCGGCCGCCAGCTTCTTGTTGCCGGTGCGCAGCACGTTGGTTGCGCCGATATTGCCGGAGCCGATTTTGCGCACGTCGCCGAGGCCGGCTGCGCGCGTCAGCAGCAAACCAAATGGAATCGAACCCAAGAGATAGCCGAACACGGCAGCGGCAATCAGGACATGCAGCGCCGTCGGAAAAATGTCATCCGGCATCAAGATACGTCTACTCCCCCGTGGCCCGTCAGGCCGAAAACACTGTGCGTCCAGCGACCAAGGTTTTCAAGACCTTGCCTTGCAGCCTGGCGCCTTCGAAGCAGGTGTTCTTGGAACGCGAACGAATGTCGGCCTCTCGCACCACCCACGGCTCGTTGAGATCGATGAGCACCAAATCGGCAATCGCCCCAGGCTTCAGCGTGCCACCAGGCAGGCCGAACAGTTTTGCCGGGGCGGTCGAAAGCGCTTCGATGATGCGCAATAAAGGCACGTCATCATTGTGATGCAGGCGCAATGCCACAGCCAGCAGCGTCTCCAGCCCGATCGCGCCGACGGCGGCATCGGCGAAGGGCAGGCGCTTGGTGTCGACATCCTGCGGGTCATGCGAGGAGACGATCAGATCAATCGTACCGTTCTTCAGCGCCTCGACCATGGCGATGCGGTCTTCCTCGGCACGCAAAGGCGGCGCCAGGCGGAAGAAGGTGCGGTATTCGCCGACATCGTTTTCGTTGAGCGACAGGCTGTTGATCGAAACGCCCGAGGTGACCTTGGCGCCATCGGCCTTGGCACGCAAAACAGCGGCTGCCGCCATGGCGGTCGAAATCTTGGCGGCGTGGTAATTGCCGCGCGTCAGCCGAGCCAGCGCCAGATCTCGTTCCAGCGGAATGGTTTCGGCCTCGCGCGGAATGCCCGACAGCCCAAGCCAACTGGCGTAAAGCCCTTCGTTCATCACGCCCGACGAGGCAAGATCTGCATCCTGCGTCTCATGCGCGATCACCGCGTCGAAGTCGCGAGCGTAGGTCAGCGCTCGGCGCATCACCATCGAACTGGCGATCGTATGGCGGCCGTCGGTGAAAGCGACGGCACCTGCTTCGCGCAGCAGACCGAACTCGGTCATCTCGTGGCCGTCGAGCCCCTTGGTAATCGCCGCAGCCGGGAAAACATTGACCGATGCAGTTTCCTTGGCGGTCCTGAGCACAAACTCTACCAGTGCGACATTGTCGATCACCGGGTCGGTGTCGGGCATCATGACGATGGATGTGACACCACCTGACGCAGCAGCGACGCTTGCCGAGGCAATCGTTTCGCGGTGCTCGCCACCCGGTTCGCCGATGAAGACACGGCCGTCGATCAGGCCAGGCACAATAGCCTTGCCAGCGCAGTCGATAACTTCGGCGCCGCTGGGAATTCCCTGGTTGAGCGCCTCGGCACCGGCCGCGACGATCCTTTTGCCATCGACGATGACAGAGCCGATCTCATCGATGCCGCGCGAGGGGTCGACGATGCGGGCGCGCTGGAAAACCGTGATGCTCATGCGTTGTGTCCGTCGCGATTGCGGCGTGAGTCGAGCAGTGCTTCCATCACCGCCATGCGGACGGCGACGCCCATTTCCACCTGTTCCTGGATCACGCTTTGCGGACCGTCGGCGATTTCCGATGCGATCTCGACACCGCGGTTCATTGGGCCGGGGTGCATCACCAGCGCGTCGGGCTTGGCCGCCTTCAGCTTTTCAGCATCGAGGCCGTAGTAGCGGAAGTACTCGCGCACCGACGGCACGAAGGCGCCGGCCATGCGCTCGCGCTGCAAGCGCAGCATCATGACGACATCGGCGTCCTTGAGGCCATCGGCCATCGACTGCGTCACCTCGACACCCATCTGGGCGATGCCGGAGGGCAGCAGTGTCGAAGGTGCGACGACGCGGACGCGCGCTCCAAGCGCGTTGAGCAAAAGGATGTTGGAGCGTGCGACGCGCGAATGCAGGATGTCGCCGCAGATCGCCACTGTGAGGCGGGCAATGCCGCCCTTGGCGCGGCGGATGGTCAGCGCGTCGAGCAGTGCCTGCGTGGGGTGTTCATGCGCGCCGTCGCCGGCATTGACCACCGAGCAGCCGACCTTCTGCGCAAGCAGGGCTGCTGCTCCCGCCGACTGGTGGCGGATAATCAGTATGTCGGGCCGCATCGCGTTCAGCGTCATCGCCGTGTCGATCAGCGTCTCGCCCTTCTTCACCGAAGAGCTTGCCACCGACATGTTCATGACATCGGCGCCGAGGCGCTTTCCCGCAAGCTCGAACGACGACTGCGTACGCGTCGAGGCTTCGTAGAACAGATTGATCTGGGTTCTACCGCGCAGCGTCGAGGTCTTTTTCTCCGATTGGCGCGAAATCGACACGGCCGCGTCGGCGCGGTCGAGCAATATTTCGATATCCAATGGGGAAAGGTCGCGGATGCCAAGAAGATGGCGGTGCGGGTAGGGCGGCAGGGACGAAAGGTCTGTCATCTCAAGGCGGTGCTATAGGCTGTGCTTAAGTGACCCGCAAGCCGGCATTTCATTGATGAAAGTTCTCCCACGGGATTTTCGTCGCTTCCAAGCTGGGCCATAAGCTATCGATAAGCATTTCAGTTATAAAGCCGGCCATGGCTGCGGATTCGTGCCCGTCGCCCACACCGATGAAGGACAAGGCGTGACGCAGGACGTGCCGAACCAGCCCCCTCCGCTGACGGGCAGCAATGCCTGGCGCGGCGATCCACTGCTGATCCAGATTGCAGAGAGCTTTTCCGAGCCGGTCCGCCGCGACCTGGACGGGCTGGGCCGTTTCGTCTTGAACCAGGAGGCGCAGGACCTTGCGCGGCTGGCCAACAGCGAGGTTCCGAAGCTCAAGACGCACGACCGTCAGGGCCGTCGCATCGACCAGGTCGAGTTCCACCCTGCCTATCACGCGCTGATGCGGCGCTCGATAACAGGCGGGCTGCATTCTTCGGTGTGGGAAAACGGCGGGACCGAAACCGGACGCCGCCACCAGGTCCGTGCCGCGCGCTTTTATCTTACAGCACAACTCGAATGCGGGCATCTGTGCCCGATCACCATGACCAACGCTTCGCTGGCCGCACTGATGGCGAGCCCGAAGTTGTTCCGCGAATGGGCGCCGCGCGTCACCACCCGCAAATATGATCAGGCGCAAAAGCCGCCGATCGAAAAGGCTGGGCTGACGCTCGGCATGGGCATGACCGAAAAGCAGGGCGGCACTGATGTGCGTGCCAACACCACCAAGGCTGAGCGCGCCGGGGGCAGCTTTTACCGGCTCAGCGGCCACAAATGGTTCATGTCGGCACCGATGTCCGACGCTTTCTTGATGCTGGCACAGGCACCGGAAGGGCTTACCTGTTTCCTCGTTCCGCGCATCCTCAGTGATGGCACGGCCAACGGGCTGGAATTCCAGCGCCTCAAGGACAAGCTCGGCAACCGCTCGAATGCTTCCGCCGAGGTCGAGGTCCAGGGTGCCATCGGCGATCTGGTCGGCGAGCCCGGCGGCGGCATCAAGACCATCATGGATATGGTGACGCTGACGCGGCTCGATTGCGCGGTCGCCTCGTCGGCTCTCATGCGGGCGGGGCTCGCGGAGGCTGTCCACCACACGCGCCATCGCCAGGTGTTCGGCGCCAATCTCGTCGACCAGCCTTTGATGCAGCGCGTGCTCGCGGACATGGCGCTCGATGTGGCTGGCGCGACCGCGCTTGCCTTCCGGCTGGCGCGCTCCTTTGACGAAGCAGCTTCCGACCGAGGCGAGGCGGCCTTTGCGCGCGCCATGACGCCTGTCGTCAAATACTGGGTCTGCAAGATCGCGCCGGCTCTTCTCTATGAAGCGATGGAGTGCCTCGGCGGCAATGGCTATGTCGAGGAAGCGCCACTGGCGCGATACTACCGCGAGGCCCCAGTCAACGCGATCTGGGAAGGTTCGGGCAACGTCATGGCGCTCGACGTGCTGCGAGTGCTCGAGCGCGCGCCAGGCCTGTTCGAAGATGTACTTGCCGGTATCGAACGTGACCTCGGCGCGGGTGGGCGCAGCATATCAGGCGTTCTCAGGGCCGCGATGCAGGTTGCAAAGTCCGACGAGGGCTCGGCACGCATTCTCACCGAACAGCTCGCCATTTCGGCAGCAGCCGCGGAGCTGCGTCGCATGGGGGCAGGGCGCATCGCCGATGCCTTCATTGAGACCCGTCTCGCCGGCCAATGGCGCGGCACTTACGGCATGCTCGATGCCCGCCACGATTCGCGGCTGATCATCGACACGCTGTATCCACAGGTAGGCTGAGAACTGAAGCCACGTTTTCGCGGTCCAGGCGAAGTTGGCGCTAGCCTTTAGCTGTTAACCTTAATGAATGGTTTACGTTGCATGGCGTGAACGCAGGGCTCACTGTCTTTTGCAAAGAAGCAGGATTCCCAATGCGGGCCGTTGCCACCCACTTGCCGGACACTGATGTCGCGAAGTCGCGTGCGGAGGAGTGCGTCTGATGCGCTATATCTTTGCAATTTGGGCAGCACCGCTGGTGCTTTTCTGGGGCTGGTACTTCGCGTCGATCAACGACATGCATTTCGGCTACTGGATGCTCTCGCGCCAGTTCAACCTTGCCATCTTCGAACTCTACGGCGAATTGCTCGGCGTCGATCCCGCGACGATTCCATGGATGATGGGCAAGGCGTTCCTCGTTGACACGCTGATCATTCTGGCGATCTGGGCATACCGCCGCCGCAAGCTGATCGCCGAGCGGGTCAGGGTATTGCGGACGCGTTACTTTTCAGCCGAATCGGCGCCGAGCGTCTGAAGCCGGTCAAGCACTCCCTGCAGGATGAAAGCGGCTGCGGCCGAATCGATGCGCCCGTCGCGTTTCTTGCGTGACACATCCATCTCGATCAGCACGCGCTCAGCTGCCACAGTCGACAGTCGTTCGTCCCAGAAGATGAATGGCAAGTCGGTCAAATTGGCTGCGTTGCGCACGAACGAGCGCGACTTTTGCGCCCGCGGGCCTTCGGAGCCGTTCATGTTGATCGGCAAGCCGATCACGATCGCGCCGGTGTTTTCCTTGGCCAGCATGGCCAGCAGTGCTGCGACATCGAGGGTGAACTTCTTGCGGATGATGACCGGGCGCGGATGCGAGAACGACAGGCTGCGATCTGATACCGCCACACCGATCGTCTTGTCGCCAAGGTCGAGCCCGGCCAGCGTCTTGCCGCCGGCAAGCAGCGCAGGCAATTCTTCAATGGTGGCGATGGCCAAGCGGTGTTCCTTTTGACACAGAGCATGAACGGAGCCGATTTTCGGAAAAGTTCATGCTCCACCAAGAATATATAGAGCTCATTCCGATTCATTCGGAATGGAACAGGCTCCAGCCCCTTTGACAGAGGCTTGGCGCGTTCTATCCTTTAGACAACGAAATTGCGAGGAGTGCCGAAACGATGAAACTGACCTGGTACGGACATTCGGCGTTCCGCATCGAAGTGGCGGGCGCCAAGATCCTGATCGACCCGTTCCTGAGCGGCAATCCTTCGTGGGGCAAATCCTGGGAGCAAGCTGCGGAGGGCGTCACCCATGTGCTGCTGACCCACGGCCACAACGATCACATCGGCGATGCCGCTGCTATCTTGAAGATGACCGGCGCCATGCTCGTCGCCAATTTCGAGATCTGCATGTATCTCGTGGGCCAAGGCGTCAGCGACAAGCAGATCAATCCCGGCAATATCGGCGGCACCGTCGATTGCGGCAGCTTCACCACCACCTTCGTTGCCGCCCAGCATTCGTCTTCGGCCAGTGGTCCCAGCGGCACCAACACCTATCTCGGCAATCCTGGCGGCCTGGTGCTGCATTTCGCCGAAGAGCGCACGCTCTACCACATGGGCGACACCGACATTTTCTCGGACATGGCATTGATCAACGAACTGCACGAGCCGGCCATCGGTATCGTGCCGATCGGCGACCGCTTCACCATGGGCGGTGCGGTGGCAGCCCTTGCCTGCCGGCGTTTCTTCAAGTTCGAAACGGTGGTGCCGTGCCATTTTGCCAGCTTCCCGATCATCGACCAGACGGCGGAAAAATTCGTCGATGGCCTCGAAGGCTCGGGCGTCGATGTGGTGCTTCCAAAAGTAGGTGTAGCTATAGACATTTGATCGCGCGCCGCAGGCGGCGGGATGGGGGATTGGCGATGAAAAACTGGCGATCTTTCGTAGCGTTTTCAGCTTTTGTGTTCTCCCCCTCGGCGGCATCCGCCGAGGACGTCATCAAGGGCGTCTATCTGCAATCCGAGGAGCTCTGCGCCCAGGCCAAGAAAGAATCGCTGCAGGCGGTGATCGATGCCGGGAGCCTGGTGCTGTCGGCACGCGGCATCGAAAGCGTCGAATACAATTGCGAATTCATCAACGTCACCCGCGCAACGCGCTCGCCTGCATGGGCGGTGACCGCTTTGTGCCAGGAGCCTGGCCACCTGTTTCCCGACGTGCTTTCCATCCTTGAACTGAGCCCGACGCAACTGGAGCTCTCATCGGTCCGCGACGTCGATCCTGAGGGCGGCCAGACCGACAATGCCGGGACTTATTACCAATGCGCCGGCGTCACCATGCCGTGAGCATGATCATCCATGTTGCGCCGCGCGCGCAGCGCCGTTATAGCCCGACCAGACCAATTTACCGGCTTTCCGGAGTTTTCGATGTCCGTTGATCTCAAGACCGTCAAGCGCGTCGCGCATCTTGCCCGAATTGCGGTGAGCGAAGACGATGCCCAGCGCATGACCGGCGAATTGAACGCGATCCTCGGCTTTGTCGAGCAGCTCAATGAGGTCGATGTCTCCGGCGTCGAACCCATGACATCGGTCACCCCGATGGAGATGAAAAAGCGCGTCGATGCGGTGACCGATGGCAACAAGGCCGCCGATATCGTCGCCAATGCGCCGGCCACTGACGAGAACTTCTTCCTCGTGCCGAAAGTGTTGGAGTAGGCCTTGGTCACCATCGCTGTCGAAAGCCCATTGCAGGACGAAGTTCGCGAGCTTGTCGCTGAGCTGAACACCGTCCTGCATACGCTCTCGCCGCCGGAAGCCTGCTATCACCTCACCGTCGAGCAGATGGCCGATCCGTCTGTCACCGTCTGGATCGCGCGCGATCAGGGCAAGGTGGTCGGATGTGGGGCGCTAAAGCGGCATTCGGCTGGCGTCGGTGAAGTGAAACGCATGTTCACACGGCCGCAATGGCAAGGCCGGGGCGTCGGCAAGACGATCCTCGCCGAAATCATCAACGCCGCCGCGTCCGAGAAACTCGATACGCTTGTCCTTGAAACCGGTGACCGGCATCCTGCGGCCTGGGCCGTTTATGAAAAAGCGGGCTTTGCCCGCTGTGGTCCGGTGCTCGACTATCCGGATTCGCCTTATTCCGTATTCTATCAGAAGCAGCTTTCGGCTGCGTGACCCGAAGTGATTTCGCCATGACCGAACTGACCAGACTGACGATTGCCGAAGCGCGCGAGAAGCTGCGCGGCAAGGAAATTACAGCCTCCGAGCTGACCGAAGCCTATGTCTCGGCGATCGAGCAGGCCAATCCGATCTTCAACGCCTACATCGCCACCACGCCCGACAAGGCGCGCGAAATGGCCAAGGCTTCCGACACCAGGCTCGCCAGGGGCGAGGGCGGTGCGCTCGAGGGCATCCCGCTTGGCATCAAGGACCTGTTCGCCACCGAAGGCGTGCACACCCAGGCCTGCAGCCATGTGCTCGACGGCTTCAAGCCGCGCTACGAATCGACAGTGACGGCCAATCTTTGGGCCGACGGTGCGGTCATGCTGGGCAAGCTCAACATGGATGAGTTCGCCATGGGCTCGTCCAACGAGACGTCCTATTACGGCCCCGTGATCAATCCGTGGCGCGCGGGTGGTTCAAACAAGCAGCTGGTTCCAGGCGGTTCCTCCGGTGGCTCGGCCGCCGCGGTCTCGGCTTTCCTGTGTGCCGGCGCCACCGCCACCGACACCGGCGGTTCGATCCGCCAGCCGGCCGCCTTCACCGGCACAGTCGGCATCAAGCCGACCTATGGCCGCGTTTCGCGCTGGGGCACCGTGGCCTTCGCCTCGTCGCTCGACCAGGCCGGCCCGATCGCCCGTGACGTGCGCGATGCGGCGATCCTTCTCAAGTCGATGGCTTCGGTCGATGCCAAGGACACCACCTCCGTCGACCTGCCGGTTCCAGATTACGAAGCGGCAATCGGCAAGTCTCTCAAGGGCATGAAAATCGGCATTCCCAAGGAATACCGCGTCGAAGGCATGCCTGACGATATCGAGGCACTTTGGCAGAAGGGCATCGCCTGGCTTAAGGATGCCGGCGCGGAGATCGTCGACATTTCGCTGCCGCACACCAAATACGCGCTGCCGGCCTATTACATCGTGGCGCCCGCCGAAGCCTCATCGAACCTCGCCCGCTACGACGGTGTCCGTTATGGCCTGCGTATGCCGGGCAAGGACATCATCGAGATGTACGAAAACACCCGCGCCGCCGGCTTTGGCCGCGAGGTCAAGCGCCGCATCATGATCGGTACCTATGTGCTGTCGGCCGGCTACTACGACGCCTATTACCTCCAGGCCCAGAAGGTCCGCACGCTGATCAAGCGCGACTTCGAGCTGGCCTTTGCCGCTGGCGTCGATGTCATCCTGACGCCGGCCACACCGTCAGCCGCCTTCGGCGTCGCCGACGAGGACATGGCCGCCGATCCGGTCAAGATGTACCTCAACGACATCTTCACCGTGACGGTGAATATGGCCGGCCTGCCAGGCATCGCGGTTCCCGCTGGCCTCGACGGCAACGGCCTGCCGCTCGGCTTGCAGCTGATCGGCCGTCCGTTCGATGAGGAGACGCTGTTCCAGACAGCCCATGTCATCGAGCAGGCGGCAGGACGTTTCCAGCCGGAAAAGTGGTGGTAGGCGCATAGCGCCTGCCTTGAATGGATGTTCTTTTACCTTTCCAAAATCTTCTGGTTCTTCGCCCAGCCGCTCAATTTCGCGATCTTCCTGCTTGCGGCCGGGCTCGTTGCCAGCTTCTTCGGCCGCCGGCGCTTCTTTCGCACCACGGCCTTCGTGTCCTTGTTGATCCTGGCGCTTGCCACCTGGACCTCGCTCGGCTCGTTGATGCTCAACCCTCTGGAAGAGCGCTATCAGCGTCCGGTAGCGCCAACCAAGGTTGACGGCATCGTCGTGCTCGGCGGTGGTTTCGAAGGCGCGATCAATCTTGCGCGCGGCGGTTATGAGCTCAACAGCGGTGGCGACCGCATGGTCGAGACCGCGATCCTGGCGCGCCGCTATCCTGATGCCAGGATCGTCGTTTCAGGTGGCAATGGGTCGCTCACGCTGGACGGCGAGGGCGATGCCGATACCGCACCGCGCCTGCTCCAGGCTCTTGGCGTGGCTCGCGACCGGCTCATCCTCGAAAACCGATCGCGCAACACCTATGAGAACGCGATGTTCTCCAAGGAGCTCGTGACGCCCAAGCCAGGCGAAACCTGGCTGCTCGTCACCTCGGCCTTCCATATGCCGCGATCGATGGCGTTGTTTGCCAAAGCCGGATTTCCGGTCATTGCCTGGCCGGTGGATTACCGCACATCGGGTCAGGAGGGCGTTGGCCTGTTCACCGACAATCCAGCCGATTCGTTGCAGAACACCACGATGGCCATGCGCGAATGGGTCGGCCTGGTGGCCTACTGGCTGTCCGGCCGGATCGACAGGCCGTTCCCGGGCCCAGGGTCCTGAATCAGCACTGCCTGGCGGGCTTCTGAGAAGAACTGGCGCCTGATCAGCACGGCAAGCAGCACGGCTGTCGTGACGAAGAAGACGCGCGCGTCGACGAACCAGCCGAGATAGCCGATCGAAAAGAAGACGCCGCGCAAGCCAGCGTTGAAGTGCTTGCCCGCGAGTTGGTTCATGCGGGTCGCCCGCAACACCGTCGTATCGATCGCTGCATCGGGCTCACTGCGGTTGCCCAGCTGGGGCACCGCCCCAATCAGGATCGAGCAATAGTTGAACAGCCGGTAGGCCCAGCCGAATTTGAAGAACGAATAGGCAAGGATGATGATCAGGCCGATCACCTTGATTTCGAACAGCGGGCGCGCCGTGGCTCCCGCCAGCGGCACATCGCTCAATATGGCGATCACGCGGTCGGACGCACCGAGCAAGGCAAAGCAGCCGCCAACAGCAATCAGCGAGCTCGAGGCAAAAAAGGCGGTGCCTTGCTGCAGGCCGTTCATGATCGATGTGTCGACGATCCTGACCTCGCGCCGTGCCATCGTTGCCATCCAGGCAGCACGTTGGGCATTCATTGCGCGCGTCAGCGACAGGCGCTTGACGATATGCCCCTCGGCGCCAAGCGCATGAAATATCCAGCCAGCGAGGAAAAATGCCAGCGCTGCAACGTCGAGGCCGCTCAACGGGCCGGTCATGGAGAAGGAATCGTTGATCATCGGCGGGAAACTAGCACGGCTATCCGTCGGATTTCGAGTATGCCCACCTGCCGTGGTGTCGTCACAGGTGTTTAAGATCCATGAACGACCAATTTGGCATAAGTATCTGATTCAATTAAAATTGAGTTGAAGGCGGCATGGCTGCCATGCAGATTTCGCCATGCTTTCGCCATTTTTTGCAGTTGCGAAGGCGACGGCAAAGTCGTATCCAGCACTCCCACTCGGGACGAGCTGGAATAGCGGACACAGCGCCGGCTCACCGAACCACAAGGGTTTTGCGATACATCATGGATGACGGCGTTCAGAAATCCTGCTGGGGCCTTACGGCCAAGGCAGTGATTGGCTTTGCGGTTTTTCTTGTTCTTGCCTGGCTGGTAAGCAGCGGCGCTGAAAATGCAGCGGTCGTGGCAGCAGGCTGATCAATAGCCCTTCAGGATTGGATACAATAAGCGCGGTTCAGGCCGCGCTTTTTTGCATCGTGGCCTTGCGCAGATCAGCTGTTTTTTCAAATGTCGCGCGCTGAGCAACCCACGTCGGATCACGTCTAGCTCAGAACGTGAAAAGGGCGGAATGATCGTATACATATGCGATACAAGCCGCCGTCGCAGGGAGTGAGATTTGTTTCTTTCGGTATTCGACCTGTTCAAGATCGGCATTGGTCCGTCGAGTTCGCACACGATGGGGCCGATGACGGCGGCCGCGCGTTTTCTCGACGAGATCCTCGGTGGCGACTGGCCGCGTCCCGCAGGCGCAAAGGTCGACCGGGTCGGCGCAAGCCTGCACGGTTCGCTCGCCTATACCGGTGTCGGCCATGGCACTGACCGCGCCGTCATGCTCGGCCTCAATGGCCTGACGCCTGTGACGGTCGACCCTGACCAGACCGATGGGCTCGTCGCGCAGATCTCGCGTGACAAAAGCGTGTCGCCGCCCGGCCATCCATCCTATCGCTTCGATCCCGCCATCGATCTGGTGCTCGACAAGAAGACGCCGCTGCTCGGCCACGCCAACGGCATGGCGTTCTACGCCTATGATTCCGGCGACCGGCTGCTGCTCAAGCGCATCTACTATTCGATCGGCGGCGGCTTCGTCGTTTCCGAAGAAGAGCTGCAGCGCATGAAGGCCAAGACTGCGGCACCCGCCGCGGGCAAGCGCGTGCCATACCCCTTTGCCAATGCCGTCGAGATGCTCGCCATGGCTTCGCGCGGCGGACTGTCCATCGCCGAGATGAAGCGGGCCAACGAAGAAACCCATATGCCGCGCGCCGAGCTCGATGCCGGTCTCGACGCGGTCTGGGACGCGATGAGCCGCTGCATCGATCGTGGCCTGTCGCAGGAGGGCATCATGCCGGGCGGCCTGAAAGTGCGCCGCAGGGCGCGCCAGCTGCATGACAAGTTGCAGGAGCAGTGGAGCCAGAACCGACCCAACCCGCTGCTCGCCAATGACTGGCTGTCGATCTACGCCATGGCCGTCAACGAGGAGAACGCCGCCGGTGGCCGCGTCGTGACCGCACCGACCAATGGTGCAGCCGGCACCCTGCCTGCCGTGCTGCGCTATTGGCTGCATTTCCACGTCGAGGCCGACAAGGACAGCATTCGCGACTTCTTGCTCACGGCCGCCGCCATCGGTGGCATCATCAAGACCAATGCATCGATCTCGGGTGCCGAAGTCGGATGCCAGGGCGAGGTCGGCTCAGCGTCGGCCATGGCCGCTGCGGGCCTCTGCGCTGTCATGGGCGGCTCGCCCGAGCAGGTCGAGAACGCCGCCGAGATCGCGCTCGAACACCATCTCGGCATGACCTGCGATCCCATCGGTGGGCTGGTGCAGGTGCCGTGCATCGAGCGCAACGCGCTTGGCGCGGTCAAGGCGGTGACTGCCGCCTCACTCGCCATCAAGGGCGACGGCAAGCATTTCGTGCCTCTCGACGCCGCAATCGAGACCATGCGCCAGACCGGCATGGACATGAGCGAGAAATATAAGGAAACCAGCTTAGGCGGCCTGGCCGTCAACGTCGTCGAGTGCTGAGCCTGGTCCAACAGGCGAGCCTGTGCAAAACCGCTGCCGGCGTTGAATGCGTCGGCTGGAGGCGTTAGTTTTCAGACCATGTCACTGAACATGATCAAGCTCTGCGTCGGTTGCGACAGCGTCGAGGATCTCGAGGAATGGATCGCCTTCCGGCTGGACGAGCGTCGCCGCGCCGGCGATCCGGTCGAGCAGTTGCATACCACCCGCATGGTACCGACCCGTGGCCCTGAACTGACCGCAGGCGGTTCGCTCTACTGGGTGATCAAGGGCAACGTTCAGTGCCGCCAGCGCCTGCTCGAAATCCGTCCGTTCGTCGATGGGGAGGGCATTTCGCGCTGCCATCTCATATTGGATCCCACAGTCGTGCGCACCGACTGGCAGCCGCGCCGCGCCTTTCAGGGCTGGCGTTACCTCAAGATTGCCGACGCGCCGGCGGATCTCGGCCAAGGCAACGCAGCACTTGCTGAAATGCCGCCAAAACTGCGTCTGGAATTGGCCGAACTCGGACTGCTCTAAAGCAGTGACAGCAGCACGCAATGTCGGGCTTGCAAGCGGACGCGCGCCGCCACATCTTGATTGTCGATGAGCGACGAAAACAAACCTCCGGTTACTTCAGCAAATCGTCCGCCGGCCGAGCGCCGATCGGACTCCGCTGCCATAGATGCCTTCGTGCGCCAGGCCCGGGCGCTTGCCACCGGCAAGGCCAATGGTCGCCTGGTTCTGGCGCTTGATGCCACCATGAGCCGCCAGCCGACCTGGGATCTCGCCTGCGAGGTCCAGGGCCAGATGTTCGACGCTGTGGGCAAGACCGGCAGGTTGAATGTGCAACTTGTCTATTTCCGTGGGCTCGGCGAATGCCGCGCGTCGAAATTCGTCGCCGAGACAGCTTCCCTCAAGCAGCTGATGACGTCGATCCAGTGCCGCAGCGGCCAGACGCAGGTCGGCAAGGTTCTGGCGCACACGCTCAAGGAAACGGCGAACGCCAAGGTCGACGCGCTGGTCTATATCGGCGATGCGATGGAAGAAAACATCGACGAACTGGCTGAGAAAGCTGGCAAGCTCGGTTTGCTCGGCGTTCCGGCTTTCATTTTCCAGGAGGGCCACGACGCCGGGGCCGAGCGCGCCTTCAAGGAGATCGCGCGCCTGTCCAAGGGCGCCTGGTTCCGCTTTGACCGCAAGGCAGCTTCGACCTTGTCCAAGCTCCTGTCGGCGGTTGCCGTGTTCGCCACCGGCGGCATCAAGGCGCTGGAGGCAAGGGGCCGTCCGGAAGATATATTGATGATCGAGCATCTGAGGAGTGGCAAGGCGCCATGACAGTTTTTGCCGCCATCGCAGCGGCCCTGCTTTTTTCGGCGTTGGCTGTTACCGCTTTCCTGCGGGCCGACGCCACCCAGCTTGCCAATGCCCTGAAGGTCGCAGGTCCGATGACGCTAGGGCTTGTCGGCCTGATACTGCTGCTGTTGGGCCGCGCGGCTGTCGGTGGCGGCCTGATCTCGGCCGCCTTGGCCTGGTACGCGGCAAGCAAAAGGGGCGGCTCGGCCAGCAAGACGCCAGGCAGGCGCTCCACGGTTCGCACCGCGGCTCTTGAAATGGAGCTGGATCACGACAGCGGTGGCCTGCAGGGATTTGTCCTGGCTGGCCGCCAGGAAGGCAAGTCTTTGGCCTCGCTCGGGCTCACCGAGTTGAAGGCTCTTTATCAGGAGCTTTCCAGTGACCCGGAAAGCCGTCAGTTACTTGAGACCTATCTTGACGGCCGTTTTCCCGTCTGGCGAGAAGACGCGCAGCCTGACCGTGACGACGGGCAGCGTGTTGCGCCAGGTTCTGGCGCCATGACTAAGGAGGAGGCCTACAAGGTCCTTGGTCTTGAAGCGGGGGCCGCCGCGGCGGACGTCCGCAAGGCGCATAGACGACTGATTCAGCGCCTGCATCCCGACCTCGGAGGCTCGTCTTTCCTCGCGGCGAGGATCAACGAAGCCAAGGACGTCCTTCTCTCCGATCATCATTAAACTCTCCTTCGACACAGAACTTTTCCAGGAGGTGGCAGGCGCCTACTGCGCGATGGCGTAGCAGGCGATCTTCTTCTTCTTGAGCGCGTTGCAGGCATTCCAGGCGGAGTCCTTGGAATCAAAGCCGGCAAAGCGGGCGCGGAAGTAGGTGACTCCGCCCTTTTCGAAGGGCACCGTGAAGCCGGAAGCATCGGCGAGAACCGTCGGCACCTGCTTGGCGGTCTTGTCGAGCAGCGCACGGGCTTCGCCTTCGCTCGGCGAAGAAGCGACCTGGATGGCCCAGCCCGAGGGCAGCGAGGCGGTCTTCATCTGGTCGAGTGCAGCAACAGCGGGAGCAGGGGCAGCATAGGCCTGTTCAGTGCCAGCAGGTTCAGCTGGGGCGCGATCGTTGGCCTTGCGGATCTGGAAGGGGATCTTGCCGCCAAAACGCTCGGTCGAGGCCATGGCAATCTTCGGCTGAGCAGCGAGGCCAATGACCGGCTTCGGCGCAGGGACTGCTGCCACGACTTCCGCGTCGGACGTCACGACTTCGTCATCGGAGGCATCGGCGACTTCGATTGCTTTCGCCACGGGCCGGTTGTCAGGCGTCGGAGCATTGCTCTTGGGCAGCTTTGCCATCAACGCAGGGGTATCGGTCTTGGCGATCAGGTCGCCACCGCCGCCGCGCTTGGAAGCCTGCGGAATGTAGGTGTTGAGCAGCTGGGCCATCTGGTTGTCGCGGCTCGGGCCGCTGGTGCCGCCCAGGACCACGGCGACGAGCCGGCGATTGCCGTCCTGCACCGAGGAAACGAGGTTGAAGCCCGAAGCGCGGGTGTAGCCGGTCTTTATGCCGTCGACGCCTTTGATGCGGCCGAGCAGACGGTTGTGGTTGGCGATCCGCTGGCGACCAAACGCAAAGCTGCGGGTCGAGAAGTAGCTGTAATATTGCGGGAAATGTTCGCGCAGGGCGATGCCGAGCTTGGCCATGTCGCGCGCGGTGGTGAACTGTCCGGTGTTGGGCAGGCCGTTGGCGTTGCGAAAGACGGTGCCGTTCATGCCGAGGCTGCGCGCCTTGGACGTCATCATGCGGGCGAAGTCCGCTTCCGAGCCGCCGAGCATTTCGCCGAGCGCGGTCGCCGAATCATTGGCCGAACGCGTGATCAGCGACAAGATGGCGGCTTCAACGGTGATCGAACCACCGGCCTTCACGCCAATCTTGGTCGGCGGCTCCGCCGCGGCGTTCTTGGAGAAGACAACCTTGGAGTCCTTCTGGATCCGGCCCTTGGCCAGCGCCTCGAAGGTCAAATAGAGGGTCATCATCTTGGTCAGCGACGCCGGATAGCGGCGAGAATCTGCATTCGACGAGTGCAAGGTCTCGCCGGTGTTGGCATCGATGACGATTGCTGCGTATCTGCTGTCTTTCGCCGCCGAAGTGGGGGCTGCGGACGCCAGGCCGATGGCTGCGGCGAGAGTGAAAACCATGAAAGATTTGATGGAGATAGCCGACTTGAGGACTTTGCCCGGCAACGCTTGACGCACTGTTACACCCTTGAATTATTGTTGATGAGGGCGGCAAAGGTTCCTGCCCCGTGTCGTTGCACAGTAGGGTCACAGCGTTACCAATAAGTTTATGGTAACCGGCTCGTTCACACTTTTGCTCGGGCTTTAGTCTAACTTTATCGATGAGGGCGGTTGCCTCGGGCAACGCGGAATGACGCTGGGTCAGTTGACATCTTGTGCGCTGCACAATATCTAGGCTGCATCGCACAATCGCATAGCGCAGCGCTCCCAACCCGAAAAGGATGTAGCGATGACCCAGACCTATGAAGATTTCAGCAAATACGGCAAGGAATTCGTCGACAACGGCCTGAAGAGCTACGCATCGCTCTCCAAGGGTGCGCAGGCGATCGCCACCGAGACGACCGACTACACCAAGAAGACCTTCGAGACCGGTGCTGCCACCTTCGAGAAGTTGCTCGGCGTCAAGTCGCTCGAAAAGGCCGTCGAAATTCAGACCGACTACGCCAAGCAGGCCTATGAAGGTTTTGTCGCCGAAGCGACCAAGCTTGGCGAGCTTTATGCGGAATTGGCCAAGGACGCCTACAAGCCTTTTGAGTCGCTCGTCGCCAAGGCGAAGTGACAGGCTGATCCCCGATTTCGCGGGGCAGGGTCGAAAGACCCGCCAGATAAGACCCGCCAGACATGACCCGGTTGCGCCAGCGCAGCCGGGTTTTTTGTTTTTCTTTGCATAAGCGCTTCACGTTTATGGCAAATCAGGCCCTGCTAACCTGCTCACCGTATTGTCAGCACGACAGAAGGGCTTAAAATCCGTCGGATGACACCTACATGACGAAGTGTGTCGGAAACGATGAAGGGCAGGACCAGATTGACGACCGGCTTGGATGCCACGAGACTTGATGTGGCGCGGATGCAGAACGGTGACGAGGGAGGCAACGGTCCAGGCCGTGGCACCGCCGTCATCACCCGTACAAAGACCAAAACCAAGCGGCCGAGCCTCTACCGGGTGCTCATCCTCAATGACGACTACACCCCGATGGAATTCGTCGTGCATGTGCTCGAACGCTTCTTCCAGAAGGACAGGGAGGCCGCTACCCGCATCATGTTGCATGTCCATAATCATGGCGTCGGCGAATGCGGGATCTACACCTTCGAAGTGGCCGAGACTAAGGTGTCTCAGGTCATGGATTTTGCCAGACAGAACCAGCATCCGCTGCAATGCGTGATGGAGAAGAAGTGAGGTATTGAATGCCGGCTTTCTCCCAAGGCCTCGAAAAGGCGCTGCATCAGGCGCTGACGCTCGCCAATGAGCGTCACCATGAATATGCAACGCTCGAACACCTGCTGCTCGCCCTCATCGACGACAATGAGGCAGCGGCTGTCATGCGCGCCTGCAACGTCGATCTCGACGACCTGAAGCAGACCGTGCTCACCTATATCGATACCGAGCTCGATAACCTCGTCACCGGCTACGACGAGGATTCCAAGCCAACGGCGGGCTTCCAGCGCGTTATCCAGCGCGCCGTGATCCATGTGCAGTCGTCCGGACGCGAGGAAGTGTCCGGTGCCAACGTGCTTGTCGCCATCTTCGCCGAGCGCGAGAGCCATGCTGCTTATTTCCTGCAGGAACAGCAGATGACCCGCTATGACGCGGTCAACTACATCTCGCACGGCATCGCCAAGCGTCCCGGCGCCACCGAAAGCCGGGCCCCCCGCGGTGCGGACGAGGAGCAGCATGGGCCGAACGGCGAGGCAAGCGAAGACAGCGGCAAGAACAAGAAGCAGCAGGACGCGCTCACGGCCTACTGCGTCAACCTCAACGTCAAGGCCCGCGCCGGCAAGATCGATCCGCTGATCGGCCGCGAGCTTGAGATCAACCGTACCATCCAGGTGCTGTGCCGCCGTTCCAAGAACAATCCGCTTTATGTCGGCGATCCCGGCGTGGGCAAGACGGCGATTGCCGAGGGTCTCGCCAAGCGCATTGTCGAAGGCGATGTGCCCGAGGTGCTTCTCGATGCCACCATCTTCGCGCTCGACATGGGCACGCTGCTGGCCGGCACGCGTTACCGTGGCGATTTCGAAGAGCGGCTGAAGCAGGTCGTCAAGGAGCTCGAGGAGTATCCTGGTGCGGTGCTGTTCATCGACGAGATCCATACGGTGATCGGTGCTGGCGCCACTTCGGGCGGCGCGATGGACGCGTCCAACCTGCTCAAGCCTGCACTGTCGTCGGGTGCCATCCGTTGCATCGGCTCGACCACTTACAAGGAGTTCCGTCAGTTCTTCGAAAAGGACAGGGCGCTTGTGCGTCGTTTCCAGAAGATCGACGTCAATGAGCCGACGGTCGACGACGCCATCGAGATCATGAAGGGCCTCAAGCCCTATTATGAGGAATTCCACAAGGTCAAATTCACCAACGAGGCGATCAAGGCCGCCGTCGAGCTTTCGGCGCGCTACATCAACGACCGCAAGCTGCCCGACAAGGCGATCGACGTGATCGACGAGACGGGTGCCTCGCAGATGTTGCTGCCGGAAAACAAGCGCAAGAAGACCATCGGCATCAAGGAGATCGAAGCGACGATCGCCACCATGGCGCGCATCCCGCCGAAGACCGTCTCCGCCGACGACGAAAAGGTGCTGGCCGGCCTCGAGGTCGAACTGCAGCGTGTCGTCTATGGTCAGGATACCGCGATCACGGCCCTTACGTCGGCGATCAAGCTGGCACGTGCGGGTCTGCGCGAACCGGAAAAGCCGATCGGCTCTTACCTGTTCTCCGGCCCGACCGGCGTCGGCAAGACCGAAGTGGCAAAGCAGCTGGCCTTGTCGCTGGGCGTCGAGCTGATCCGCTTCGACATGTCGGAGTATATGGAACGCCACACCGTTTCGCGGTTGATTGGTGCGCCTCCCGGTTATGTCGGCTTCGACCAGGGTGGTCTTCTGACCGACGGCGTCGACCAGCATCCGCATTGCGTGCTGCTGCTCGATGAGGTGGAAAAGGCCCATCCCGACCTGTTCAACATCCTGTTGCAGGTCATGGACCACGGCAAGCTGACTGACCACAACGGCAAGCAGATCGACTTCCGCAATGTCATCCTGATCATGACGACGAATGCGGGCGCGTCGGACGCGCAGCGCGCGGCGATCGGCTTCGGGTCGACAAAACGCGAAGGCGACGATGTCGAGGCGATCAACCGGCTGTTCACGCCGGAGTTCCGCAACCGCCTCGATGCCATCATCCCGTTTGGCTCGCTGCCGGTGCCGGTCGTGCATCAGGTTGTGCAGAAGTTCGTCATGCAGCTGGAAGCGCAGCTTTCCGAGCGTGGCGTGACCTTCGACCTGTCGCCGGATGCCATCGCCTGGCTCGCCGAAAAGGGTTACGACGAACGCATGGGCGCGCGTCCGCTTGGCCGCGTCATCCAGGAGCACATCAAGAAGCCCCTGGCCGATGAGGTGCTGTTTGGAAAACTCAGGAAGGGCGGCACGGTACGTGTCACCGTCGAGAAGAAGGAAACCGGCGAGACCGGCCTGAAGCTCGAGACACTTGCCGACGAAGTGCCGGTGAAACCGAAGAAGGAAGACCCGGCCGACCGTCCGAAGCTCAAGAAGGCTTCGGCCAAGAAGCCGGTCGCCAAAAAGGCGGTGGCGTCGTTGAAGCCCAAACCCGATCCCAAGGGCAAGGATGGCGGCAAGCGCAGCCTGGTTCCGCAACTTCCCCGCAAGGGTTGATCTCAAAACGAAGAAGCCCCGGAAACGGGGCTTCTTTTTTTGCT
Organism: Aminobacter sp. 01T433; assembly: GCF_056398585.1. NCBI lineage: Bacteria > Pseudomonadati > Pseudomonadota > Alphaproteobacteria > Hyphomicrobiales > Phyllobacteriaceae > Aminobacter > Aminobacter sp. 01T433. The sequence continues at coordinate 123,103 of NZ_JBFTPR010000012.1, forward strand.
GTCAGGGTTCAGGGGCTCAGGCGACAACCGGACTCTCGACACGATTTCGGCCGAGTCTCTTCGCCCGATAAAGCCATGTGTCAGCTTCCCTGATCATCTGCTCGGCCGATATCGGTCCGCTGTCTACCGTCGCCACACCAATGCTGACGGTGGCGCGCAAGCCGGGCTCGGCGAAGGCTGTGGCTTCGACCGCGGCGCGCAGGCGCTCGGCGAGGATCGCAGCGTCGCCAGCGTTCAGGTCCTGGCAGACGGCTACAAACTCCTCGCCACCGTAGCGGAACAGACGGTCGCCGCTGCGCAGAGAACTGGTCAACGAACGCGCGACATCCTTGAGCACCTTGTCTCCCGCCACATGTCCGTGCTGGTCGTTGATGCTCTTGAAGTGATCGATGTCGATCATCAACAGGCTCACCGGTTTGCGATCCGTCAGCGCCCGATCGATCAGCGATTGCGCAACCGTCTCGAACTGGCCGCGGTCGCTTGTGCCTGTCAGCGTGTCCTTGCCGGTTTTCTGCAGCAGGTCCTCGTAGCGGTGGCGGAATGTCAGCCGGTCGAACACCTTCAGCAGAGGCTCGGGGCCCGCTAGTGCCGGGCTGGTTTCGATGTAGCGGAGATAGATGACAAGCAGCGCGCTATAAAGTGCCGCTGCCGCCATCTTGGCGATCCAGCCGCCGTAGAGCGCGCTGAAAGGCACGCCTGACACGAGATGAAGCCCGAAAAAGAACATGAGTTGGTCAAACGAGAGCACAAGCGCTGCGCTGAGAAAAATGCGTTTGAACAGCGTGTTGGCGATGCGCTGCCCAAGTTTTTCATAGATCAGGATCAGCGCGATGGTGTCTAGGAAGAGGAGCGCTGTGCCCCAGATCATCAGGACGCCCATGTCGTCCAGAAAGGTCAGGTCCGGCTGGTGTCCGGGCATTTGCGCGACATCGCCATAGAGGCGCAGGACCAAGGCAAGCGCCACCATCAGGCAATTGCCGATCAACAGCCCGTAGATCGGTTGGCGCACCGTTTCGGCGTCCTCTTTGATGTAGAGCAGCAGAAAAATCATCAGCTTGCCTGAAAACATCACCGTCGAACCAGGCGAGATCAGGCCGAAGGGCAGTTGCACGAAGAAAACTGCCGCCAGATAGGTCTCGAGGAAGTGCATCACCCCAAGCACGCAAACGAAGATCCCGATGCCATATCTGTGGCGGGAATGGAACACCGCGGCCATGGTCACGAAGTATATGAGCGCCTGCAAAACGAGCAGAAATGCACCTGTCATGATGTGGCTGTTCCTCGCGTCCCATAGAACGCGTACCTGCACAATGACCGTGCGTAAACCGTTAAAATCCACCTTTCTCCGGTCGTTGCCGTGACATCGCGATGGCTGCCTTTGCGGTCACAAGCCGCAAGTCATTGCGCCAAAAAGACTAAACGCTGACTTGGCCGATTGCTCATGCTATGCGCCTCGGCAATGCTTGCTGACGACGCATCTTCATCGCCTGGTATTTCGACACGCCGCCTGTGGTATCTGCGCGGTGCTCGCGCAGCTTTCTCCGTCCCGGGCCTGATCCTTGCCAGCGCCTTCATCGGCTTCGCAGGGCTTGCCAAGGAGGCCGGGCTGACGCTCGCTCAGACCGTCTTCATGGTAGGCATGGTCTGGGCGCTGCCGGCCAAGGTCGTGCTGATCGGCGCGATACTGTCGGGCGCCTCGCTGCCCGCGGCAGCCTTTGCCGTCGCGCTGTCGTCGATCCGGCTGACACCCATGGTGGTGGCGCTCGTGCCCGAGCTTCGCGGGCCGAAAACACCGCGCTGGGTGCTTTACTTCCTGTCGCATTTCGTTGCCGTCACCTCCTGGGTGCTGGCCATGGAGCGGCTGCGCGGTATCCCGCGCGAGCTGCGCACCAGCTATTATGCCGGTCTAGGCTCGACGCTTGTGTTGTTCAACATGTTTGTCGCGGCCGTCGTCTATCTTCTCGCTGACAAACTGCCGCCGGCAGTCTCCGCAGCACTCTTCCTGCTCACGCCGATGTATTTCCTGACTTCGCTGTGGGGTTCGGCGCGTGAGCGGGCAGGGCATGTGGCGATGGTCCTGGGGCTCATCCTTGGCCCGCTGCTCCACCTTGTCGTGCCTGGCTTCGACCTGCTTGGCGCCGGGCTCATCGGCGGGGGCTTGGCCTTTGTCTTCCACCGCCTGTCGCGTCGGAGAGCGCCGGCATGACCTTCGATTCGATCGACACCTGGTGGTGGCCGTTCCTGTTCATCCTTGTTGGCGGGTGGCTCGCCACCGATGCCTGGCGTTTCCTCGGCGTCTATCTTGGCGACCGTATCTCCGAGGACTCGGATCTTCTGGTGCTGGTACGCGCGCTCGCCACAGCACTTGTTGCCGCCGTCATTGGCAATCTGATCGTATTCCCCAGTGGAGCGCTTGCCGACACAGCACTGGCACTACGCATAGGCGCCGCCGCCTGCGGCTTTCTTGCCTACCTTTTTCTCGGGCGAAAGATATTGGTCGGCATTATCGCAGCCGAAGTGATCTTGCTGGCGGGGATGTGGCTCTCACGTTGACGCTGGTGCGACGCCAGGTTGCATATTCCAATACGGTACGTCCGATTCACGTCAACTTAACAGCTATTTCCTAATCTGCTCGCCGGGTTTGGGGGCAAGGCATGGCTGAAGTTCATTCGACGTCGACGCGCTTGCCGTCATTGGCCACCGTCATCGGTGTTCAACTTGTGATGAAACTTGCCATCATCGTTGCGATCGTCGTCATCGACACCGTGTGGATAGCCGGAACCGACTTTGAATTTGATATAGCCAGCCTTTTCAAGGTTGCCGCCGTCAGCAGCCTGCTTGTCGCGACCGCTTGGTTCTATAGAGTGAAGCGTCCGATGAAGCGCTTTGAGGTTCTTTGCGCTGAAACGGCAGCCTTGCTAGCGTTTACAGCAGCCGCAGCTGTACTCAGCATTTTGATGACATCAGTCAACCTGCCATTGATTGATGACAAACTGGCTGCTTTCGATGCTGCCATTGGCTTCGATTGGCTGTCATATGTCGGATTTGTGAATGAGCGGCCCTGGCTTGGGACGCTATCGTCGCTCGTCTATGTCACGACATTGACTCAGGTGGCGCTGACGGTTGTCGCTCTGGGGCTGATTGGGCAGGTTGAACGCGTTCAGCGGTTTGTTTTCGCCGTGATGCTCGGCGCGCTGATCTGTATCGTAATTTCGGCGCTCCTTCCGGCTGCCGGAGCGCTGGCGACCATTCGTCCGTCGACCGAATTCATGATGTTGAACAATCCGATCGTGGACCTGGAATACAAACAGGCATTTTTCGATCTCCGTAGCGGCCTGGCACGATTTATTTCACTTGACGAGCCGCGTGGCCTAATCGCTTTCCCGTCCTATCACTGCACGCTTTCAGTGCTGATCGTTCTGGCATTTGTTCGAGTACGGTTTTGGTTTTGGCCTGTGCTCGCTCTCAACGTCGCGGTGATTCTGTCAACCCCGGTTGATGGCGGCCATCACTTCGCCGATGCGGTCGGTGGGATTGTTGTGGCGATAATAGCTTGGGTCGTCGCGGGCAGGTTCCTGGATCGCTGCCGTTTTCAGCGTCATCCTGTGGTGACGTTCGAATGATGAAGGAATGGAGCGCACAAGATGCGACGGCTGAATTCAGCGCTCCTGGATTTCGACTGGTTCGCGTTCTGGCAAATTGTCTCGGTCAGACGCTTGCCGCTTTGAAGCTAAACTGCCGGGTCCAAGGCATGTTGCTTGCGGCATCGGCATTGGTCGTAGCTGCGCGCCTTGTGATGCTGCCGGACGCGGTGACAATGATCTCAGAGACTTGGTTGCAAAGCTTGCAGCCTCTGGTCGCGTCATCGGCTATCGCTATATGCGCCTATCTTGTAATAAAGACCATTCGGACCAGATCCTTGTCCAATAGCTTTCGTTATCTTTGGTCGGATATTTTCACATTTAGAACTGCAATTATTGCTGTACCTGCTGCCTTGTCGGTAGCGATGGTGATGAATTCTTTCAGTCATTTCAAGTCGAATATCGATGAATTTAACCCGTATTCCCTGGATGTTAGTTTTGCCAATATTGATCGATCCATTCATTTTGGCTTTGATCCATGGAAAATTTCCAAGTACTTTTTCGAATACGGTGCCGGTACATATTTATTGGACAAGGTTTACTACCTGTGGTTCTTCGCGGTTTACATGCCCACTGCCGTTCTCATCGGCATGCCGGATCGGTTTGGCATTCGCCACCAATTCTTGCTCACTTATGTCTTTGTGTGGGGCGTTTTGGGCATTGCCTGCGCGACTGCTTTTTCTTCTGTCGGTCCGATCTTCTATGATCGGGTCTATGGTGGCCCGTCGTCCTTCACTGATTTGGTGCAAAACCTCGCGCTAGTCGATGGAGCCTGGGGCTTGACCACAATGCATGTTCGCGAGGTGCTGTGGGGCTCCTACGTCAATGACACCGCAACCGTTATTTCCGGTATTTCAGCGATGCCCTCCATTCACAACGCAATGTGTGTCTTGCTTTTTTTGGCCGCGCGCCACGTCAACCGTTGGCTGGCTGTCGCCGCCGCGATTTTCGCATTGACCATCTTTGTCGGGTCAGTCCACTTGGGTTGGCACTATGCCATCGACGCTTACGCCTCCGCCATCGGCGTAGTGCTGCTGTGGAAACTTGCAGGATATTTGACTGGACGCACTGCAATTCAGCGCGCACTTCGTTCTGAAGATGTGAGGCCATCGGCAGCGGCAGAGGTTAACCTCCAATCGCTGCCTTGATCTTCTCCGCGTTTGCCGCAAGCACCTCTGGCTTTTCCATGTCCCCTGTATGCGGCTTGAGCGGCACGCCCTCGAAGCGCGGAATGACGTGGATGTGCAGGTGGTAGACCGTCTGTCCGGATGCAGGTTCGTTGAACTGCATGACCGTCACACCGTCGGCCGCAAAGGCAGCCTTGACCGCCTTGGCCAGCTTCTGGACGGCCATGGTGAGTTGGCCCAGCGTCGCTGGGTCAGCGTCGAGCAAGTTGCGCGATGGTGCCTTGGGCACCACGAGCGTGTGGCCGGTGCCTTGCGGCATCACGTCCATGAAGGCCACCACCGCGTCGTCTTCATAAACCCGGTGCGAGGGGATTTCGCCGCGCAGGATCTTGGCAAAGATGTTGGTTGGATCGTACGCGGTGCTCGACATGGCCTATCCCGTTTGCTGCAGTTTCGTGGTCGATGTTTCGGCGCTGGTGCTGCGGACGTCAAGCCGCGAGAGGCCGAGAGGAGCAGAGTTGACCTATATCTATCTGATCATTGCGGTGGCCTTTGAGGTCGTCGCCACTTCGGCGCTCAAGGAAACACAAGGCTTTACCAGGCTTTTGCCATCGCTTGTCACGGTCGCAGGCTACGCAGCCGCCTTCTATTTCCTGTCGCTGGTCCTGAAGGTGATGCCGGTTGGCATTGTCTACGCGATGTGGTCGGGCGCCGGCATCGTTTTCATCACGGCAATTGCCTGGGTCTGGTTCCGCCAGTCGCTCGACCTGCCGGCGCTGATTGGCATTGCCCTGATCATGGCCGGCGTCATCGTCATCAACCTGTTTTCGAAATCAGTCGCGCACTGAGTGGCGATCAGTCGCGGCGAAACGGGCCGTGATATTCGAGATATTCGCTTATCTCAGCGACTTCCCGCCGCTCGCGTTCCAGATATTCGGCGATCGCGCGACGAAGCCCGGGATGGACGATGTAGTGCGCTGATTGGGTGGTGACCGGCCTGTAGCCGCGTGCAAGCTTGTGCTCGCCCTGCGCGCCGGCCTCGACCACCTTCAGCTTGCGTTCGATGGCGAAGTCGATGGCCTGATGGTAGCACACTTCGAAATGCAGGAAGGGATGGTCCTCGATGCAGCCCCAGTTGCGGCCGTAGAGCGTGTCGGAGCCGATGAAGTTGATGGCGCCGGCGATGTATCGCCCGCCGCGCTTGGCCATAACCAGCAGCACATCGTCGGCCATGCGTTCGCCGATCAGCGAGAAGAACTTGCGGTTCAGGTAGGGGCGGCCCCATTTGCGGCCCCCGGTGTCCACATAGAAGGCGAAGAAGGCGTCCCAATGCGCCTCGGTGATGTCCTTGCCGGTCAAGCGCTCGATCGAAATGTCGTCTGCCAGCGCCTCGCGCCGCTCTTTCTTCAGCGCCTTGCGCTTGCGCGAGGCCAAGGTGGCGAGAAAGTCATCATAGTTGCCAAAGCCTTCGTTGAAGAAGTGAAACTGCTGGTCGGTACGGCGCAGGAAGCCTGTGGCCTCGAGAGTGTCGACCTCGTCTGCCTCGGCGAAGGTCACATGCGCCGACGATACGCCGACGCCCTCGGCCACGCTGCGCAGCGCCGTCGCGAGCGCTGCCTTGGTCCTAGCGGCGTCACTGCCGGGGATGGCCAGCAGGCGAGGGCCGGTGGCCGGGGTGAACGGTACCGAGGCCTGCAGCTTGGGATAATAGCGACCGCCGGCGCGTTCGAATGCGTCGGCCCAGCCATGGTCGAAGACATATTCGCCTTGGCTGTGCGACTTGGCGTAGCAGGGAAGCGCGCCGAGGAATGTGCCGTCCGCCGACTCAAGTCTGAGGTGATGCCCTTGCCAGCCGGTCTTGCGTACGGCGCAGCCGGACTCCTCAAGAATGCTCAGAAAATCGAATGAAAGGAATGGATTATAAAGACTTCCTGACAAACTTCGTGAAGTGCCGGAAAGTCTGTTCCATTCGTTGCGATCGAACTCGCTGATGCTTGAGACAACGCGGACGGCGTAACCGCCATCCGCACTCTTCGCCCCGACTTCGCTCGCAGTGCTCATAAATTGTTACTTACGCTCGAAAAGCGGCGTTGCAAGGTCTCACGCCACCGGCGTCGCATCCGGGTCAAACCCCTCGAACGTCATCTGGTCGCCATGGGCGAACGTCCGCTTCACGGCGTCCTGGTCGCGCACTGTCCAGGTGATGACCGGCATGGCGAGTTTTTCGCGCACGAAGCTGATGAAGCGGTTCGGCAGATGCGTCACGCTATAGGAAACGAAGGAAATGCCGTGCGCCAGCATGGAGAAATGCGCCTCCAGCTCATGGTCCTGGTCGCCCCACGCGGTCAAACCGGCAGGGATTCCAGGCGCATGCTTGGCAAAATCGCGGATCAGCCAGTGGTCGAAGGACATGATCGCCACCTTGCCCTTGTAGCCGCGCAAGGCTTCGCCAACCTTGGCGACGAGGCCGGAATCGTGCCCCGGAATCCCCTTGAGTTCGATCACCAGCGGCACGCGGCCATCGACGAGCTTGAGCAATTCGGCAAGCGTCGGCACATGATCGGCGGTGCCGCCAATGCGAAGGGCCGCGAGTTCGCCTGCCGTCCGCTGCCAGATATAGCCGTCCGTGCCAGTCAGCCGCTTCAGCACATCATCGTGAAAGACGACGACATCGCCATCGGCACTCAAATGCACGTCGCATTCGATGGCGTAGCCGCGCTGAGCGGCCCTTTCAAAGGCCGAAAGCGTATTTTCCCAGCAGGTCTTGTTGAGGTCGTGCAGGCCGCGATGGGCGATGGGGCGGGCGGTCAGCCAAGAAAGATCGGTCATGGACTGAGGCTCACTCGGTTTCGATGATGGCTTCGATCTCGACAGCGGCATTCAGCGGCAGCGAGGCGACGCCGACGGCTGAGCGCGCATGCTTGCCACGTTCGCCAATAGCGGCAACCAGGAAGTCCGATGCACCATTGGCAACGAGATGCTGTTCGGTGAAGTCGGAGGACGAGGCGACGAAGACGGTGATCTTGACCAGACGCTTGATCTTTTCGAGGTCGCCAAGGGCTGCCTTCGCCTGGGCGAGGATGTTGACGGCGCACTGCTTGGCCGCTTCCTTGCCGGCTGTAACGTCGACATCGCGGCCGAGAAGGCCGGTGGCGATGAGCTTGCCGTCCTTGAGCGGCAGCTGTCCGGCGGTGAAGACGAGATTGCCGCTTGCCATGAACGGCACGTAGTTGGCGGCGGGGGCTGCGGCTGCCGGCAAGGTGACGCCAAGGTCGCTTAGCCGCTTTTCGATTGTTTCGCCCATCGTCTTTCCTTATCTCTGAGTCTCGGGTGGTAGGTGAGGTGGCACCGAAAGTGCTATGTTTGCCTCGCTTCCGCCACGACTTTTTTTAAGGTGGACCATCATTCAAAGCGGCCTGTCATGGCCGCGCCGATCGGAGCCAGTGTATGCGCGCAACGCGCCTTGTCCTTCTTGCTACCTTGTCCACCTCGGTGCTGCCCTTGGTGCCGGCATTTGCTGCACCGGTGCTTGCACCTCACCGCGCTGTCTACGATCTGGTGCTCGACCAGGCTTCGGACCGGTCGGGAATCACCGGACTTTCCGGTCGCATGGTCTATGAATTCAACGGTTCGGCCTGCGAGGGCTATACAGTCAAATTCCGTTTCGTGACCCAGATCGCAACGACCGAGAACACGCGGCTGACAGACCAGCAAACGACCACATTCGAGGATGGCGAAGGCAAGACCTTCTCCTTCGTGACAAAATCCTTTGTCGACCAAAATCTCGATCGCGAGGTCAAGGGCACGGCGACGCGCGAGGCCAACGGGCTCAAGGTGGCGCTGGAAAAGCCGGAGGCAGGTTCCGTCGACCTCGCCAAAACCCAGTTTCCAACCCAGCATCTTGTCGAGCTGATCGACAAGGCGGAAAAGGGCGAGACCTTTTATGAGACCAGCCTGTTCGACGGCTCGGAGGATGCCGACAAGGTGATGACGACGACCGTTATCGTCGGCAAGAAAAGCGAAGCGCCCAAGACCGATCCTGAGTTGCCGGCGCTCGCCGGGCTTGCCAAGGACAAATACTGGCCCGTCGACATTGCCTATTTTGACGAGAGCAAGGGCGGCGGCGAGGAAGTGCCGGAGTACCGGATCAGCTTCAAGCTGCACGAAAACGGCCTGACGCGCGATCTGGTCATGGACTATGGCGACTTCTCGATGACCGGCAAGCTGGTCAATCTCGCGCTGTTTCCCACGCCGCCGCAAGGCAATTGCAAGCCATAGGCGGGCATTGTGGCCGTCTATGTCGACGCGGCAATCTGGAAGTGGGTGGGTCATCGCTGGTGCCACCTGCTTGCCGATGACACGGATCAGCTGCACCGCTTTGCTGCCCAGCTCGGCCTGAAGCGGTCATCCTATCAGGGGCCGCCAAAGACCTCGGCGCCGCATTACGACATCACCGGCTTCGAGCGCGACCGAGCCGTGCGCCTGGGCGCGATCGAATGCAGCCGCGATGAAATCGTGGCGGTGTTTCGCCGTGTGCGCGTGCGCAACTTCAAGCGCCGCGATCCCAGGCCGGTGGAAGAAGAGGTGGCGCAGGAGGAGCCCGGCATGTCGCGTTGGGCGGCCGGCAGCTGACAGGTGTCGGTCCTGAGAATCGGGGGCCGGATTCCCAAGAGCCCGCACCCGCGTCCAGGCTGCTCAACCGCTCCATGTCGTGGAGCTGAGGCGCAGAAAGCCGCGGTTTTGGCCGATGTCAGCCCGTTCCTGGGGTTGCACTCGCCCGGCAATACGTCTATATGCCGCCGCATTCCACACACGGACTTTGGTTTCTGACCGGGAGAAATCCGGCTGAGACCATCCCGGTGGCGTTTCGAGCAATCTCGCAAAAAGCGTCATGGTCCGTGGAGGCTAACCGGAAAAGGAAATAAAGAATGGCACTGCCTGATTTCAGCATGCGCCAGCTTCTCGAAGCTGGTTCTCACTTCGGCCACCAGACCCACCGCTGGAACCCGAAGATGGCGCCTTACATCTATGGCGCCCGCAACAACATCCACATCATCGACCTCAGCCAGACCGTGCCGCTGCTGCACCAGGCGCTGAAGCAGGTCTCGGACACCGTTGCGCGCGGCGGCCGTGTTCTCTTCGTCGGCACCAAGCGTCAGGCTTCGGACATCGTTGCTGACGCTGCCCAGCGTTCGGCTCAGTATTACGTCAACTCGCGTTGGCTCGGCGGTATGCTGACCAACTGGAAGACGATCTCGAACTCGATCCAGCGCCTGCGCAAGCTCGACGAGCTGCTCGCTGGTGAAGCCCAGGGCTTCACCAAGAAGGAGCGCCTGAACCTTGAGCGCGAACGCGAGAAGCTGAACAAGGCTCTCGGCGGCATCAAGGACATGGGCTCGACGCCGGACCTGATGTTCGTCATCGACACCAACAAGGAAGCCATCGCCATCCTGGAAGCCAAGCGTCTTGGCATTCCGGTCGTTGCGATCATCGATTCCAACTGCGACCCAGACAAGATCGACTTCCCGATCCCCGGCAATGACGACGCTGCCCGCGCCATCCAGCTCTATTGCGATCTGGTTGCCAAGGCTGCGATCGACGGCATCGCTCGCCAGCAGGGCGCGCTCGGCATGGACATCGGCGCGTCGGCCGAAGCTCCGGTTGAGCCTGCGCTCGAGCAGGCTCCGGCGACCGAAACGCCCCAGGCGTAATCGCGAAGGCCGGGCAACCGGCCTTCCTTTTCAAGATTGGGCGCAGCTAGCGCCGGCGTTCGGCGCATCATCGATCCCTCGGTGGTGCGTCGCGCATTTCGAAGCAAAGAGGCCACAATGAGCATTTCGGCAGCACAGGTTAAAGAACTCCGCGAACTGACGGGCGCGGGCATGATGGATTGCAAGACGGCTCTCAACGAGACCGGCGGCAACATGGAAGAGGCGGTCGACTGGCTGCGCAAGAAGGGCATCTCCAAGGCTGACAAGAAGGCCAGCCGCACGGCTGCCGAGGGCCTGGTCGGCGTCGATACCGGCGTGCGCGAAGCCGTCGTCGTCGAAGTCAACTCGGAGACCGACTTCGTTGCCCGCAACGCGGCTTTCCAGGAAATCGTGTCCAACGTCGCCAAGGTTGCTCTTGCGTATGGCGGTACCGATGCGGTTGCTGCTGCGAAGTATCCGGGCTCGGACAAGACCGTAGCCGACACCATCAAGGATGCCGTCGGCACCATCGGCGAGAACATGAGCTTCCGCCGTTCGGCCAAGCTTTCGGTTTCTGAAGGCGTCGTCGCCAGCTACGTCCACAACGCGGTTGCCGACAATCTTGGCAAGCTCGGCGTTCTGGTCGCCATCGAAACGACCGGCAACCAGGATGCGGCCCGCGCTTTCGCACGTCAGGTCGCCATGCACGTTGCTGCGACCAATCCGCTGGCACTGACGCCCGACGAAGTCGACGCCTCGGCCGTCGAGCGCGAGAAGGCGATCTTCGCTGACCAGGCACGCCAGTCGGGCAAGCCGGAAAACATCATCGAAAAGATGGTCGAAGGCCGCATGCGCAAGTTCTACGAGGAAGTCGTGCTGCTGAAGCAGGCTTTCGTGCTCAACCCCGACCTCACCGTCGAGGCAGCGCTGAAGGAAGCCGAAAAGCAGATCGGCGCTCCGGCCAAGATTTCCGGCTATGTGCGCTTCGCGCTCGGTGAAGGCATCGAGAAGGAAGAAAGCGACTTTGCCGCCGAAGTCGCTGCCGCGGTCAAGGGCTAAAAAATAGCGCTGCATCAAGCGCTTCCTGAGGATAGCCGAAGGGCGCCGCGTGACATCGCGGCGCCCTTCGTGTATCGGAACTCCCGATCTTTCAACAGCCGTGAGGAATTCATGACCGCCAAGCCGCTCTACCGGCGTGTTCTGCTCAAGGCGTCGGGTGAAGCCCTGATGGGCGAGCAGCATTTTGGCATCGACGTGTCGGTGGTCGATCGCATCGCTTCGGACATCGCCGAGGCGAGGGCGCTTGGCGTCGAGGTGGGCGTTGTCATCGGCGGCGGCAACATCTTCCGCGGCGTGGCTGTTGCCTCCAAGGGCGGCGACCGGGTCACGGGCGACCACATGGGCATGCTTGCCACTGTCATCAATTCGCTGGCGCTGCGCACCTCGCTGGTCAAGCTTGGTGTCGATGCCGTGGTGCTTTCGGCGATCGCGATGCCTGAGCTTTGCGAAAGCTTCTCGCAGCGCCAGGCCACCGCCTACATGGATGCGGGCAAGGTGGTGATCTTCGCCGGCGGCACAGGCAACCCGTTCTTCACCACCGATTCGGCTGCGGCACTTCGTGCTGCCGAAATTGGCGCCGATGCGCTGTTCAAGGGCACGCAGGTCGACGGCGTCTACTCGGCCGATCCGAAGAAGGATCCCGATGCGACCCGCTTTGAGCGCATTACGCATGCGGAAGTCATTGCAAAAGGCCTGTCGATCATGGACACGGCAGCGATTGCTCTTGCGCGCGAAAACAACATTCCGATAATCGTCTATTCGATCCATGAAAAAGGCGGTTTCGGCGAAATATTGAGAGGTGGCGGTCGCTGCACGGTTGTTGCGGACGCCTGACAATTGGAACGACGGCCCCGGGGTTTCGGGGCCAAGGAGGCTTTGATGAGCTCGAACTACAACGATCTTCAGCGGCGCATGGAAGGCGCCATCACCGCGTTCAAGAGCGATCTCGCCTCGCTCCGCACGGGCCGCGCCTCGAGCAACCTTCTCGACCCGATCCATGTTCAGGCTTATGGTTCGGCCATGCCGCTCAACCAGGTCGCGACCGTGTCGGTGCCCGAGCCGCGCATGATCTCGGTTTCGGTCTGGGACAAGTCGATGGTGGGTGCCGTCGATCGCGCCATTCGCGAATCCAATCTCGGCTTCAACCCGATCGTCGACGGCACCAATCTGCGCATTCCGCTGCCGGAGCTGAACGAACAGCGCCGCAAGGAGCTGGTCAAGATCGCGCACACCTATGCCGAAAATGCCAAGGTGGCGGCGCGCCACGTGCGCCGCGACGGCATGGACGTGCTCAAGAAGGAAGAAAAGGACGGCGACATCAGTCAGGACGATCATCGCGTCCAGTCCGAGAAGGTGCAGAAGCTGACCGACGACACGATCAGCCAGATCGACAGCCTGCTTGCGGGCAAAGAAGCAGAGATCATGCAAGTCTAAGGCGGCCGGAGACAGGCCCGAAAGCGAACGGATGACTACGCCCGCGCATGTCGCGATCATCATGGACGGCAACGGTCGCTGGGCAAAGGCCCGCGGCCTGCCGCGCGTTGCCGGACATCGTGCCGGCGTCGAAGCGCTGCGCCGCACAGTTCGCGCGGCAGCCGACCTCGGTATTTCCTGGTTGACGGTCTATGCGTTTTCTTCGGAAAACTGGTCGCGGCCGAAATCCGAGGTCACCGACCTCATGGGGCTGCTCAAGATCTTCATTCGCCGCGATCTGGCCGAACTCCACAATAGCGGCGTGCGTGTCCGCATCATCGGTGATCGCGCGACCTTGCAGCCCGACATCCGCTCCCTGCTGGAGGAAGCCGAAACGCTGACCGCCGGCAACAAGTCGCTGACCTTGGTCATCGCTTTCAACTATGGCGGACGCGACGAGATCGCACGTGCGGCGCGCAAGCTCGCCGAGGCGGTCAAGCGCGGTGACATTTCGAGTGACGAGATCACGCCGGAGAGGTTTGCCGAAGAGCTCGACACATCGGGCATTCCCGATCCCGATCTGGTCATCCGCACCAGCGGCGAAGTTCGGCTGTCCAATTTCCTGCCATGGCAAGCGGCCTACAGCGAACTGGTTTTCCAGCCCTGCTACTGGCCGGATTTTACCCGCGAGCATCTGAGCGAGGCCGTGCGCGAGTATACCGGCCGCGAACGCCGCTTTGGCGGGCTCGCTGCGCGCGACGTCGCTTTGTGACCACTGATATGAGCAATCTCCAGCTCCGTACAATCTCGGCGATCGTGCTCGCGGCAGCCGTGCTGCTGCTGACCTGGCTGGGCGGCGTGCCATTTAGGCTGCTGTCGGCGGCTATCGCCCTTGCCATATTCTACGAGTGGTCGCGCATGTCGCGACCCACGAGCGACGCAGGCTGGCCCGTGGGCGGCCTTGCCATGCTGCCTGAAGTGGCGATCCTGCTGTTTGCCGGGGCACTCGTTGCGGGCGTGCCCGCACTGGCGCTGATCGGCCTGGCAGGTGCCTCCACGTTGATTCTGTGGGGCGTGGGCCGCCTGCGCGGCGAAATGGCCTGGGAAGCAGCCGGATTCGGCTATGCCGCGCTCTCCGGGCTGTCTCTGGCGCTGCTGCGCGGCAATGACGCAGCCGGCCTTATCGCCATCCTGTTTTTGTTTGCGGTTGTCTGGGCGACCGACATCTTCGCCTATTTCGTCGGCCGCAAGGTCGGCGGACCGAAGCTTGCGCCTGCCATCTCGCCTGGCAAGACCCGCAGCGGCGCGCTTGGCGGTGCCGTAGGCGGCGTTGTGGCTGGGCTTTTGCTTGCCAGCGTTGCCGGCGCCGGCAATCTCTTTGCCTTGGCAATCGTCGCTTTGCTGCTCTCGGTGATCTCGCAAGCGGGTGACCTGTTTGAATCCTGGGTCAAGCGCCGGCACGGCTACAAGGATTCGGGCTCGCTGATTCCCGGCCATGGCGGCGTGATGGACCGGGTCGACGGGCTTGTCGCGGCGGCATTTGCCCTATACGTCATCGGTTGGATGTCAGGCTCGGCCGATCATCCGGCGCAGGGACTGTTTCCAGCCTGAGCGACCGAAGCGCGGGGCGCAAGCCTCGGGCAAGGCACGACGCCTCATTTGGGGCTCGATGGTATCTGGTTGAGGGCTTGATTTGAACGAGTATCTACCTGCCTTCCTGAGCACAGACGGATTGTTGATCGGCACCATCGTGCCGTTCCTGTTCGTGCTCACCGTCGTCGTATTCGTGCATGAGATGGGCCATTACCTCGTCGGACGCTGGTGCGGGATCGGCGTGAAGGCCTTTTCGATCGGCTTTGGACCGGAATTGTTGGGTTTCAACGACCGTCGCGGCACGCGCTGGAAGCTTTGCGCAATTCCCCTTGGTGGCTACGTCAAATTCGTTGGCGACATGAACGTTACCTCGACGCCAGGCAGCGAGGATGCAAATCTCACGCCCGAGGAGCGCAATATCGCGTTCCACACCCAGCCGGTCTGGAAGCGTGCCGCAACGGTCGTTGCTGGCCCTGTGTTCAACTTCCTTTTGACGATTGCCGTCTTCACCGTGCTGTTTTCGGCCTATGGCCGCTATGTCATGGAGCCGACGGTCGCTGAAGTGCGTGCGGCAAGCCCGGCGGCAAACGCCGGCATCCAGCCGGGCGACCGATTCGTCAGTGTCGACGGCAGCCCTGTTGAAACCTTCTCCGACGTGCAGCGCCTGGTTTCAGGCCGTGGCGGCGATCCGATCACCTTCGTGATGATGCGCGACGGCAAGGACATCACCGTGACGGCAACGCCCGAGATGGTGGAGCAGAAGGATGCGCTTGGCAATTCGGTCAAGGTCGCCGTCATCGGCGTGGTCAACAACGAGGAGTTGGGGCAGCCGCGGCTGATCAACTACAGCCCAGGCGGCGCCTTTGTTCAGGCTGTATCGGAGACCGGGCACATCATCGAGCGCACTGGCCAGTTCCTGACACGGTTCGTCGTCGGGCGCGAGGACAAGTGCCAGCTCGGCGGACCGGTGAAGATCGCCGACATGGCCGGCAAGGCGGCTCAGCTGGGCTTTGTATGGCTGGTGCAACTGGTCGCGCTTTTGTCGGTCGGCATCGGTTTTCTTAACCTTCTGCCGATTCCTCCGCTGGACGGCGGCCACCTCGCATTCTATGCCGTGGAGGCGGTGATCCGCCGCCCCGTTTCCGAACGGGCGATGGAAGCGGTATACCGTGTGGGGATGATTCTGGTTCTTGCTTTTATGGGCTTCGTTTTTTGGAACGACCTGTTTGGATGCTGAAATCATGAAGAAATTTTAGACGGCCAGGGGTCCCGTTATGGGAGCGTTTACCATCTGGGGTGATATGCGTGACGCGAAAGTCACGCTCGCAAGGTAAGTAAATACAAATTAACTAGAAGCCTTGCGTGTAGGGAAAATCCGGTTAATACGGTACGAGAAATTTACCGCGACGTCCGGTTTTCTCGCCGTGGGGACTTCGAGAAAAAGGTTACAGAGGCCAATGAAGGCAGCACTTAAGTTTGCGAGCGCCGCGTCCGCGGTAGCTCTTTCCGCCGCATTGGCCGTTCCGGCAGCAGTGACGGTTCAGTTTGTTGCCGTGTCGGCCGCTGAGGCGGCTGTGGTCAACCGAGTCGAAGTGCGCGGCAATCAGCGCGTCGATGCGGATACCGTCCGCAACTACATCACCATCAAGCCAGGCAAGTCGTTCTCCAACACCGACATCGATGATGCGGTGAAGGCGCTGTTCGGCAGCGGCCTGTTCTCCGACGTCCGGATCAATCAGGTCGGTTCGACCCTGGTGGTTCAGGTGTCCGAGTACCAGGTGGTCAACCAGGTGCTGTTCCAGGGCAACAAGAAGCTCAAGGATGCGCAGCTCACCGGTGCAGTGCAGCTCAAGCCGCGCGGCGCGTTCTCGCAAGCCGCGCTCGATGCTGATGCAGCGACGATCAAGGAAGCCTACAAGCGCGTTGGTCGCGACGACGTCACCGTCGGCACCAAGGTCATGGATCTCGGCGAAAACCGCGTGAACGTGGTGTTCGAGATCAATGAAGGCGGTCGCACCAAGATCGCTGCGGTCAATTTCGTCGGCAACAGCGCTTTTGGCGATCGTCGTCTGTCGGACGTCATCTCGACCAAGCGCTCGTCGTTCCTCTCCTTCATGTTGCGCGACGATATCTATGACGAAGATCGTCTGCGCGCTGACGAGGAGGCGCTGCGCCGCTTCTACTTCAATCGCGGCTATGCCGATTTCCAGGTCGTTTCGGCCTTTGGCGAGCTCGACGAAGCAACCAACCAGTACACCATCACGATCACTGTCGACGAAGGTCAGCGTTATACGTTTGGCGACGTGTCGGTTGAGAGCACGATCCCCGAGATCGATGGCGCCCAGCTGCAGTCGCTGGTCGAAACCCGCAAGGGCGACGTCTACAATGCCAAGAACGTCGAAGATTCGATCATCGGCATCACCGAGAATGTCGCTGGCAAGGGCTATGCCTTCGCCAAGGTGACGCCGCGCGGTGACCGCAACTTCGAGACGCGCACCATCAACGTCGTCTATACGGTTGACCAAGGCGCCAAGGCCTATGTCGAGCGCATCGAAATCCGCGGCAACGAACGCACCCGCGACTTCGTGATCCGTCGCGAATTCGACGTCAGCGAGGGCGATGCCTTCAACCAGGTGCTGATCCAGCGCGCGAAGAAGCGCCTCGAAGCGCTTAACTTCTTTGAGAAGGTCGAGATTTCGACCGCTCCCGGTTCGCAGCCCGATCAGGTTGTGCTGGTTGTCGACCTGGTCGAGAAGTCGACCGGCGAATTCTCGATCGGCGCTGGTTACTCGACCGGTGGCGACAATGCAGGCCCGTCGATCGAGGGTTCGATCACCGAGCGCAACTTCCTCGGCCGTGGCCAGTTCATCAAGTTCTCGGCCGGTGGCGGCAAGAACTCGCGTGACTACAGCTTCTCGTTCACCGAGCCGTACTTCCTCGGTCGTCGTATCGCTGCTGGCTTCGACATCTACCGCCAGACGCGCAAGTACGATCACTACGACAGCGACATCACCGGTGGCACGATCCGCTTTGGTCTGCCGATCACTGACAACGTCTCGACGCAGGTCGCCTACAACCTGTCGCAGGAGGAGTATAACCTCTCCGACGATTGTGTGGACGTCAATGGCGCGTACGACCCGTCCAGGTGTAACGTTTCTGTCGCTATCCTTGATGGCATTGCAGACAGCCCCTGGATCAAGTCGTCGGTGAGCGGCACGCTCGTCTACAACACCATCGACGACATGAAGAGCCCGCATGCCGGTATCTATGCCAACTTCACGACTGAAGTGGCGGGTCTCGGCGGCGACGCCAAGTTCGTGAAGGTTTCCGGTCGCGGCACCTACTATCAGACGCTCTCGGAAGAGATGGATATCGTTGCGCTTCTGTCCGCTGGCGGTGGTCACGTTCAGGGCTTTGGCGACGACGGCTTGCGCGTGTTCGATCAGTTCAAGAGCAACGATCGCATGATCCGCGGCTTCGAGTACAATGGTATCGGCCCGGTTGATACGAGCACCGGCGAGCATCTTGGCGGCACGACCTACTTCAATGCCACTGCAGAAGCGCAGTTCCCGATCCCGGTTGTGCCCGAGAGCTTCGGCTTGCGCGGTGCTGTGTTCGCGGATGCGGCGACGCTCTACGGAAGCAAGATCGAAACCACTCCGCCGGTCAATTTCGGCACCTCGACCGACATGCAGTGGCGTGCGTCCGTTGGTATTGGTCTGCTCTGGGCCTCGCCGTTTGGTCCGCTGCGCATCGACTATGCGATGCCGATTGCCAAGCAGGACACCGACAATACGCAGGAATTCAACTTCGGCATTTCGACCCGCTTCTAATCGCGCGGAACGATCCTTCCGGGCCATCGTGGCCCGGAAGACGGTTACCCGGCTTGGCTGGAACAACATTTTATGACGGATCCGGTATTTTTTGTGCCGTCACGCCGCTTCACGGTGGGCGAGGTGGCCGGCCTCACCGGTGCGACACTTGTCGACCCCAAGCACTCTCATATCGCCATTTCGACCATCGCTGCCGCAAGCAGTGGTGGCGATGGCGCGCTTGTGTTTGTCGACGGCAAGCGCAACGCAAAGCCCTTGGCGACACTGTCAGCCGCCGCCGTGCTCTGCACGCCTGACGTTGCTGGCATGGTTCCTGACGGTATCGCCGTTCTGGTGACACCTCGTCCACAGCAGGCCTTCGCCCGCATCGGGCGACTGCTTTATCCCGAGGCTGAACGCCCGGTTGGCGTGACGGGTATCTCAGGCGTTTCACCCTTCGCTCACATCGATCCAACCGCTCAAATCGAAGCCGGCGCGGTCATCGAGGCAGGTGCGGTCATCGGCGCCAATGCCGCTGTCGGCAGCGGCACGGTGATAGCGGCCAATGCGGTGATCGGGCGTTCGTCGCAAGTGGGACGCGATTGCTACATCGGCCCGCACTGCTCGATCCAATATACGCTGATCGGCAATGGCGTCATCATCCATGCGGGAGCTCGCATCGGTCAGGATGGTTTTGGTTTCGCCGGCGGTGCGCGTGGACCCGAACGCGTTCCTCAGATTGGCCGTGTCATTATCCAGGACAATGTCGAGATCGGCGCCAATTCCACTGTCGATCGCGGCGCGCTGGCCGACACGATCATTGGCGAGAACACAAAGATCGACAATCTGGTCCAGATCGCCCACAACGTGCGCATTGGCCGCAATTGCGTTATCGCGGGCCTTTCAGGTATTTCGGGCTCGGTCGTTGTCGGCGACAACGTGATGATGGGCGGTGGCGTCGGCCTCGCAGATCATCTGACCATCGGCGCAGGCTCCCAGTTGGCTGCGCGTAGCGGTTTCATGCATGACGTGCCTGCGGGCGAGGTTTGGGCCGGTTATCCGGCCAAGCCGATGAAAGAGGCAATGCGCGAATTCGCACTGCTGAAGAAGCTGGCCAAGGGAAAACCAAAGGAGGGTGGGAGCAATGACTGACCAGGCAACCAAGACGCTCGAAGCCGTCGATATCCAAGGCCTTTTCAAGATCCTACCGCATCGCTACCCGTTCCTGCTGATCGACAGGATCGTCGAGATCGATGGCGACGACTCGGCGGTTGGCATCAAGAACGTCACCGTCAACGAGCCGCATTTCCAGGGGCATTTCCCCAGCCATCCGGTCATGCCGGGTGTGCTGATCATCGAGGCGATGGCCCAGACCGCCGGTGCCATCTGCCTGCGCCTGGTGATCGACGAAACGCCTTCGCTGGTCTATCTGATGACCGTTGACGGCGCCAAATTCCGTAAGCCGGTCGTTCCTGGCGACCAGCTGCGAATTCACGTCAAGAAGATCAAGAAGCGCGGCAACATCCTGAAATTCGCCTGTCATGCGCGTGTCGATGGCGTCGTCGTAGCCGAAGCCGAGGTCGCGGCGATGATGGTACCCAAGGAATAAGCAAGAACGTCTATGAGCGAAACTTTCATTCATCCCGCCGCCGTCGTTGAAGCCGGTGCAAAGCTGGGCGCGGGCGTCCGCATCGGACCATTTTGCCATGTCAGTGCCGAAGCCGTCATTGGCGATCGCGTTGAGTTGATCAGCCACGTCTCGGTCATGGCCGCCACGACCTTGGGCGAAGGCTGCAAGGTGTTCCCGATGGCGACCCTTGGCGCAGCACCGCAAAACAACAAGCACAAGGGCGGCCGTACGACGCTGGTGATTGGCAAGAACTGCACGATCCGCGAAGGCGTGACCATGCATGTCGGCACCGACACCAGCCGTGGCGAGACCACTGTGGGTGATAACGGGCTGTTCTTGGCCTACGCGCACATCGCTCATGACTGCGTGCTTGGCAGTAACGTCACCATGGCCAATCTGGCGACCCTGGGTGGCCATGTCGAGATCGGCAACAATGTGACGCTCGGCGGGCTCTCTGCCGTCCACCAGATGACACGTATCGGTCATCATGCATTTGTCGGTGGCGCAGCGATCGTCGATGGCGACATCATCCCTTACGGCATGGTGATGGGCAACCGCGCCAAACTGCGTGGCCTCAACGTCATCGGCATGAAGCGTTCCGGCGTGCCGCGCGCGGAGATCTTTGCCCTGCGCAAGGCCTACAAGATGATTTTCGATCCCGCTCGTTCCGTGGCCGAGAACATCCCGGCTGTCGAACGCGAGTTCGCCGGATCGGCCATCGTTCGCGATGTTCTCGATTTCATCCAGGCACGCGGCAAACGCCACTTCACGGTTCCGCCGCTCCGCAACGCCGTCTCCGACGACGCCGCCGATGACGAAAGCTGAGGGCGGAAAGAAGATAGACCTTTCCGCGACCGACAAGGTTGCTGTCGTCGCCGGCAGCGGCCGGCTTCCGGTCAATGTCGCCGATAGCCTTGCTCAGGGTGGCCATCCGCCCTTTGTCGTCCGTCTCCAAGGCGAGACCGATCCGGGAACCAGCTTGGCCGGCTATGAGGGCGACACGCTTGCGATCGAACAGTTCCCCTCGCTGCTGCCGCTTCTGAAGCAAAAGGGCATCACGCATGTCGTGCTCGCCGGCGGGGTCAGCCGGCGCCCAAGGTTGCGTTCTATCCGTCCAAGCCTGATGCTGTTCCGCCTGCTGCCACGTGCGCTGACGGCTTTGGCGCGCGGGGACGATGGATTGCTGCGCATTCTCGTCAACACGTTCGAAGACTATGGCATCAAGGTCGTCGGCGCCCATCAGATCGTGCCGGAGCTTTTGGCGGTCGAAGGGCCAATGGGCGCCCATGCGCCCCAGAAGGGCGATTGGGCCGACCTGAATGCCGGGCTTGAAGCCGCGCGTGTCATCGGCGCACTCGACGTCGGGCAGGCGGCGGTTGCCATCGGCGGACGCGCGATTGCCCTTGAAGGCATCGAAGGTACCGACCTGTTGCTCGAACGCGTGCGCGAGCTGCGTAACAATGGGCGCATCGCCGGGCGCAAACGCGGCGTTCTGGTCAAATGCGCCAAGCCGAAACAGGAACTGCGCGCCGATCTGCCGACAATCGGTCCCTCGACGGTCGACGCAGCACATGCCGCGGGACTGTCTGGCATCGGCGTCGAAGCCGGGCGCTCGCTTGTGCTTGATTTTGGTGAGCTGATCGACCGTGCGGATACGCTGGGCCTGTTTGTCGTCGGCCTCGCTGGCAAGGGAAGCAACACATGAGCTTGCCGCCACTCAAGATTGCCATTGTCGCCGGCGAAGAGTCCGGCGATCTGTTGGGTGCTGATCTAGTGCAGGCGCTGCAGCGCATGAGCGGGCGTGAGGTCAAGCTGGTCGGCACCGGCGGCCGCCACCTGCAGGAACTTGGCCTTTCGCCTTTGTTCGACGCCGGCGAGATCGCGCTGATGGGCCTGACGGCGGTCATTCGCGACCTGCCGCGCCTGATCAGGCGGATTGGTGAGACAGCTCGCTTTGTCGCCAAGGAGAAGCCGGATTGTCTGATCACCATCGACAGCCCTGATTTTTCATTGCGGGTGGCCAAGAAGGTTCGCTCCCTCGATCCAAAAATCCCGATCGTCCACTACATCTGCCCAAGCGTCTGGGCCTGGCGGCCTGGGCGCGCCAAGGCGATGAAGCCCCATGTCGACGAGATCTTGTGCATCTTGCCATTCGAGCCGGCTGAGCTTGCCCGCCTTGGCGGTCCGCACGGCACCTTCGTTGGTCATCGCCTGGCGACAGACCCCGGCATCGCCATTGCCGCGGCAATGCAGGACGGCAAGGGTGCGCTTGCGCCTGATCGTGAAAAGACGCTTCTGCTTTTGCCTGGCTCGCGGCGCGGCGAAGTGCGCAGCCTGATCGGGCCGTTCGGGGAGACCGTGTCGATCCTGCGTGCCCGCGGCCACCAGTTGCGCCTGCTTTTGCCGACCGTGCCGCATGTTGCCGGCCTTGTCGAAGAGGCCGTCGCCGGCTGGCCGCAAAAACCCGAGATCATCCTTGATCCGCAGCACAAGTGGCGGGCGTTCGGCGAAGCCGACGCGGCCTTGATCGCATCGGGAACCGTGTCGCTGGAACTCGCGCTTGCCCGCGTGCCGATGCTGTCGTCCTACAAGCTCGACACGTTCATGCGCGCGGTTCAAAGCCTGATTACAGTGTGGAGTGCCGCACTGCCCAATCTGATCGCGGACCGTCCCGTCATCCAGGAAAACTACAACCAGTATGTGCGGCCGCAATGGATGGCGCGTTACGTCGAGGGCCTGTTCGAAGACAGCGGCCTTCGGCGCTGGCAAAAGGAAGGCTTCGCCGAAATCGCCCGCCGCCTGGCGACCGAGCGGCCTTCGGGCGAGCTTGCCGCCGAAGCGGTCCTCAAACACATCGTAAAATGAAAAACGCCCGCCAAGCAGGAACTTGGCGGGCGTTTCTCAAGTCAGTTCGCAGCGCTTAGCGCTTGGCGATCGGCACGTAGTCGCGTTCGGGAGCGCCGGTGTAGAGCTGGCGCGGACGGCCGATCTTCTGGCGCGGATCCTCGATCATTTCCTTCCACTGGGCGATCCAGCCGACGGTGCGCGCGAGCGCAAACAGCACCGTGAACATGGTGGTGGGGAAGCCCAGGGCCTTCAGCGTGATGCCCGAATAAAAGTCGATGTTCGGATAGAGCTTCTTTTCGATGAAGTATTCGTCCGTCAGAGCGATGCGCTCGAGCTCCATCGCCACGTCCAGCATCGGATCGTCCTTGATGCCGAGTTCGCCCAGAACCTCATGCGTGGTCTTCTGCATGATCTTGGCGCGCGGATCGTAGTTCTTGTAGACGCGGTGGCCGAAGCCCATCAGGCGGAACGGGTCGTTCTTGTCCTTGGCGCGGGCGACGAATTCCGGAATGCGGTCGACATGACCGATTTCGGACAGCATGTTGAGGGCCGCTTCATTGGCGCCGCCATGTGCCGGGCCCCAAAGGCAGGCGATGCCGGCCGCAATGCATGCAAACGGGTTGGCGCCCGAAGAGCCGGCGAGACGCACCGTCGAGGTCGAGGCATTCTGCTCGTGGTCGGCGTGCAGGATGAAGATGCGCTCCATGGCGCGCGCCAGCACCGGATTGACCTTGTATTCCTCGCACGGCACCGCAAAGCACATGTGCAGGAAGTTGGCGGCGAAGTTCAGCTCGTTCTTCGGGTAAACGAAGGGCTGGCCGATATGGTACTTGTAGGCCATCGCAGCGATCGTCGGCATCTTGGCGATCAGGCGGATCGAGGCGACCATGCGCTGATGCGGGTCGGAGATGTCGGTCGAGTCGTGATAGAAAGCCGAAAGCGCACCGACCACGCCGCACATCACCGCCATCGGGTGCGCATCGCGGCGGAAGCCGGTGAAGAAGCGCGACATCTGCTCATGCACCATGGTGTGGCGCGTGACGCGATAGTCGAAGTCGTCCTTCTGGGCCTTGGTCGGCAGTTCGCCGTAGAGCAACAGGTAGCAGACCTCAAGGAAGTCGCCATGCTCGGCGAGCTGGTCGATCGGGTAGCCGCGATGGAGCAGGATGCCTGCATCGCCGTCGATGAAGGTGATTTCCGATTCGCAGCTCGCCGTCGACGTGAAGCCGGGATCGTAGGTGAAGGCACCCGTCGTGGCGTAGAGCGATGCGATGTCGATCACATCTGGTCCGACCGTGCCGCTGCGAACCTTAAACTCATGGGTTTGGCCGCGGAACTCTAGTTTGGCGGTCGAATCAGTCATCGCATACTCCTTAGTGCTGAGTTGCCGCCTCACGCGGCGCAATCGTCATAACAAGGCAACCATTTAGGCCCGGAACGCTCGAACACGCTTCCCAGCTTCCCCGCTGCTTTCAAATTGACCTGTTGCCACAATGTTGCACCGCAACAGCCTCATTTCAATGCAAAACTAGGAAAGCACTGCTGACCTAATCGATTTGATCGGAAATGCGTCCCAGACTTTCGTCGCGCCCCAGAACAGCCAATACATCGAACACCCCGGGAGAGGTGCTTTTGCCTGTCAAAGCGGCACGCAAAGGCTGGGCGACCCCACCCAGTTTCACATTTTCGCGACCTGCGAACTCGCGGATCGCGGCCTCGGCGGAGGCGGCGTTCCAGTCTGCTTCGGCAACCGTCGAAAGGGCCGCATGGGCGCCCTTCAGAATGTCCTTGGCCGGACCAGCCAGTAGCCCCGCTGCCTTTTCGTCGACGGCGAGCGGACGTTCGGCAAACAGGAAGCCCGCGCCATCCGCCAACTCGATCAATGTCTTGGCACGCTCCTTGAGGCCAGGCATGGCCGCAAGCAGCTGTGCCGTGCGCTTGTCGTCGAGCTTGGCGAGGATCGCATCGCCGCCTGGCAGATAGGGCAGGGTCGTCACGAAGATGTCGAACAGCTTGCTGTCGTCCATCTGGCGCATGTGGACGCCGTTCAGCGCCTCGAGCTTGGCGAAGTCGAAACGGGCAGCGCCCTTGTTGACGTCCTCGATCTCGAACCAGCGGATCATGTCTTCGATGCTCATCACTTCGTCGTCGCCATGGCTCCAGCCGAGGCGGGCGAGGTAGTTGAGCAGCGCCTCGGGCAGGTAGCCCATGGCGCGATAGGCGTCGACGCCAAGCGCGCCGTGGCGCTTGGAGAGCTTGGCACCGTCCGCACCATGGATCAGCGGGATATGCGCCATGACAGGCACGTCCCAGCCCATCGCAACGTAGATGACCGTCTGGCGCGCCGCGTTGGTCAGGTGATCGTCGCCCCGGATGATGTGGGTGACGCCCATGTCATGATCGTCGACGACGACCGCATGCATGTAGGTCGGCACGCCATCTGAGCGCAGGATGATGAAATCGTCGAGGTCCTTGTTGGGAAAGCGCACGTCGCCCTGCACGCGGTCGCGCACCAGCGTCTCGCCTTCGGTCGGCGCCTTGATGCGGATCACCGGCTTTACGCCTGCAGGTGCCTCGGACGGGTCGCGATCGCGCCAGCGGCCGTCATAGCGCGGCGGCCGGCCCTCGGCGCGTGCCTTCTCGCGCATTTCGGTGAGCTCTTCCTGCGAGGCGTAGCAGTAGTAGGCCTTGCCCATGCGCACGAGTTCTTCGGCGACTTCGCGGTGGCGCGGGGCGCGCTCGAACTGCGAAATCGGCTCGCCTTCCCAGGTCAGGCCAAGCCAGGTGAGGCCTTCGAGGATCGCTGCGGTAGCGGCATCGGTCGAGCGCTCGCGGTCGGTGTCTTCGATGCGCAGCAGCATGGTGCCGCCGGTGTGACGGGAATAGAGCCAGTTGAACAGCGCGGTGCGCGCGCCACCGATATGCAGGTAGCCAGTGGGCGAGGGGGCGAAGCGGGTCACGACGGACATAGCAAATTCCAAGGGAGGCATGGCGTCGCCCGGCCGGAGACCGGCGGCGCATGGCGTTTCGGTGGCGTTGATGTAGCATAGAAGGTCTGGGGCGCAAGGGGCAGGCCCGATGGGCGAGCGCGTGCGGGAAGGGCAAACCGGTAACAATCCGGTGGTCGAGACCAGCGAGCGCGGCTTGCTGGCAGGCTCGCCAACGCTTCCTGTCGCGTGGACGCATCCAAAGCCGCCCGGGGCCGACGGCTCATTTTCCGACGCGTCGTCGCCAAATCACACAGCCTCCCCGCGTCTGTCTTGGCAGCAGCAAGGATCACTGCTTTTAGCCGACCGCCGGATCAGCGCCCGATCGGCACTTGTCGCAATGCAAACAGAACTCGACCGCGGTGCTGCCTTCCTGCTGGCCCCGGTCTTTCTGTCTTTCGGCGCGCTCTGCTATTTCGCTCTGCCTGCCGAACCTGCGATTGCGCCGCTGGCTATCGCGTTCGTGCTGTTGGCGTCGCTCGCATTCTTTGTAAGTTCCCAAAGAGTGGTCCACTACGCGCTCGCTGCAGGCGCGATCTGCCTGCTCGGCATGACCGTGGCGAAGCTTGAAACAGCGCGCATGGCGACGAAGATGCTTGGCGCCGAAATTTCGAGTGAAGTAACCGGGCGCGTCGTCAGGCTCGATCGTCTCGACAATGGCCGCGTGCGGCTGACCCTTGATGTCCTCGCAACCGCGAGTCCGGTTCTGCGCTACGCCCCGGAGCGTGTTCGGATAACGGCACGCAAGATTCCGGACGGCGTGCAGGCTGGGGCGCAGGTGACCGGCTATGTCCGCCTCATGCCGCCCTCGGGGCCAGTGCGGCCAGGAAGTTATGATTTTTCCTTCGAAAGCTATTTCGACGGCATCGGCGCCAGCGGTTTTTTTATGAAAGGACCGGACCTTGTCGCATCTGCCGAGCCATTGCCGGCAACGGCCAAGGCTTTTGCCACAGTCGAAAACATCCGCGAAAAGATTGCCCAGCGCATTCGCGACCGGATCGGCGGTGCTGAAGGTGAGATTGCAGCGGCATTGGTGGTCGGTGTGCGCGGCGGCATCCCCGAAAATGTCAACGAGGCGCTGCGGCGTACCGGCCTCTACCACATCATTTCCATCTCTGGCCTGCATATGGCAATGGTCGCGGGCACCGTCATGCTGCTGATGCGGCTCGGCTTCGCGGCCTTTCCCAGCTTCACCTCACGTTGGCCAGTCAAGAAATACGCGGCAAGTGCTGCCCTGGTCTCGACAGGTGGCTATCTGTTCATCTCGGGCGCCGAAGTCGCAGCACAACGCAGCTTCATCATGCTCGCGGTGATGCTGACCGCCGTCCTGTTCGACCGTGCCGCACTCACCATGCGCAACCTGGCGATCTCGGCGATCGTCGTCATCCTGATCTCACCGCACGAGGTGGTTGGCCCGAGCTTCCAGATGTCATTTGCGGCTACGGCCGCGCTTGTTGGTGCTTATGCCTGGTGGTCGGACAGGCGGGAGGCGCAAGCACGACCACTTGTGCAGCGGTCATTGCCATCGAAGCTATGGCGCTGGCTTGCCACGGTTGCCATCGGTCTTGTCGCGACATCGCTGATCGCCGGCATTGCCACAAGTGTCTTCGGTGCCTGGCATTTCCAGCGCGTCTCGCCGCTCAGCCTCATTGCCAACCTGGCGGTCATGCCGATCGTCTCGGTGCTGGTGATGCCGTTTGCGGTCCTAGCCGGCATCTTCATGCCGCTTGGTCTCGAAGGGCTATTTCTCGATGTAATGGGCATCGGCCTGAAGGCCATGATCGCCCTTGCAAAGTGGTTCTCCGAGCGTTCGCCCATCGATGCGGTCGGTCTGGTGTCGACCCATGCCGTTGTCTTCGTGACCGCCGCACTGGTCATCGCATCGATCGCCACAACCTGGTTGCGGGTCGCCGCCATGCCATTTGCCGCTCTCGGCGTTCTGTCGCTGGTGGAAACCGAAACGCCTGTCGTCCTCGTCTCCGAAGATGGCCGCCTGGTGGGGGTGCCGATCGGAGACCAAAAGCTCGCGGTCAATCGCGCTCGACCAAACGAGTTCACAGTCGACAATTGGAAACGGACTTTAAAAACCGAGGCGTTTGTCGGCCCCATCCGTATCAACTCCGACGGTTCGACAAATCCGAAGGACTCGGGCAACTCCAGCGATCCAAGCAGCACCGACGAGCCTACTGAATTTGTCTGCAGCGATGGCCTTTGCCTGGTTCAGCATCCATCTGCGGGCTTGATCGCGCATGCTGAACACGCGGCCGCCGCCAGGCGCGTTTGCGCAAAGACTGATCTCATCGTTTTGAAAGACGCCACGACGAAGGACATCTGCCCAGGCTCAACCGTGGCAGTGCTCACCAGCCGCGAACTCGCCCGTCTGGGCAGCGCCGAGATATTCGTGAAGCCGGAATCGGGCAAGAAAAGTCGGCAACTAGAAATCCGCCACGCTGTATCAGAGCCATATCGCCCGTGGCACACGCAGCGCGAATTCTCTCGCGAGGCGAGGGGCCTGCCGCCCTATCAGCGCGCAGTCAAACGCCCGAAATCGCCGGAGACCGCAAAGCCGGCCAAATAGCCGGACCAAACTGAGCAACATCGAACAGGCCGAGACGCGCCGAATCGGCCGTTCAGGAATAGCGGCGGATCAACCCGACAAGCTTGCCCTGGACCTTGACCCTGTCTGGCCCGAAGATGCGGGTCTCGTAGGCCGGGTTGGCAGCCTCGAGAGCAATCGAGGCGCCCTTGCGGCGGAAGCGCTTGAGGGTCGCTTCCTCGTCGTCGACTAGTGCAACAATGATCTCGCCGGGGTTGGCGGTGGTCGAACTGCGAATGACGACTGTATCGCCGTCGAAGATGCCAGCCTCGATCATCGAGTCGCCCTTGACCTCGAGCGCGTAATGCTCGCCGCCCATGATCATATCCGGCGGCACTGCTATCGAATGGGTCTTGTGCTGGATGGCGTCGATCGGCACGCCGGCAGCGATACGTCCCATCACAGGAATGGTCACGGCCGCGCCAGCATCATCGTCATTGCCGGCGGACATGGAGCGCGACGGTTCAGGCCTGCGTCCAAGGCTGCCCTCAATGACGCTCGGCGAGAATTTCCGCGCCGCGTTGAGGCCTGGTGCGATGGAATCGGGCATGCGCAGCACTTCAAGCGCACGTGCCCGATTGGGCAGGCGTCGGATGAAGCCACGTTCTTCGAGTGCCGTGATCAGGCGATGGATGCCAGATTTGGAGGCGAGGTCGAGCGCTTCCTTCATTTCGTCGAAGGATGGCGGGATGCCTGTCTCCTTCAATCGCGAGTGGATGAACAGCAAAAGCTCATGTTGTTTGCGCGTCAGCATCGCCACCCCCGAGGAATCAGAAGAAAAACAAACCCAGAACAAAACACTATCTGTTCCAGTTGTGTTCTGCAACCGTTTATATCTGATGAAGGGAGGAGGCGGTTTCGTTCAGCGCAGCATCATCACGCGGCACGCACTGCCAGATTCGGCGGCTGGTGCGAAGGGTTCACGCATGATGGCGCAATTGGCGTCGGCGAGCGTGCGCAGCATCGACGAATCCTGGACCAGATATGGCGTAACTATGAGGCCGTCAGGCGTCTCGCGTGCAATGGCGCGAACGAAATCCTGGCGCAAATCGTTTGGTGCCATCGCCGTATCGAGCACGGCGTTGCGAATGTCGGGCGCATAGGGCCGCCCGCCAAGCTTCGCCAGCAAAGGCTTCAGGAAGATATGCGCGCAGATCAGGCTGGCGACCGGATTGCCGGGCAGGCCGACGCAACGTGTCTTGACAAGGCGGCCGAACATCAGCGGCTTGCCGGGACGCATGGCGATCTTCCAGAAATCGAGATCCATGCCGAGCCCGGTCAGAACGCCGTGGACCAGGTCGTGGTCTCCGACCGAGGCCCCGCCGAGCGTGACGATGACGTCGGCCTCGGCTTCGAGCGCCTGGGCGATGAGGGCTGAGATGGCATCCTTGCGGTCGGCTGCGATACCGAGGTCAAGCACGCGCGCGCCGACTGACCGGGCGATTGCTCCGACACCATAGGAGTTGGATGCGATGATCTGGTCAGGGCCAGGGTTGCTGCCGGGTGGGAGCAGTTCGTCGCCCGTGGCGATGATGGCGACCAGTGGCGCGCGAACCACTGCCATTGCAGGGTGGTTGGCGGCGGCGATCAGCGACAGGGCCGCAGGATCGAGCACGCGGCCGGCGTCGAGAATCAGATCGCCATGTTTGAAATCGAGACCCTTGGCGCGGATATTGCGTCCAAGAATCGCCGGTTCCAGCACGTCGATCTCGCCATTGCCGATATCGCTGACATTTTCCTGGATGACGACAGTGTCCGCGCCGCTGGGCACAGGTGCGCCGGTGAAAATGCGCACGCTCTCGCCTTGCGCCACAGCGCCTGTGAACTGCTTGCCGGCAGGAGCCTCGCCGATGACCTTCAGCCGTGCCGGCAGGGATGCGATGTCGGCGGCGCGGACAGCGTACCCATCCATGGCCGAGGCATCGAAAGGAGGCTGGGTGCGCAAGGCAAACAACGGGCTTGCCAGCACGCGTCCTGAAGCTTCACTGAGACCGACCGTCTCCCAGCCGCTGGGTTCAGCGCCGTCGAGCAGGCGTTCCAGCGCCTCGGTGACGGGCAGAAGCGCCATCTATTCGACCGCCTTGTAGTCGCCCGACTTGCCGCCGGTCTTTTCGACCAGCCTGATGCCGGAAATCACCATGCCCCGGTCGGCGGCCTTGGCCATGTCGTAGATGGTGAGACAGGCGACCGACGCGGCCGTCAGCGCCTCCATCTCGACGCCAGTCTTCCCGGTGACACGCGCAAGTGCCGTCACGCGAAGACCGGGCAGGGCCTCGTCCGGCTCGATCTCGACCGAAACCTTGGTCAGCAGGATCGGGTGGCAGAGCGGCACGAGTTCGTGCGTGCGCTTGGCGGCCATGATTCCGGCTATGCGGGCGGTGCCGAGCACATCGCCCTTCTTGGCGTTGCCCGAAAGAATCAACGCCAGGGTTTCGGCACGCATGATGACAGCGCCTTCGGCAATCGCCGTGCGGGTGGTCTCGGCCTTGTCGCCGACATCAACCATGTTGGCTTCGCCCGTGGCACCGATATGAGTGAGGGTTGTCGCCATATCAGACGCTTGCAGCCTGGGGCGTGCCGTCGAGAAGCGCGCGCGTGGCGGATGCCACATCGGCCTGCCGCATCAGGCTTTCGCCGACAAGGAAGCTGCCAATGCCGGATTTTTCCAGACGCAGGCAATCGGCATGGGTGAAGATGCCGCTTTCGCCAACCAGAAGCCGGTCGGTCGGGACCATGGGCGCAAGACGCTCCGAGGTGTCGAGGCTGACCTCGAAGCTGCGCAGATTGCGGTTGTTGATGCCGAGCAGGCGCGAGGACAGTTTCAGCGCGCGCTCGGTTTCTTCCTCGTCATGAACCTCGACAAGCACGTCCATGCCATGCTCGAAGGCCGTGTCCTCGAGCCGCTTGGCGTCGTCGTCACTGAGGCTTGCCATGATGATCAGGATGGCATCCGCACCCCAGGCGCGTGCTTCGTGCACCTGGTAGGGCTCGAACATGAAATCCTTGCGCAAAGCGGGCAGGGCGCAGGCGTCGCGCGCGGCAGTCAAGAATTCCGGGGCACCCTGGAAGGATGGCGTGTCGGTCAGCACCGACAGGCAGGCCGCTCCACCTTCAGCATAGGCCCGGGCAAGTGCCGGCGGGTCGAAATCGGGACGGATCAGGCCCTTGGACGGACTCGCCTTCTTGATCTCTGCGATGAGACCAAAACGGTTGTCACGACGTTTGGCTTCAAGCGCCGCAAGAAAGCCGCGCGGTTTTGCGGCGTCGCGCGCCATGGCCTTGATCTCAGCGAGTGGCAGCAGTGCCTTGGCGGCTGCGATCTCGTCGCGCTTGTAGGCTTCGATTTGGCGCAGGATGTCGGCCATGTCTTTATCCGTTCGAAACGACGACCAGGCGGTCGAGCACGGCAAGCGCGCGCCCGCTGTCGATTGCCTCGGCGGCAAGGGTCACGCTTTCGCCGATGGTCGCGACCTTGTCGGCAACGACGAGACCAGCACCGGCGTTCATCAGCACCGTGTCACGATAGGCACCCTTGGCGCCTTCGAGTACGCCGCGCAGGGCTGCTGCATTGTATGCCGAATCGCCGCCGCGCAACTCTTCGCGCGTATGCCGTGGGAGGCCAACCTGTTCCGGCGTCAGCGTGAAGCTGCTGACGCTGCCATTGGCGAGGGCCGCGACATGCGTCTCACCCGTGGTGGTGATCTCGTCATAGCCGTCGCCGTGAACGACCCAGACATGCTTGGCGCCAAGTTCCTTCAGCGTCTCAGCCACCGGCTCGACCCATTCGGGCGAGAACACGCCGACCAGCTGGCGGTTGACGCCGGCTGGATTGGAGAGCGGCCCGAGCAGGTTGAAGATGGTGCGGGTGCCAAGTTCGACGCGCGTTGCGCCAACATGTTTCATCGCCGGATGATGCGCTGGCGCGAACATGAAGCCGATGCCGGCCTGGTGAATGCAGCGTCCGATCGCTTCGGGCGACAGGTCGATGTTGACGCCAAGTGCCGTAAGAACGTCGGCGGCACCTGTCAGCGAAGACAGGCCGCGATTGCCATGCTTGGCCACGGGCACGCCTGCGCCCGCAATGACGAAGGCTGAAGCGGTCGAGATGTTGACACTGTGCGAACCGTCGCCGCCGGTGCCAACGATGTCGATGGCATCCGCAGGCGCTTCGACACGAAGCATCTTGTCGCGCATGGTGGCGACTGCACCCGAGATCTCGCTGACGGTCTCGCCGCGCACGCGCAGCGCCATCAAGAAACCGCCGATCTGGCCGGGCGTCGCTTCGCCCGACATGATGATGTCGAAAGCCTCGCGCGCCTCGTCGAAGGTGAGGGGCGTGCCCGAAGCAATCTTGGCGATATGCGGCTTGAGTGCGCTCATGGCGTTCCCACCGCAAGTGCCCGGGTGATCGCATCGCGGTTGATCGTGACTTGGTACTCACCTTGCAGCTGGGCCACGATCTGGTCGAGCAGGTCGTCCGACATGCCCGAGGCAAATGTCTTCTGCGCGTCCTCAGGCACAGCACTCT
This sequence comes from Aminobacter sp. 01T433, assembly GCF_056398585.1. Taxonomy (NCBI): domain Bacteria; kingdom Pseudomonadati; phylum Pseudomonadota; class Alphaproteobacteria; order Hyphomicrobiales; family Phyllobacteriaceae; genus Aminobacter; species Aminobacter sp. 01T433. The sequence goes on from NZ_JBFTPR010000012.1 coordinate 156,026, forward strand.
TGTCCACACCGGCCGGCTCGAACACTTCAGCGACTTTGAACAGGATCTGCGCATCGCCGGTGGGGGCCGGAACGATACCGGTGCCGCCCTGGCCCATGGCAAACATCGCAGCCGCACCCTCACGGCCGAAATCGGCGTCGTCGGTTTCGCGCTTGAGCCCGCGCTTGGTCTGCTTCTCAAGCTTCAGTTCGCCAGCGATGACGTCAAGCGCGGTGCCGTCCTTGAGGCGCTTTTCAAGCTCGTTGGCCTTGTCCATCAGGCGCTTCGTCGCTTCCGCCGCGGTCCAGTCGGCCACGACCTTTTCGCGCACTTCATCGAGCGTGCGGTCGCGGGCTGGTGTGATGTCGTCGACCTCATAGAACACGAAGCCGTTTGTACCGACATTGAGCGGCGGGTTTTCGATGCCGGCCTCGGCTTCAAAGGCCGCCTGGATCAGGTTGCGCGAATCCGGCAGCGTGTTGATGACGGTGCCGTCAGCGCCCTGGCCGGCGCGGTCGATCGCGTCGATCGTCACCACCTTGAGCTTCAGCTTTTCGGCAGCCGCCTGCATCGAGTCACCGCCAGCGCGCGCGTCCTCATAGGAGTCATGCGCGTCGAGCAGGATGCGGTTGGCTTCAGCAAGGGCGAGCTCCTTGCGGATCTGGTCCTTGACCTCATCGAAGGTCTTCACCGTCTCAGGCGTGATTTCGCTGACGCGGACGAGCACGGGGCCGAAAGCGCCCTGGACGACATCGCTGACCTGGTTTGCCTGTAACGCGAAAGCCGCTTCGGCCACAGCCTTGTCGGCGATCTGTTCTTTGGTCAGCGTGCCGAGCGTCACGTCGGCTGCGGTCTTGCCCTGATCGGCGACGACCTTGTCGAAGGTCGCGCCGCCCTTGATCGCGTCGGAAGCCGCCTTGGCTGCATCGGCGTTGCCGAGAACCAGCTGGTCGATCTTGCGCGTTTCGGCGGTGGTGAAGTGCGACTTGTTCTTGTCATAGTCCTGGCGAACCTGCTCGTCGGTGATCGACGCGAGGTCCATGATGTCTTCCGGCTCGAGCTTGACGTAGCTCAGCTTGCGGAATTCCGGCGCGGCATAGTTCTTCTTGTTTTCCTCGAACCATGCCTTGAGCACCTCGTCGCTTGGAGCGGCGATAGGCTCGACCAGCGATTTGGGCAGCTGCAGATAGTCGATGGTGCGGTCTTCGCCGCGATAAAGTGCTACCGCGCGCAAGAAGGTATCGGGAGCCTCAAGCCCATCGGAAACGGCTTCGACGATCTGCTGGCGGACAGCCACCTGGGCGCGGTTCTTGAGGTAATCCTCGGGACGCATGCCGATCTGGCGCAGGATATATTCGAACGCCTGGCGGTCGAACTGGCCGTCGGGACCGCGGAATGTCGGATCGTCCCAGGTCAGCTGTGCCAAGCGGTCCTTCGACAGGCCAAGGCCGAGCTTGCGCGCCTGTTCGTCGAGCACCGCACCGGCGACAAGCTGGGACAGGACCTGGTTGTCGATACCGAGCGCGTTTGCCTGGTCGCGGGTCAGGCGCTGGCCGAACTGCTGCGACATGACGTTCAGCTGACGGTCATAGGCGAGGCGGTATTCGACCCCCGAAACGGACGTGCCGCCGGCGGTGACCACCTTGTCGCCACTGAACTGGTTCAGCATACGTCCTGAGATGCCCCAGATCGCGAAGCTGACGACGAGTAGCAGAAGCAGCAGCTTAGCAACCCAGGTTCCCGCAGCACTGCGCATCGATTCGAGCATGTGTCAGATCCCGTATACGCGCATTTTCGCATGCGCCTGCATGAACGAAGCGCAATAGCGCCCTTCAAGGCCAGTGTCGATTGCTTTGTGGTTTGTTTTTGGTAGTGAGGTTGCCCTAGCGAATATCGATTTCGAGGGAAAAGCACATGACACCAGGAATCCGCCCGCTTGTTGCCGGCAACTGGAAAATGAACGGCACAAGCACCTCGCTCAATGAATTGCGCAACATCGCCGGTGGTTTCATGGGCGGCCTCGATACCGAGACCGAAGCGCTTTTGTGTGTACCGGCAACGCTGCTTTCGCGTGCCGCTGAAATCCTTCACCGCACGCCGGTCAAGGCGGGCGGACAGGATTGCCATGCCAAGGAGAGTGGCGCCCACACCGGCGACGTCTCGGCAGAGATGCTGAAGGACGCCGGCGCCAGCCACGTCATTGTCGGGCATTCCGAACGCCGCACCGATCATGGCGAAACCGATGCCATGGTGCGCGCCAAGGCTGAAGGAGCATGGCGGGCAGGGCTGGTGGCAGTGATCTGTATCGGCGAAACACCTGCCGAACGCGAGAGCGGGGCGACGCTTTCGGTCCTGTCGCGTCAGATCGACGGCTCGGTGCCTGCCAGTGCGACACCTGCCAACGCGGTCATCGCTTATGAGCCTGTATGGGCAATCGGTACCGGCTTGACGCCGACCGTGGCCGACATCGCCGAAGCGCATGCGCATATCCGTGCGCGCTTGGCAGAGAAGCTGGGTGCATCGGCAGGCAAGATGCGCATTCTTTACGGTGGGTCGGTCAAGCCATCGAACGCCAACGAATTGCTGGCCATCGCCAATGTCGACGGCGCGCTTGTCGGCGGCGCAAGTCTCAAGGCTGCCGATTTTCTTGGCATTGCCGAGGCCTACCGCAAGCTCTGATTTCACCGCACGTGACCGTTGCAAAGGCAGCGTGTCATCCCATATTCGGCGGGCGGGCTTGGAAATGCCTAGAAAGCATTGTATTGAGCCGCCTCCGGAAGGCCGGGCGCTTCGGCGCGCGGCAAGTCCCCGTCAGGAAAGATCCCAGGAAGCGCAATGGAAACCGTCCTTATCGTCATTCACTTGATGGTCGTGCTCGCCCTTGTTGGCGTTGTGCTCCTGCAGCGCTCTGAAGGCGGTGGCCTCGGCATCGGTGGCGGTTCGGGCTTCATGACTGCGCGCGGCGCCGCCAACGCGCTGACCCGTGCGACCGCGATCCTTGCGACTGTGTTTTTCGTGACGTCGCTGACGCTGTCGATCGTCGCTCGCTATAGCCCGAAGGAAATCGACATCCTCAATCGTGCGCCGACCACTCAAGGTGGCACGACCGGCAAGGGCGTTCTCGATCAGCTCGGTGGCTCGACCGCGCCGGCACCCGGTACCGCCGCTCCTGCTGCGCCCGCATCTGGCGCCACGGCTCCTGCGGCACCGGCGACTCAACCCGCTGCGCCAGCCGCTTCGGGTACCGAGCAGCCCGCTCCGGCGACGCCGGCAGCCCCCGCAGCACCGCAAGTTCCTAACTAAGTATTAAGCTCTTGCCGCAACCTGTTGTTGTTTGAACACAGTTGCGGCAAATGCTGCACGGATAAGTAAAATTCGATCATTTCGCCGGTGGTGCCTCCCTTGAGGCATCTCCGGCTAATCGATAATAGCAGCCTTGCGGCATATCGGCGGGGGGAGCCTTGGGGGCACCGCGTTGTCGCGCGAAAATTTGCGTTGAACATTCGGGATCCCTACGCCATGCAGCTCCGCCGCATCCTTCTAGCTGGTCTTTGTGCCTCTCTGATGAGCTCGACAGCCTTTGCCGCCACTTCGGCCGGCATGGTTGCTGCGCCGCAGTCTGAGGTTGCAAGCAACATCGTCTTGATCGCCGCCAAGAGCGACGCTGCCGAACTCAAGATTCTCAAGAAAAAGAAGAAGCCGACTGACGAAGATCTGTCGCGAATCAAGGTCCTCGAAGCCAAGATCGCAGCCGACAAGGAACTCGCCCGGCTCAAGATGCTCGAAGCCAAGAAGATGGCGATGCGGGCAGCGGCCAAGGAAAAGGCCGACCAGGCGCGTGAACTCGCCCGCCTGAAGAAAACGGAAAAGGCAGCCGCCCAGGTGGCCGAAATTGCGCCTGCGGTACGCAAGCCCGTACAGCCGATCGAGTTGTTGCAGCCAGTAGCTCCCCTGATGCCCGACGCGGTCGCGGTGGCCTCGACCGGCAACAATGGCGAGCTGCGCAGCGAGGTCCAGGCGCGGCCACAGAAAGCCGGTCTGCTCGCCGGCATCTTCGGTGGCACCAGCATTGCGCCGCAGCAGTCGATGCTGCCGCAGACGCGTGCGCTCGACGCCGTGCTGCAGGCCAAGCAGGCCAACAAGCAGTTCAAGGTGAAGTCCGACTACGAGCCGCAGGAAGTGGCGTTTTCGGGCTATGAGCGTGGCCAGATCGTCGTCGATACCGGCAAGCGCTATCTCTATCTGGTTGAATCATCCTCGACCGCGCGCCGCTATGCGATCGCGGTCGGCCGCGAGGGCCTGGAGTTCAAGGGCAAGGCGACCATCGGCGACAAGCAGGAATGGCCGCGTTGGATTCCGACCAAGGATATGCAGGAGCGCGAGCCCAAGAAATACGGCCGCTACAAGGACGGAATGAACGGCGGACCGGAAAATCCGCTCGGCGCGCGCGCCATCTACCTTTACCAGGGCAACAAGGATACCCATATCCGTATCCACGGTACCAATCAGCCGCAGACGATCGGCACGAATTCTTCGAACGGCTGCTTCCGAATGGTCAATGATCATGTCATGGACCTCTACAATCGCGTGAAGATGGGCTCTGAAGTCATCGTCATGTAAGGCGTCTTTCCGACGTTGAGAGTTGGCCGGCGGTCACGCCGGCCTTTTTGTTTGCACGGCCTACCCGGCAGCAAAAATGAACAGCCACATAGGGAAAAGTCCGACGCGGCGGATTTTTCTCTGGCGGAATCGATTTGGCCGCGTTAAGCGATGAATCCCATGGCGCGATATGTTTTTATTACCGGCGGCGTGGTCTCTTCCCTTGGAAAAGGCATAGCCGCAGCGGCCCTTGGGGCTCTCCTGCAAGCACGCGGATATCGCGTGCGGATCCGTAAACTCGATCCGTATCTGAACGTCGATCCCGGAACGATGTCGCCTTACCAGCATGGTGAGGTGTTCGTGACCGATGACGGCGCGGAAACCGATCTCGATCTCGGTCACTACGAACGCTTCACTGGGCGTTCGGCGAACCAGAGCGACAACATCACCACCGGCCGCATCTACAAGAACATCATCGAACGCGAGCGGCGCGGCGATTATCTCGGTGCGACCGTGCAGGTCATTCCGCATGTCACCGACGAGATCAAGAACTTCATCCTCGACGGCAATGACGAGTTCGACTTCGTGCTGTGCGAAATCGGCGGCACGGTGGGCGACATCGAAGCGATGCCGTTCCTCGAAGCAATCCGCCAGCTTGGCAACGACCTGCCGCGCAACAATGCGGTCTACGTCCACCTGACGCTGATGCCCTACATTCCAACGGCTGGCGAACTGAAGACCAAGCCGACTCAGCATTCGGTCAAGGAACTGCGCTCGATCGGCATCGCACCGGATATCCTTCTGGTCCGCGCCGACCGCAACATCCCCAAGGAAGAGCGCCGCAAGCTGTCGCTGTTCTGCAACGTGCGTGAATCGGCCGTCATCCAGGCGCTCGACGTCGGTCACATCTACGACGTGCCGCTGGCCTACCATAAGGAAGGCCTCGATTCGGAAGTGCTCGCAGCGTTCGGCATCGACCCGGCGCCCAAGCCGCGCCTCGATGCCTGGCAGAATGTGTCGCAGCTCATCCACAATCCGGAAGGCGAAGTCACCATCGCCGTGGTCGGCAAATACACCGGCCTCAAGGATGCCTATAAGTCGCTGATCGAAGCACTGTCGCATGGCGGCCTGGCCAACAACGTCAAGGTCAAGCTCGACTGGATCGAAAGCGAGGTCTTCGAGAAGGAAGACCCGGCACCGTTCCTCGAAAAGGTCCACGGCATCCTGGTGCCGGGCGGTTTCGGCGAGCGCGGCTCGGAAGGCAAGATCCTGGCGGCCAAGTTCGCACGCGAACGCAAGGTGCCGTATTTCGGCATCTGCTTTGGCATGCAGATGGCCTGCATCGAAGCCGCGCGTTCGCTCGCCGGCATCGAGAATGCCTCGTCGACCGAATTCGGTGCCACCAAGGAGCCGGTCGTTGGCCTGATGACCGAGTGGCTCAAGGGCAACATGCTGGAGAAGCGCCGGGCAGCGGGTGATCTCGGCGGCACAATGCGCTTGGGCGCTTTTGAAGCCAAGCTTTCGGAAGGCTCGAAAATCGCCGAAATCTATGGCGACACCGATATCTCCGAGCGTCACCGCCACCGCTACGAGGTCAATATCGACTACAAGGACCGGCTCGAAGCGTGCGGTCTGGTCTTCGCCGGCATGTCGCCTGACGGCGTGCTGCCCGAGACGGTCGAATACCCCGACCATCCCTGGTTCATCGGCGTGCAGTACCATCCGGAACTGAAGAGCCGTCCGCTCGACCCGCATCCGCTTTTCGCCAGCTTCATCGAAGCTGCCGTCGAACAGAGCCGGCTCGTCTGATTGTCATGCGCGCCGGCGTGAAACCGTTGGCGCGCAAACCTGTCGAGGTCATGAGGCACTCATGACCATCTACGTGGCACTTCTCTACAGCATCATACTGGGTGAAGGGCGTCGGGTCGTGATGTCAGACCTGCGCGACATGACCGAAGCCGCGGGCTTTCAAAAGCCACGCACTTTGGTCGCCACAGGCAATCTGGTTTTCGAAGCCGATCAAAAGTCGGTCTCCATGATCGAGACCCGTCTGGAGAAGGCGTTCCAGCAAAAATTCGGCAAACATGTCGATATCATCGTGCGCCGTGCCGACGACTGGCTGACGCTGGTCGCGGCCAATCCGTTTCCTGGGGAAGCAGCTCTATACCCCGACCAGGTGGCGGTGCGTGTCATGCGCGCACCAGTAGCGCCAGAGGTTTTGGCAAAGCTGACACCCTATGTGGCGGCCGACGAGAAGCTTGCCGCGGTCAATGGCGACATCTGGCTCCATTTCTCCCGCAGCGCCGGCACGTCGCGGCTGCTTGGCGCGCTCACACCCAAGCGGGCCGGCGGTGTCGGCACGTCGCGCAACTGGAACACTGTGCGCCGATTGGGCGAGATGGTGGCCGGGTGAGGGCGATGCCCTTGCGGCAGCCTTGCACAGAATGAGGAATTGAGGCACAGCGCAGGCATATGACTGACAACGCACGCACGCTCGACCACATCGTGTTGCCGACCGCCGACCTTGCGATTGCGCGGCAGCGGCTCATGGCACTTGGCTTCGCTGTTTCGCCTGTCGGCGTCCATCCCTTCGGCACGATCAATTGCTGCGTCTATCTCAGCGACGGCACCTTCATGGAGCCGCTGGCCGTCGGCGATCGTGTCGCCGCTGACCGCGCCGTGGCCGAAGGCAACGTCTTTGTCGCCCGCGACCGAGCGTTCCGCGATGTCCATGGCGATGAAGGCTTCTCGGCAGTGGTGTTCGGGACCGATGATGCCGATGTCGATCATGCGGAGTTCATTGTTGCCGGCGTTTCGGCCGGTCCTCGGCTCGATTTTTCCCGCCCCTTCGTCGATGCATCGGGCAAGTCGGATCAGGCATCGTTCCGGTTGGCCTTTGCCGCCGAGCCGGACACGGCGACAGATGCGTTTTTCTTCACCTGCGAGCGCGTCAACGCACCCAATGTCGACCGTACTGCGCTTCAGGCACATGCCAATGGCGTGAAGCGTGTTCTGGCGGTCGAGGCGACGGCGGGAAGTGCTGAGGCGGCGCGCACATTGCTGGCAACCATCGCCCGCAGCAGCGTTGACGGGGCCGACGTACCGCTCGCCAACGCGCGAATTTGCCTTCGCTCCGCGCCAAATTCCGGCGGCATTCGCCTGGAAGCGATGGTTTTTGCCGTCGACGACCTCGCCGCGACAAGGGCACTCCTTGTCGAAAACGCCATCGAACACGATCTCAATGGCCAACGCCTGGTGGTGCCTTCGGCACCTGGGCAAGGTGCGACCTTCATTTTCGAGGAATTGAAATGACCAAGCCGAATGCAAATGTGACGGTCGGCAAGACCCTTTTCTCAAACAATGCGCCGCTGTCGCTGATCGCCGGACCGTGCCAGTTCGAATCGCGCCAGCATGCCTTCGACATGGCCGGCAAGCTCAAGGAGCTGACCCAAAAACTCGGCATCGGGTTCGTCTACAAGTCGAGCTTCGACAAGGCCAACCGCAGCTCGCTGTCGAGCACGCGCGGCGCCGGCCTTGATGCTGCGCTGCCCGTCTTCGCCGATCTGCGCAAGGAACTCGGCGTCACAGTCATCACCGACGTCCACACCGAAGAGCAGTGCGTCATCGTCGGTGAAGTTGTCGACGTGCTGCAGATCCCCGCCTTCCTCAGCCGCCAGACCGACCTGCTGGTCGCCGCGGCCAAGACCGGCAAGGTCGTCAATGTGAAGAAGGGTCAGTTCCTTGCGCCCTGGGACATGAAGAACGTCGTTGCCAAGGTCACTGACTCGGGCAACCCGAACGTTCTGGTCACCGAGCGTGGCGCGTCCTTCGGCTACAACACGCTGGTATCAGACATGCGCGCGCTGCCGATCATGGCCGACATCGGCGCTCCGGTGATCTTCGACGCCACCCATTCGGTGCAGCAGCCAGGCGGGCAGGGCACTACTTCTGGCGGCGAGCGTCGTTTCGTCGAGACACTGGCGCGCGCGGCCGTCGCTGTCGGCGTCGCCGGCGTGTTCATCGAAACGCACGAGGATCCCGACAATTCGACCTCGTCGGACGGCCCCAACATGGTGCCGTTCAAGGATTTGCCGGCACTGCTCGAGCGCTTGATGGCGTTCGACCGCATCGCCAAGGGCTGACGCTGCCCTGCCAGGCACCGGTGCGCCCTTCGGCGCACCACACTCCTGCTTGAGCCCCGCAGATACCCGGCGTAGGCTTTCCCCCGTGACTGAGCGTTTCAGCTGGAGGAATCCCATGTCTGTTGCCCGCGTTACGGAAATCACCTCATCGTCTACCAAGAGCTTCAAGGAAGCCATTGAAGACGGCATCGCCCGCGCGTCCAAGACGCTGAAGAATGTTGAAGGCGCCTGGATCCAGGATCAGAAAGTCGTCATCGAAAACGGCAAGATCGTCGCCTACCGCGTTAACATGAAGGTGACCTTCATCCTCACCGACTGACCGGTCGACGCAATCCATCATCGGGAAAACTTTGGAACCTCCGCTTTGGGGGATCGTTACCCCTTGCATCCACCAACCAACGAGGAGCAAGTCATGACGACCCACACAGGTCATACCGAAGCTATTCCCGCATCGCGGGTCATCGGCACCAAAGTCTACAATTCCGCAGGCGAGACCATCGGCGCGATCGAAGACGTCATGCTCGACAAGATGTCCAACGGCATCATGTTTGCCGTCATCGGGTTCGGCGGCTTTCTCGGCATCGGCGAAAAATATCACGCCATTCCGTGGTCGACGCTGGACTACGACAAGGGTCTCGGCGGCTATGTCGTTCCCTTCTCCAAGGATCAGCTGAAGACTGCGCCGTCCTATTCGATCGATGATCTGACCGAAGATGACGGCCGCGTTGCACGCGACGCGTCCTTCCAGCATTACCAGGTCAAGCCGTACTGGCATTGATCCAACAAAAAAGCCCCGGATTGCTCTGGGGCTTTTTCGTTGTGCCTGCAACTACCTTGGCGTCGGTATGATCCGCACCTGCGACGTGCCCTGTGGGGGGGGTTGACTGTCGCATGAGGTCAGGAAGGCTGCGGCGATGAAGAACAAACTCAGGATACCACTCAACTCGGACATGGCGAAACTCCCTCTGTTTCGCCCCGCGCAGGCATAGTTTACCCGAAAGTGTGGCGAATGCCTGCCCAACGGGATGAATTATGGTGACAGCGTTTTGCCGAAAGTGAATCTGATGCCTGACGTTGCGTGATATTTGCCCTGCCGCGATTGCGTTTTCTTCTGCTTTGGCTAAGACGAGCGCGGAAATCCAACCGATCCTATTTGCGATCAGCTCCCGGGGATGCCTCACATGACAGCAATCATCGATATCGTCGGCCGCGAGATTCTCGACAGCCGCGGCAATCCTACCGTCGAAGTGGACGTGGTCCTCGAAGACGGCTCGATGGGCCGCGCTGCCGTTCCCTCGGGTGCGTCGACCGGCGCCCATGAGGCGATGGAACTGCGCGATGGCGGCACGCGCTATCTCGGCAAGGGTGTCGAACGCGCCGTCGAGGCCGTCAATGGCGAGCTGTTCGAGGCGATCGGCGGCATGGAAGCCGAAAACCAGATCCATATCGACCAGACGATGATCGAGCTCGACGGCACGCCCAACAAGGGCCGCCTCGGCGCCAACGCCATCCTCGGCGTCTCGCTCGCCGTTGCCAAGGCTGCTGCCGAGGCTTCCGGCCTGCCGCTCTACCGCTATGTCGGCGGACCCAACGCTCGCGTGCTGCCGGTGCCGATGATGAACATCATCAATGGCGGCGCGCATGCCGACAATCCGATCGATTTCCAGGAATTCATGATCATGCCGATCGGCGCGCCCTCGCTGCGCGATGCGGTTCGCTGGGGCTCGGAAATCTTCCACACCTTGAAGAAGGGTCTGAAGGACGCCGGCCACAACACCAATGTCGGCGACGAAGGCGGTTTCGCCCCGAATCTCAAGAGCGCCCAGGCCGCGCTCGACTTCGTCATGGCCTCGATCGAGAAGGCCGGCTTCAAGCCCGGCGAAGACGTCGCACTCGCGCTCGATTGCGCTGCGACCGAATTCTTCAAGGACGGCAACTACGTCTACGAAGGCGAAAAGAAGACCCGCGACCCCAAGGCGCAGGCCAAGTACCTGGCAAAGCTCGCCGCCGACTATCCGATCATCTCCATCGAGGACGGCATGTCCGAGGACGACTGGGAAGGCTGGAAGTACCTGACCGATCTGTGCGGCGACAAGGTCCAGCTGGTTGGCGACGATCTGTTCGTCACCAACTCGGCCCGCCTGCGCGACGGCATCAAGATGGGCGTCGCCAACTCGATCCTGGTCAAGGTCAACCAGATCGGCACGCTCAGCGAAACGCTTGACGCTGTCGAGACCGCGCACAAGGCAAGCTACACCGCCGTCATGTCGCACCGTTCGGGTGAAACCGAGGATTCGACCATCGCTGATCTCGCAGTCGCCACCAACTGCGGTCAGATCAAGACCGGCTCGCTGGCCCGTTCGGACCGCACTGCCAAGTACAATCAGCTGATCCGCATCGAAGAAGAACTCGGCAGGCAGGCGCGCTTCGCCGGCCGCTCGATCTTGCGCGGCTGATCTTTCACCCATTGACGACCTGGAAAAGGCGGGATGTTTCCCGCCTTTTTTGTTTTCACGGGACCGCAGACCGGCCAACTGTAACCGTCCATTAAGCACAATGGGGCGACAAGAACCTGAAAGAGGTTCTGACCATGTGGACACGCCAGCACAAGCAGACAAACACGGGCCGCTTCATCGTCCCTGCCTTGGCAGTGATGTTCTTGTCCTATTTCGGCTTTCATGCCTATCATGGCGAATTCGGCATCTATTCGAAGTACCGGCTCGAGGCGCGCGCGGTCGAGCTTCAGGCCAGGCTCGATACGGTCAGGGCACATCGCATGTCCGTCGAGCGGCGGGTGCAGATGCTGCATGACGGCTCGCTGGAGAAGGACATGCTTGACGAGCAGGCGCGAAACGCCCTCAATATGTCCCATGCAGATGAGCTGACCATAATGCGGCCGTCTGAGCGCCGCATTAACTGACTTCAAGTTAATCGACAAGAAATCCAACGTTTTTAGGCGCTTAACCGCATGCCTGCTATGCATTTTTCCGCATGGCGCGCCGTCATTCTACATGCTAGCGTTTTGGGCATGGAGAGGAGAGATTATGCATGATCTCCTCATTGTCCGCAAAGAGACGCCACTAGGGAGTGATGCATGGCCACCGCCGCCAAAAAAGCGCCTGCCAAAACCAAATCTGACACAAAATCTCAATCTGCTCCGGTAACGCCCAAACCGGTCGATTTCACCAAGGACCAGGATGTCGCGGCCTACCGCGAGATGCTGCTCATCCGCCGCTTCGAAGAAAAGGCCGGCCAGCTCTACGGCATGGGCTTCATCGGCGGCTTTTGCCATCTTTACATCGGTCAGGAGGCTGTCGTCACCGGCCTGCAGATGTCGCTGATCGAAGGCGATCAGATGATCACTGCCTATCGTGACCACGGCCACATGCTGGCCATGGGGCTGTCGGCGCGAGGCGTCATGGCCGAATTGACCGGGCGTCGGGGCGGCTTGTCGAAAGGCAAGGGCGGTTCCATGCACATGTTCTCCAAGGAAAAGCATTTCTACGGCGGCCACGGCATCGTCGGCGCCCAGGTGTCGCTCGGCACCGGTCTGGCCTTTGCCAACCGCTACCGCGAGAACCCGAATGTGTCGGTGACCTATTTCGGCGACGGCGCTGCCAACCAGGGCCAGGTCTACGAGAGCTTCAACATGGCCGCGCTTTGGAAGCTGCCAGTGATCTACGTCATCGAAAACAATCGCTACGCCATGGGCACCGCCGTTACGCGTGCTTCGGCCGAGACGGATTTTTCGCAGCGCGGCGTCTCCTTCAAGATTCCGGGCATCAAGGTCGACGGCATGGACGTGCGCGCCGTCAAGGCCGCTGGCGATCTCGCCACCGAATGGTGCCGTTCGGGCAACGGCCCGATCATCCTCGAGATGGAGACTTACCGCTATCGCGGCCACTCGATGTCCGATCCGGCAAAATATCGCTCCAAGGACGAAGTGCAGAAGATGCGCTCCGAGCACGACCCGATCGAGCAGGTCAAGGCGCGCCTCATCGCCAAGAAGTGGGCGAGCGAGGACGATCTCAAGGCGATCGACAAGGATGTTCGCGACATTGTGGCTGACGCCGCAGACTTTGCTCAGACCGATCCCGAGCCGGATGCTTCCGAGCTCTGGACCGATATCTTGATCTAAGGGAGGGCGCGAACATGCCGATCGAAATTCTCATGCCTGCGCTCTCGCCGACGATGGAAGAGGGCAATCTGTCGAAGTGGTTGAAGAACGAAGGCGACAAGATCGTCGCTGGCGACGTCATCGCCGAAATCGAAACCGACAAGGCGACCATGGAAGTGGAAGCCGTTGATGAAGGCGTTCTGGGCAAGTTGCTAATCGCGGCTGGCACCGAAGGTGTTAAGGTCAACACGCCGATTGCCGTGCTGCTGCAGGACGGTGAAAGCGCTGCCGACATTGGCAAGAGTGCTGCTCCGGCCAAGGCCGAAGTGCCTGCTGCCGCACCCGCCGCCACCGCTCCGGCTGCAGCACCTGTTGCCGCCGCGCCCAAAACCGAAGTCGCCGCCGATCCGGACATTCCGGCTGGCACCGAGATGGTCACCACGACCGTCCGCGAAGCGCTGCGCGACGCCATGGCCGAAGAGATGCGCCGCGATAGCGACGTCTTCATCATGGGCGAAGAGGTTGCCGAGTACCAAGGCGCCTACAAGATCACCCAAGGCCTGCTGCAGGAGTTCGGTCCGCGTCGCGTCGTCGATACGCCGATTACCGAACACGGCTTTGCTGGCGTCGGCGTCGGTGCCGCGATGGCCGGGCTGCGCCCGATCGTCGAGTTCATGACCTTCAATTTCGCCATGCAGGCGATCGACCAGATCGTCAATTCCGCCGCCAAGACGCTCTACATGTCCGGCGGCCAGATGGGCGCGCCGATCGTCTTCCGTGGACCAAGCGGTGCGGCTGCACGCGTCGCTGCCCAGCACTCGCAGTGCTATGCCGCGTGGTACAGCCACATTCCGGGCCTCAAGGTGGTGATGCCGTACTCGGCAGCCGACGCCAAGGGCCTGCTCAAGGCTGCGATCCGCGACCCGAACCCGGTCATCTTCCTCGAAAACGAAATCCTCTACGGCCACTCCTTCGAAGTGCCGAAGCTTGACGATTTCGTGCTGCCGATCGGCAAGGCGCGCATCCACAAGCAGGGCAAGGACGTCACCATCGTCTCCTTCGGCATCGGCATGACCTACGCGATCAAGGCCGAGGCCGAGCTGCGTGCGATGGGCATCGACGTCGAGATCATCGATCTCAGGACCATTCGTCCGCTCGACTTCGACACCATCATCGCCTCGGTCAAGAAGACCAACCGTCTGGTCGTGGTCGAAGAAGGCTACCCGCAATCCTCGGTCGGCGATTTCATCGCCAACCAGGTGTCGCAGCGCGCCTTCGATCATCTCGATGCGCCTGTCATCACCATAGCCGGCAAGGACGTGCCGATGCCTTACGCCGCCAATCTCGAAAAGCTTGCTCTGCCGAATGTCGGCGAAGTGATCGAGGCGGTCAAAGCAGTCACGTATCGCTGACAGGGCGGGAGGACATCATGCCGATCAATATCACCATGCCTGCCCTTTCGCCGACGATGGAAGAGGGCAATCTGGCCAAGTGGCTGGTCAAGGAAGGCGACAAGGTTTCGCCCGGCGACGTGATCGCCGAGATCGAAACCGACAAGGCGACGATGGAAGTCGAAGCCGTCGATGAAGGCACTGTCGCCAAGCTGCTAGTCCCGGCCGGCACCGAAGGCGTCAAGGTCAACGCCCTTATCGCCATCCTTGCCGGCGAAGGCGAAGATGTCGCTGCCGCAGCCAAGGGCGGTGATGCCGCCCCGGCCAAGGCGGAGGCTGCCAAGCCCGAAGCTCCTGCTGCGGCCGCCGCACCTGCGGCTCCCGCTGCTGCACCAGTTGCGGCCGCTCCTGCAGCAAAGCCTGTGGCCGCTGCCGCCAACGGTTCTGCCGCATCGACGGCGGACGGCCGTAGCTTTGCATCGCCGCTCGCCCGTCGCATCGCCAAGGATTCCGGTGTCGACCTTTCGGCCGTGACCGGCACCGGCCCGCATGGCCGTGTCGTCAAGGCCGACGTCGAGGCGGCCATTGCAGGTGGCGGTGCCAAGGCAGCCCCTTCTGCCAAGGCTCCTGCCGCAGGTGCTGCTGCTCCCGCGCCAAAGGGCATGTCGGACGATCAGGTTCTCAAGCTCTTCGAAGAAGGCAGCTACGAGCTCATCCCGCATGACAACATGCGCAAGACGATCGCGCGTCGCCTGGTCGAGGCCAAGAGCACGATCCCGCATTTCTACCTGACGCTCGATTGCGAGATCGACGCGCTGCTGGCGCTCAGGGCTCAGCTCAATGCCGCGGCTCCGATGCGCAAGACCGAAAAGGGCGACGTGCCGGCCTACAAGCTGTCGGTCAACGACATGATCATCAAGGCGCTTGCGCTTGCGCTGACGGCGGTTCCCGACGCCAATGTGTCGTGGACCGATCAAGCGATGGTCAAGCACAAGCACGCCGATGTCGGTGTCGCCGTCTCGATCCCAGGCGGCCTGATCACTCCGATCATCCGCAAGGCCGACATCAAGACGCTGTCGGTCATCTCCAACGAGATGAAGGACATGGCTGGGCGGGCACGCAACCGCAAGCTCAAGCCTGAGGAGTATCAGGGCGGCTCCAGTGCCGTGTCCAACCTCGGCATGTTCGGCATCAAGGACTTCTCGGCCGTCATCAACCCGCCGCACGCGACCATCCTGGCCGTTGGCGCCGGGGAAGAGCGGCCGGTGGTCAAGAACGGCGAGATCAAGATCGCCAATGTGATGTCGGTGACGCTGTCGACCGACCATCGTGCCGTCGACGGCGCGCTCGGTGCCGAGCTTTTGTCGGCCTTCAAGCGCTTTATCGAAAATCCGATGGGCATGCTGGTGTAGTTCCCCCATTTCCCCTCCCTGCCAGGGAGGGGATTCGAGGACTTCAATCATGAAGACTGTGCTTTGCTACGGCGACTCGCTGACCTGGGGCTACGATGCCGCCGGTCCGGACCGGCATGCGTTCGAAGACCGTTGGCCGAGCGTGCTGCAAAAGGAACTCGGTGGTGGCGTTAACGTCATCGCCGAAGGCCTCAATGGCCGCACCACCGCCTTTGACGACCGTCTCGCAGCCGCCGACCGCAACGGCGCGCGGGCCTTGCCGACGATCCTCGGCACGCATACGCCGCTCGATCTCGTCATCATCATGCTCGGCGCCAACGACATGAAGCCGTGGATCCACGGTAATCCACTGGCCGCCAAGCAAGGCATGGCGCGGCTTGTGTCGATCATCCGCGCCTACGATCACGGCATGGAATATGCGGCACCTGAAATCCTGCTGGTCTCGCCGCCAGTGGTCAGCCGGACGGCCAACGCCGAGTTCAAGGATATGTTCGCCGGTGGCGACAAGGCCTCAAAGCAGCTCGCGCCGCTCTATGCCGCGCTCGCCGATGAGGTCGGATGCGGTTTCTTCGATGCCGGCTCGGTGGCGGAGACGACGCCGCTCGATGGCGTCCATCTCGATGCCGAAAACACGCGGCTGATCGGCCATGCCATTGCGCCCATCGTGCGCGTGATGCTGGAGCTTTAGCTTGGCCGGCGTTGTCACCATCCGCAGGGCCGAACGACGCGATGCTGCCGAGCTGGCCGTTCTCGTTGACCTGTCATCGCACGGCCTGGCCTCATGGCTCTGGTATGGTGCTGTGCTCGACGGCACCACGCAGACAGCGCTGGAAAATGGCCGCAATCTGATGCGCGACGACGATGAGCGTGCTGGCTGGAAGGACGCGAGCCTCGCCCAGGTCGATGATGAAATCGCAGGCGTGGTTATCGGCCACGCAGTCGAGCCTTCATTCGCCGACGAAGAGGCACCGCATCCGGTGTTCGAGCCGATCCTGATCCTTCAAAAACAGGCCATCGGCCACTGGTTCATCGACAGCGTCGGCGTGTATTCGCACCATCGCGGACGCGGCATAGGCCGACAGCTGGTCGACCACGAACTCGCACGCGCCGGCGCGCGGCCCGTCAGCCTGATCACCGAAAGCGACAACGACGTGGCGCTTGGCCTCTACAAATCCCGCGGATTTGAAGAGATCGCGCGCCATCCATCAGTACCGCTCGACGAAAACAGCAAGAAACACGACTGGGTGCTGCTCACGCGCAGCGCGACTTGATCAAGAGGCAAGACACTCATGGCTGAGAATTACGACGTCATCATCATCGGCTCCGGTCCCGGCGGCTACATCGCGGCGATCCGCGCCGCCCAGCTTGGCCTCAAGACCGCGATCGTCGAGCGCGAGCATCTGGCAGGCATCTGTTCCAACTGGGGCTGCATCCCGACCAAGGCGCTGCTGCGTTCTGCCGAGGTTCTGCACTTGGCCGAGCACGCCAAGAATTACGGCCTGAAGCTTGAAGGCACAATCACCGCCGACCTCAAGGCCGTTGTCGACCGCTCGCGCGGCATTGCCCAGCGCATGAATGGCGGCGTCGGCTTCCTGATGAAGAAGAACAAGGTCGACGTCATCTGGGGCGAGGCCAAGCTCACCAAGCCCGGCCAGATCGTCGTGTCGAAATCGACGAAGAAGCCGATGGAGCCGCAGGCGCCGCTGCCCAAGAACACACTGGGTGAGGGCACCTACAGCGCCAAGCACATCATCATCGCCACCGGCGCGCGTCCGCGCGCGCTGCCCGGCATCGAGCCCGATGGCAAGCTGATCTGGACCTATTTCGAGGCTATGGTGCCGCCGGAAATGCCCAAGTCGCTGCTGGTCATGGGGTCGGGTGCGATCGGCATCGAATTCGCTTCCTTCTACCGCACGATGGGCGTCGATGTGACGGTCGTCGAGGTGATGCCTGCGGTCATGCCGGTGGAAGATGCCGAAATCTCCGCCTTCGCCAAGAAGCAGTTCGAAAAGCAGGGCATGAAGATCCACCTCGAAGCCAAGGTCACCAAGGTCGAGAAGGGCGCGGACTCCGTCACGGCTCATGTCGAGATGAAGGACGGCAAGGTCGAGAAGATCACCGCCGACAGGATGATCTCGGCCGTCGGCGTGCAGGGCAATATCGAAAACATCGGCCTTGAGGCACTTGGCATCAAGACCGATCGCGGCTGCATCGTCATAGACGGCTACGGCAAGACCAATGTGCCGGGCATCTACGCCATTGGTGACGTCGCAGGTCCCCCGATGCTGGCCCACAAGGCCGAGCACGAGGCCGTCATCTGCGTCGAAAAGATCGCCGGCCTGCCCAACGTGCACCCGATGGACAAGCTCAAAATCCCGGGCTGCACCTATTGCAACCCGCAGGTCGCTTCCGTCGGCCTGACCGAAGCCAGGGCCAAGGCCGAGGGCAAGGACATCCGCGTCGGCCGTTTCCCCTTCGTTGCCAATGGCAAGGCCATTGCGCTCGGCGAAGACCAGGGCAT
>NZ_JBFTPR010000013.1:0-173843 GCF_056398585.1 Aminobacter sp. 01T433
CGGCTTGAAGGACGACTTGAACCCGAACGCGGCCCGACCCTAGGGCAACGAGAAGCCGAGGTTCTCCAGTGGAATGCCCAGGGCAAGACCGCTGGAGAAACAGCGATCATACTGAATGTGTCAAAATTTACAGTTCAAGCCCATCTCCGACATATCCGTGAAAAGCTCGGAGCAAACAACGTCTCGCGAGCAGTGACAAAAGCAATGGCGCTCGGAGAAATACAGGCTGGAACTGACGAGATTGGGGATAGCGACAGACGCAAGGGCAGGAGGTCGCCATGAAGCTTTGCACCGCAACTGTCCGGAAGGCCGCCCAATGAGTAGCTGAGAACCGCCCGACCATTCGAAGCTTATGTTGTCCGTGCATGCTGAAAACGAACCGGCAGCGGCACTCTACCGTAGCTGTGGCTTCAATCTGACTGGGGCTACGTTTGGTCCCGAAAGGATCATTGCGGGAGAGGTCTCGACCAGATCCGCCTAAGCGAGAATTTGTTCGGCCTCAGCACCACGCGAGTTGCTGGCAAACAATCGCTCGAAGGGAATGACCGCTTTGCGCCTCAAAATCGGACGTTTAAGCGATTCATACCCTCGCCCGAAACCAGTCACTCGGGCAGTAGAGATCAGCTTCATCGCTGTCTAAAGAAGATGTTTCCTACTACCAGTGACAAGTCGAGCTTGTACGAAAAGCCATCAGCTGCTGCTACGCATCCGGGCCGTCGCAGTCTGAGAATTTCCGAAGCGCCTGCGGGTTTGTCACAGTGATGGATCGATACGTGGACGTTACCCAGCCGGCGAAGGTGAAGCTTCGCATCGCCGCGTTGACCTGTTTGCTCGAGGCATTCGCCATGACGAGGTCGGACTGAGATAACGGGATCGGCATCGTCACGGCGGGTCGAACGCGCTGGTTCGGTGACAGCGGAACGGAGAACGTTTGCTGGTTTCGGTTCACGCGCGATCACAAGGCCGGCTCTGTCTTCCATAATGGCGATCCAATCGCCTCGCACATTACCGCCTGCGAGGAATGCAGCGTCGCCTTCCAATCGTCCAGGACCGACGCAAAGACCTATTCGGACCGTTGCCGGAAGCGCCTGCAACGGCGGCGTTGCGCTAACGGTAACGCATCCGTGACAGAGACGACTTGCGAAGTTTCCGCTCACGCAATGCAGGGAGGATCGGCGTGAACGAGGATGACGATGAACTGGGTCGCATCGACGGTCCGAGCCAAGCCCTTGTGACGGCCCAACGGTGGGCGATCCGCGCGGAACTTAGCATCGAGCTTAAGGCCCATGTCCACCTCGGCTCCGCCGCGCTCAAACGCGGTGAATACCTACTGCACGACGCGGCTTGTCAGCAGGAACGGTGGTACGGTAGACCGCATACCATCTCATGGAACCCGACCATGAAGTTCACTTCAAGGAGAGGAATTTGCCATGGCTACCGCGGCCGCGCGTAGCGCAAAGCCGATCTGCTGCCGGACGGATACTTCCACGTTGTGTTCACGCTGCCTGCCGAGATTGCGGTCGTCGCGTTCCAAGTGTTATTTGGCAAGATTTCATCTAAAAACAAAGTCCGGCCTAAGGTATTTGATTAGCCAGCTACCTTCGTGCCGTTGAAACTGATAAAAGACATCACCAATACTGATGGTAGGGGGTGTGGCGGCGGAGCCATCCTCGCCTTTGCGGCCCCGAAACGGAATGAGATAGGCTGTCGCCTTAGCGTCGTGGTTCGAGACCCCCTCCACGAATATGTTGGTGATGATGTGTCGGGAGATATCGGACTGGGGTCGTTGCCTGAGCGAATTCAGAATGGATACCCGGCCGACAACCGGCCTTCCGCCCCGCACCCAGATGGCGTCATCCGTGAAAAGTGCTGAGGCTTCGTCATACCGCCTTTGGTCCATGAGGCTATAAGAGCCGATAACGAGCCTTTGGCACGCCATTTCGGTCGCATTGTCCATAGTTGCTCCACTTGAATCGCCCACTCGAGACAACGAATGGCGCAATCTTGAAAGATTTTACGGCCTCGTCGCACGCCAGGTCGCTTGTCCGTACTGAGTATAGCTGACCACGCCGCGGGTGCCCGGCGTTGTACTGCCAAGGTCGACTGTCCCTTGCAGCGTCCTGCCGGAGATCTCGCCGGAAAATCTGAAGGTAACGATTGCTGCTTCGAAGATTCCCTCAAGCTGGAAGAACACCTTGTCGCCCTCGACTGTCCCCGAAACGTTGCCGCAGAGCGCGTCGGCGCAGTGAGTTCCGCTCAGGGTTCTCCCGTTCTGGCAAAGGGTCAGGCTGTGCTTTCGGGCCCAGCGCAGAAAATCGACATCAACGATCCAATCTCCCGACACGTCGAGAGCAGGCGCCGTCGAAGAGGGGAACGGCAGAGATCTGGCTCCGGCCAGTGCTGCCGCAATGGCCCGGCCGACGACTTCCGCTTCTCCAGGCTGAAGGCTGAAAGGTTCGATCACGATCGAACCCTCGCCGGCCGACATGTCGTCCAGCATGATCCTGGGCGTGCCTTCGAGCAACTGTCGGCGCAATTCCATGCCATCAATGGCGACCAAGTCGCGCGACCAGGTTAGCTTGAGCTGAGGCTGCTCGTCGCCATCATCAGGGGGCAACATGTCGGCCGAACACCCCTCGATCCGAGAGACTTGATCGGCGATGGTGTCGAGATCGTTCTGCCAGGCGCGATGGGCGGCACCCCGGTCGCGGCCAAACCAGAGCTCAAGTGCTGCCAGAACTCCGATGACGTCTTCCTTGCCGACTTTCATCGGGCGGCCAAAAGCGCGATGCGGCGATGAATTCGCCCAAGCGCTGTTGATCAAGTCGCGACGACCAAGGAGCAGCCCGCTGGTCTGGGGACCGCGCAGGAATTTGCCGCCGCTGTAGACGACCATATCGGCGCCGCGTTCCAACCAGGGATTGGGGCGTTGAATATGCTCCGACGCGGCATCGACCAGAACTGGCACGCCATGCGGTCGCGCTGCCCGAACGAGATCTTCAAAGCCTAGCGTCGTACCAGAATCCTTCGATCCGACAATCGCCAACATGGCGATGGTCGAGAAATCGAGCGCTTCCAGATCGGCGAGGGTTTCCACCTCCACGATCTCCGCGCCCACCATGCGAATTGCCTGGTCATAGGGAAAGCGATGCGACTTTGGCATCACTACGCGACGGACCATATCGTCGGTAAAAGGCAAGGCTAGCATCTTGATCGGATCGTTGCCGGCGATCGCCGCCGTTGTCGCCAGCGCGATGGCCGCCGCGCTTCCGCAGGTGACAATTCCCGAAGGCGCGCCCGTCAGTTCGGCAATACGAGCGCTCGCGCCGGTCATCAGCTCATTGATGTTCACGAAATGCTTGGCCGCCGCTTGCATGGCGGCGACCACTTCGGGAAGCATGATGCTCCCTCCGTGCACCGAGCGGGTCGAACAGCAGTTTATGAACGGCCGGACGCCGATGGAGTGATAGGGATCAGACATCATCGTTGTTCGACAAAATCGGGAGAGCCGGGCCGACAAAAGCGCAATGACAGGCCAATTCAGTAACCGGCGAGCTTATCGACGAGATTCCTCAGCGGCTGGCCATCGAGATAGCGCCGCAGGTTGTCACGAAAGATCTCGAAGCCTCGGCGATGCGTGGCCAGCGTCGTGGCGCCATTGTGCGGAGTGATGATCGTGTTGGGCAGAGCCCAGAACGGGCTATCCGCCGGCAGCGGCTCTGTTCCGTGGGCGTCAAGCCCGGCGCCGGCGATCCATTCCTCGCGGATGGCCCGTTCGAGAGCGGCGTCGTTGGCAACTCCGCCGCGCGAAAAGCATATATAATAGGCTGTTGACTTCATCAGACGGAACTCGGTCTCGCCGAGCATGTCGCGAGTTTCGGGGGTGATCGGGGCGGTCATCACCACAAAATCGCTTTCCGCCAGAAGCGCGTTGAGCCCATCCCTGCCATAAACCTTGTCAAAGCCAGGAGTGGCGACCGGGGTCCGACGTAGCCCCAGGACATCCATGTGAAACGACTTGCATTTCAGCGCTAGGTCTGCGCCAGAATTGCCCATGCCTATGATGCCGACGGTCTTGCCGCAGAGCTCGCCGTGGACAAAGGAATCCCAGCGCCGATCCGACTGTGCCTTTACCCAACGCATGGCGTTGCGATTGAGCATCATCATGAGCATCATCGCATGTTCGGCCAACGGGATCGCGCCATTTCCCTTGGAACAGGTGAAGGGAATTGAACTCTCCACGAGTTCCGGGAACAGCTGTTCGTTAGGTCCGGCAAGCCAACTGTGCAGCCACGCAATGTCTTTTGCCCGGACAAAGGCCTCGCGGCTCAAAGGGCCGGCGACCACTTCGGCATCGGCAAGGCGGCCGTCGAGATCATCTTCGGAACTATAGCGCCTGATCTCGACGACACTGGAGAGAGAGCCAAGTTCGTCTGCCCAAGAATCGCGTACATTTTGACTGACGTATACGACAACCCTGGTGGCCATGCTTTCAGCTCTCTATTGATTTTCGACCGCCCACTCGCAGCCGACCGGACAGACTGGCCAATCCAAGCGCGCTGAAAAAGGGTCAATGGGTTATTATTGCGACAGATAATCTGCGATTTCAATATATAATATCGATTTTCATATAGATTTTGGGTGGACGAACCGTGTAGAGTAGGCCGAGTTGCGAGGAGAGAATCGTGAAAGAGACGCCGACGCCCTCAGGGGTCAATTACCAAAGGGTCCGGGATGTTGTGCGCATGGACATCCTGACCGGCGTGTTCGCTCCTGGCGAGAGGCTGAAAATCAATGACCTGGTCGAGCGCTATGACGTTGGCGCGAACCCAATCCGCGAAGCGCTGCAGCAGTTGCGGGGCGAGGGCCTCGTCGAGATGATCCCCAATAGGGGCGCGATTGTCCGCTATCTCGATGAACGTGTGACGCGGCAGATGCTGGAATTGCGGCAGGCGATTGAATTGATGGTTGCTCGAAAGTTCGCACAGATCGGCTCCTACAAACTCCTCGACGAACTCAAACAGGCGCAGGAGCGATTTGAGCAGGCCGTTCGGGATGGGCGTAAGAGCGAGTATCACGCACTCAACAACGCCTTTCACGACATCATGATACGGGCGGCGGACAATCAGGAAGCAGAGTTGATCATGTCGCGAACCTCACTGCTCATCCGCGCCGTCCGCGAAAGCGTTGGCTATGGACCGGAGCGGATCGGCTCGATCCTTGCGGAACATCGCGCCCTGCTTGAGGCCTTTGAACAACGGGATGCGGCAAAGGCTGGTGAAATTGCCTGGTTGCACGCCAGCCGTGCCAGCGACGATCTGCTGGATCAATATCGGCGGATGATGAACGCACGGGTTAGCACCGAACAAACAGGGCAAAGCAAACGATCTCGCGTACCGCGTGGCTGGACGCCAGATCTCGCCAACAAGCGCCCATGACGGAACGAACTATGCCCAATTTAATCGACCGCTTGAAAAACGGCCCGGCAGCCCTGGCCTTGTGGCACCAGTCGGCGTCTGAGTTGATGGTGGAGTTGGCCGCGCTCTGCGGCTTCGACACGCTGGTCATCGATAACGAGCATGGACCGGCGTCGATCGGGGAGACGCTTCGATTGGTGCGCACGGCTCAAGGCGCCGGCGCAAAAGTCATCGTGCGGGTGAACAGTCATAGCCGCAACGAGATAAGCCGTACGCTGGATACGGCCGTCGACGGTTTGATCGTCCCGATGGTGAATACCGCGACTGAGGCTCGCGCTGTCGTCGAAGCGTGCCGATACGCGCCCATAGGCTCCAGGGGCGTAGCCGCGACAGTCGTACGTGCTTCTGGTTACGGAACCAATGCCGGTTATATCGAGGCGGCCAACAGTTCGGTGCTTCTCGCGGTGCAGATCGAGAGCCGCGAGGCGGTCGAAAACATCGATGAGATACTCGGCGTAACCGGAATCGACATGTACTTCATCGGACCGAGCGATCTCGCTTCTTCGATGGGCTACCTAGGGCAATTGTCCGCTCCCCCGGTCGTCGGCAAGATCGAGGAGGCGCGGGTAAAAATCCTGGCGGCGGGAAAATTGGCCGGAACCGTTCCGCGGCCGGACGCCAACGCCGAGCAACTGATAAAGCAAGGGTATCATCTCGTCGTCGACGGATCGGACATCGGCCTGTACCGCGGCGCCCTGCAGGCCAAGCTTGCCAACAACCACAACACCCTGGCGCCGATGGCGTCGAGGGAATCGTATTAGCGCCAGGTTTTTCGGGCACTTCGTCAAGAGACTGGTTCGATTCCCGACTACTGTCTGTTTATCACGACCGCACGGGCGTCAGCTTCATCGAAAAGATCTCCACTTTATTCGGAGGCAGGATTATTGCGCCATTGCGCGCCTCCAGATGATGGGCGGCATCGCTAAATGGCGCGGTTCCATGCCAGGGCTCGATGCAGAGATAGGGCGCGCCCGGTTTTTGCCATAGACCAAGGTGGGGAAGGTTTTTCGTCATCACGTCTATGCGCGCCCCCTTGGAGGCGAAGGTAATTTCGTCACCGATCCCATCGAGGAAGATCATAGCGTCATTCTCGAACATGATGGGCGTGGGCACGAGTCGCCCCTCTGAAAAGGGAGAAGGTTCCGGCTCGCGGATCAGAAGCTTTTCGAAGTCGAGGCGGTAGCATGGCGGGGCAGCGTCCAGCCCCAGTTCTATCGAATGCTCGGCCCCTTCCGCGCCCGGAAGCGGCCAATTGAACCCTGGGTGGAACCCGAATTGCGCAGGCATCGGGGATGCGCCGAGATTGTGCAACTCGGCCTCCACCAACAATGAGGGACCTTCAAGGCGGTAGGTAACGGTCAAGGAGAAGTCGAACGGATAGCTTGTGTATGTCTCCTCACGGGCATGCAAAGAGAATTCGACCCGTTCGGCGGTGGCGCTGCGAACCTCGAAATCAACCGTTCGCGCAAATCCATGTGGCGCCATTGGATAGGATTTTCCGCCAATCAACATCGTGCCGTCTCGGCTTCGCCCGACCACCGGAAACAGCAGCGGTGAGCGGCCGGCCCACCAGGCCTCATCGCCTTGCCATAGCCATTCAGCGCCATCCGCTGTTTGAAGCGAGCGCAATTCTGCGCCGAGCGGACGAACTGCGACACGCAGGTGCTCGCTCCGCAGGCGGATAAGGCTCTGCTGGTTCCCGATATTTTTCAAAGGATGGCAATCGCATTGGCTGGGGAGCCAAAGGCGCCTTTGATGTTGAGCGGGCTGCTCGCAAGGGCAAATTCCCAGACGTTTTGCGCGCGGCAGATCTCAACCAGTTCGTCCAGCGCCCAAAGCTCGCCGAGATAGATGCCAAGACCTTTCATGGCGCCTGCGTGCAACGGACCTTCGCCCATGGGCATCGGCTCGACGGCGGGATTGTCGGAGACCAGCGCAAAGGTCCTGGATGCCTCCCAAAGCGGCAGACTGTCGGCGAGCAGGCCAGGCGCTATCGGGTCGTACTCAGGACCGCCGAATACCCAGGCTTCGGGTTTGGCCGCAAGCCGGCGCTGGAAGCCGGTATAGAAGATGACCGCATCACCCTGCGAGAGTGTGATCTGCTGGCGAGCAAGCGCGGCCTGGACCTCCTCCAAGCCGAAGTTGCTGCCGTCGGCCAGAAAGGGTGTCTCCGGGCCTTGTATGCTTCCGACCATGTCAAGCAGCACCGCGCGGGTGAAAATGCCGCCCGAAAGCGTGTCGATGCCGAGGGTCTTGGAGCCGAATTTGGGAAATGTATCGCGAAGGCCTTCGCCGCCAAAAAAGACCCCATCCGTCCCCGGCTCTATGACACCCCAGTGTGCGAGGGCGTCCCAGTGGCTGTGCGACTGCAAAGCCAACGTGACGACATCGTCGTTCACGACGTTGAAGCGGCCATTGGTGATTGGCCGCACCTGATTGTGCATGCGAGCGTGATGCTCCAGCGCCGGGCGTCCAAGGGTAGGGCCGTCAAGCGGCAGGTTGAGGGGGACGACCTGCCCGCGCCGGACGAGCCGCGACGCGCGGAGCGCAGCGGCATCGTCGACAAACCGCAGCGCGCCTGCAGCCATCAGAGTCCAGCCCGTCCAGACAAGGTGTTTCCGATCACGATAAGCCTTTCCGAAAAATCATCATTTCCCATATTACATATAATATGATTTGATCATAGGTAAAACAAGGAGTTGGAAATGCGCTCTGTCACGAGATTGAATCCCGGCCCACGTATGAGCCAAGGCGTCACGGCCAAAGGCATGTTGTTCATCTCGGGACAGGTTCCGACCGACAAAAGCGGCGACATCAAGGATCAGACCACTCAGGTCCTGTCCAAGCTGGACGAGATCATGGAGAAGGCGGGGACCGATAAATCGAGCCTGTTGTCAGTGCAGGTCTTCCTCGCGCACATAACGGACTTCGCGGCAATGAATAGTGTCTATGACAGCTGGATAGACCCGCAAAATCCACCTGCTCGGGCTTGTGTGGAAGCGCGACTTGCAAATCCCGGCATAAGGGTCGAAATCTCCGCAGTTGGCCTGGTCGGCCAATGACGAGCCTTGCTCGCGCAACCCTGCAGGCGTCAGACACTCCCTGCGTCCTGGTCGATCTGGACATCGTCGACCACAACATCGAAGCCGCTCAAACCCTGCTTTCTCGAAAAGGCTTGGCTAATCGTCCGCACGTCAAGACACATAAGATTCCTCAGATAGCCATGCGACAACTGGCTGCCGGGGCTATCGGCCTGACGTGCCAGAAAATCTCGGAAGCCGAGATTTTTGCCGATGCCGGCTGCTCTGATATCTTGATTCCTTTCAACATCCTCGGCGATGTGAAATTGGCTCGCCTCCAGGCTCTTGCCGAACGAGTGAAGCTGACCGTAAGCGCTGATTCCGCGGAGACGATCGGCGGTTTGGCCCGGTGGTTCAACCGAGCCTTGGCACCACTTGGCGTGCTTGTCGAATGCGATACGGGCCAGCATCGCTGCGGAGTGCGTCGCCCGGATGACGTGCCGGCGCTGGCGTCGTTGATCGCTGAAAGCCCGGGACTTCACTTCCTGGGTTTGATGACCTATCCTCCCAGGGGATACAATGCCGACGTCAACGCCTGGCTTGAACGGGCGCGCGACCTTTGCGTCGAGGCAGGGTTCCCGGTAACGACAATTTCGGTCGGCGGTACGCCACAATTGCCCGACGCCGGCGACTTTAAAGTCGCCACCGAGTACCGACCGGGAACCTATGTCTACAATGACCGATCCTTGGTTGCCAAAGGCCTGTTTGGTTGGGACCGCTGTGCCCTGCGCGTCGCTGCGACGGTTGTAAGCCGTCCGGAAGAGAACCTCGCCATCATCGACGCCGGATCAAAGATCATCACCACCGATCTCATGGGCCTCGAAGGCTTTGGCTACATTCCGGAGTATCCGGAAGCCAGGCTTCGCGCGCTCAATGAGGAGCATGGGTATCTTGACCTGACTGCCGTCGGCAAGGACAGGCCGCGTATAGGCGAGGTGATCACGGTCATTCCAAACCACGCCTGCGTCGTCTCCAACATGGTCGATTCGCTGATCTTTCATCGCGGCGGAGATGTGGAGGGATTTGTACTCGTTGCCGCCAGGGGGCGGGTGGCCTGAAGCGGGGAAATCGAGTGGAAATGACAGGCAATCCAGAATCGATATTGACGAGTCAAAAATTATAGATAATTTGGCCAATGATCGTTTATGAATGGATTGCAGATGACTAAAGTCAGAGACGTTCTCGTCCATCACGTGAATCTGCATCCCAACGAGGAGAGGGCCGCGTACCGGCTCGTCATCGTCGAGATTCATACGGAGGATGGCGTTGTCGGGTTTGGAGAAGTCGGGTTAGCCTATGGCGTGGGCGCCACCGGGGCGGTTCAAGTCGTTTGCGAGATGGCCCGCAATTACCTCATTGGCCACGATGCCCGCCAACCTGCCCGATTTGCGGATCGTGTCTACCATAACTCATTCTGGATGCAGGGCGGCGGCCCGATACTTCTAGGCGCGCTGAGCGCAATCGATCAGGCGCTTTGGGACATCAAGGGCAAGTTGCTGGGCGCCCCCGTGCATGAGCTACTGGGCGGTGCGATGCGGGATCGCATCCGCCTCTATTGCAATGGCTGGTCGCGCAGCATCGGCTCTCCCGAAGCCTTGGGTGAGCGCGCGCGTCAGGAAGCGAATGCGGGATTTACCGCTCTCAAGTTCGATCCCTTCAAATACATGCCCGACGGCTCGCGCGCGCCACTGGGCGGCCGTATGGATGCCGATCTGCACCGTTTGGGTTTTGATCGGGTGCGTTGCGTCCGCGAGGCGGTTGGAGACGCCGTCGAGATCATCCTCGAATTTCACGGCGGCCTGCGGCCTCTGGACGCCCAGAAGGCGTGCGAAGATATGAAAGAATTCGGCCCGCTGTTGGTCGAGGAACCCATCGACAGTTCGGACGCCGGCGTGCTGGCCAATTTTGCCAAGGGCATTACAATCCCCGTCGCGGCGGGCGAGAGAATTTACACGGCGGCCGGCTTTCGCCCCTATTTGGCGAGTGGCGCGCTGGCGGTGATACAGCCCGACATCGGATTGTGTGGCGGCATCACTGAAGCTGTCCGTATCGCCGCCATTGCCCAAGCGCATCAGGTCACAGTCCAGCCGCATAATTGCGGTGGGCCGATATCGACAGCGGCTTGCCTGCAGGTCGCCAGCGTTATCCCCAACCTGCAGTTCCAGGAGATATTTCCGTACTTCTCCGACGGTCGGCAGGACCTGATCTCCGAGCCATACGAGCAGAAGATCGTCAACGGGTATCTGAATGTGCCGACCGCGCCGGGCGTCGGGATCACGGTCAATGCGGAATATCTCGCGCGTTGCGCCAACACCATTCGTGCGTCATGATGAGCAAGCCAGTAGATCTCACAACTATTGCCGACTGCTACTCACGCCAGATGCTCTATATTGATGGCGAGTGGGTGTCGCCGGCGGAAGGAACTGTCTACGAAGTCGTCAATCCCGCAACCGAAGAGGTTCTGGGAGTCGCTCCGCAAGCTGGCATACAAGACGCGAATGCGGCGATTGAAGCGGCGTCTCGAGCCTTCAAGACCTGGCGGCACACACCAGCCTCGGAGCGCTCGGCTTTTTTGCGCGCGATTGCCGCTGAACTGCGCAACCGCAAGACGAAAATCGCCACGTTGATCACGCTCGAAATGGGCAAGCCCTTTGCCCAGTCTCTCGGTGAGGTAGAATCCTCTGCTGGTCAGTTTGAATGGTTTGCCGAAGAGGCCACACGCGCCTATGGGCAGATTGTCCCGCCGCGCGGTCCGGGCGGCATCAGCACTGTCCACTATGAGCCTGTTGGCGTGGTTGCGGCTTTCACGCCGTGGAACTTCCCGGTTTCCATGCTCGCCAGAAAGATGGCGACGGCGCTTGCCGCAGGCTGTACTGTCGTGGCGCGACCCGCGGAAGAAGCGCCAGGCGCAGTCGCCGAGTTCTTCAAATGCATTCAAGCTGCTGGGCTGCCGAAGGGTGTGTTGAATCTTTTGCTCGGCGTACCCGAGCCGGTTGCAACGACACTGTTGCAGTCGAAGAAGGTTCGTAAGCTGACGTTTACCGGGTCGGTCGCCGTAGGCAAACATCTCTACGCCGCTTCGGCCCCGACGTTGAAGCGCGTGTCGCTGGAGCTGGGAGGGCACGCTCCGGTCGTCGTCTTCGACAAAGCCCGTGCTGCGAGTCTAGGCACGCTTGCAGCGCAGCGAAAATATGCCAATGGCGGACAGGTGTGCGTTTCACCCACCCGGTTCTATGTACAGCAGGACGCGCTCGGCGCCTTCACGGAAACATTTGTCGAGACCGCCAAAGCTCTGTGCGTTGGTCCGGGCCTGGACCTGCAAAGCGAAGTTGGTCCATTGGCCACTTGTCGGCGCCGGGACTGGATCGAGCAACTTCTTGAGGAAACCCTGAGTTCCGGGGGAAAGCTTCTTACGGGTGGCCGTCGGCCGAGCAAGTTCAACAAGGGCTTCTTCTTCCAGCCGACGGTGGTGACCGACGTCAAGGACGACGACCGCGTCATGTCCGAGGAAGTCTTCGGGCCAATCGCGCCGATTGTGTCGTTCAAGACAGAGGCGGAAGTCGTCGAGCGAGCCAACGATTCTCCGGTGGGACTGTCCGGCTACGTATTCACGTCAGACTTTTCACAAGCACAGCGCCTCATGCGGGACCTTGAGCTCGGCATGATCGGCGTCAACACGCTCGTCCTCGGTCGACGCGAAACCCCGTTTGGCGGAACCAAGGAGTCTGGCTTCGGCCGTGAGGGAGGGGCGTTCGGCATATACGAATTCCTGGAGCCCAAATGGTGTGAGATTGCCTTCGATCCCGCCCCGAACGGCGGTGCCGCGTGATGCGGATCCCACCCATGCCATGGAGTTCGACGTGATCGCCGCGGATCGTTCGGCAGATGTGCTGTTTCCAGCGACCTATCAGTTGGCCGAGAGCGCGCTGTGGTGTTCGCACAGCGGCAAGCTGGCGTATGTCGACATCGCGGCAGGCAACGTGCATTGCTTGGATGTGACTTTTCCTCGGGAGGCCGAGACCTTCTCATTTGACGGCTGGGTCAGCGCGATCGTGCCCGCGACCGACGGTCGCCTACTCACCGCGACGGAAGCCGGCCTTGGCCTGCTTGATATAGTCAACGGCTCTTTTGAAACGCTGGTTGAGCCCGACTCTCACCTAGATGAACACCGGTACAATGACGGCAAGTGCGATCGGCATGGCGGACTCATCTTGAGCACCATGTCTAAGAACCCGCCACGGAACGCGACTGGAAAACTGTACAACTTCAAGGGTCTTAGGCGCTCGACACTCCTTGATAATCTAAGGGTGCCGAATTCCATCTGCTTTAGTCCAGATGGGTTGCGCCTCTACGCCTGCGATACCGTGTCCGGGATTATCTGGTCTTTCAGCTACAATCCCGATGAGGGTACGATCGGCGAGCGGCGCGAATTCGCGCCGGTCGACATCGCTCCGGGCAAGCCCGACGGGGCAACCGTCGATGCCGAGGGATTTGTTTGGAGCGCTCGCTATAATGGCGGCGTTGTCGTCAGGCTGAGCCCCGACGGCAAGCTCGACCGCGTGATCCAGTTGCCGGTCACCCAGATCACGAGTTGCGCGTTCGGCGGCGCGGAACTCGATACGCTGTTCATCACCACGGCCCGTCAGAACCTCGATTCGGAAAAACTCGCCAAACAGCCGCTTGCTGGTTCGATTTTCGCTGCCGCCCCGGGCGTCAAAGGCCTTCCCGAAACCCCTTATAAGGTGGTGCCTAACCCAAGACTAATAACATCCCGGATCAACCGGGAGGTGGTTACAAATTCTATATTTGTAAATCAAACCCCTGGAGAGAGAACATGATGACATCAAAATATCTTGGACTGTTTGCGGCGGCAGTGCTTTGCACTTCCGCAATTGTTCGGCCAGCCTTCGCCGATCCGCAGGTCGAACTCATGCATATGTGGACCTCGGGTGAATCCGCTGCTGCCCTTGCAAGCCTGAAGGATCGTTTTGTCGCCTCTGGCGGCGTATGGGTAGACAGCGCCGCGGCGGGTTCGACATCGGGTCAGATGGCGACGCTGAGGGCGCGCGTTCTGGCCGGCGATGCGCCGACCGCTTCGCAACTCGAAGGCACCAACATCACCGAATGGGCCGCCGGCGGCTATCTCGCCAACCTCGATGAGGTCGCGAAGGCGAATGATTGGGACGCCGCGATGCCGGACGCGCTGAAGCGCGTGATGGTCTATGACGGCCATTACGTCGCCGTGCCGCTGAACATCCACCGCATCAACTGGGTCTACTACAATCCGGTTGTGTTGAAGGAACTCGGGCTCGAGTTTCCCAAGAATTGGGATGAAATGAATGCCGCCATCGCGAAGGCGCAGGCCGCCGGCTACCAAGGCTTTCATCACGGCGGCCGTCCGTGGCAGGACCTGACCCTGTTCGAGGCCGTCGCTCTTGGCGTGGGCGGTGTGGACTTCTACAAGAAGGCCTTCTACGACCTCGACGAAGCGACCCTGTCGGGCGATGCGATGCTCAAGGTCTTCACCGAACTGCGCAACCTGACCTCGACCTTCGACGAGGCTTTCCCGGGCCGCCACTATTCTGAGGCGCTGAAGGCTATCGGCCAGAAGAAGGCCCTGTTCACGATCATGGGTGACTGGTCCGTCTCCTACTTCATGGCGAACAACTACAAGTATGGCGTCGACTTCGCCTGCGCGCCGGTGCCGCAGAACGACGGCCGCCACCCCTTCACCATCAACTCCGACGCTTTCGGCTTCTTCACCCAGACCAATCCGGACCGGATCGAGGGCCAGAAGTTGGTGGCGAAGATGGTCTTCGAGCCGCAGACGCAGATCGATTTCAACTTGAAGAAGGGATCGATCCCCGCACGCCAGGGTATCGACCTTTCCAACTTCACGCCATGCCAGCAGCAGTCCGCCGCCGACTTGAAGACGGCCGACGGCGAGGACAGCCTGCTGATGAGCTTCGCGCAGAGCATGGCCCAACCAGGCGCCATTTCGGGTGCGGCCGAGGAGGTTATCACCACCTTCGTTGCCACGCCGGAAACCACTCCAGACGAGGGCGTTAAGCTTTTCGCCGCCGCGATTGCA
The DNA here is from genome assembly GCF_056398585.1 of Aminobacter sp. 01T433. Taxonomy (NCBI): domain Bacteria; kingdom Pseudomonadati; phylum Pseudomonadota; class Alphaproteobacteria; order Hyphomicrobiales; family Phyllobacteriaceae; genus Aminobacter; species Aminobacter sp. 01T433. The sequence goes on from NZ_JBFTPR010000013.1 coordinate 14,649, forward strand.
GCCGCCAAGCACTAACCCGAAGCGGGGCCGCTCTCCGCGGCCCCGCTTCGCTCAAGACAAGCGACGCCTTCAGATTTCAAGGAGCTGGGGTAGATGACCGTTGCCAACCCTATCGTTGACCATACGAAATTTCGTGCCGATCTTGCGGACGGCAACGTTACCCTTCATCGCGTCAAGCCGCGCATTGGCGACCGCATCAACAGCATCATGCCGCAATTGGCCATCACGCCGGCTTTTCTAGCCGCCCTGGTCCTGATGATCGGGTCCGTCCTGTGGACCGTCTATCTCAGCTTCACCAACTCGACGTTAATGCCCAGCTACGACTTTGCCGGTCTGATCTCCTACCAGAAACTATGGGCAAATCCGCGGTGGATCCTGTCCTACACCAATCTGCTCCTTTTCAGCGTGCTGTTCATAAGCCTGACTCTGGCGTGCGGGCTGGGACTGGCGGTGCTGATGGACCAGAACATTCGTGGCGAGGCGATGTTTCGCTCCATTTTGCTCTATCCGATGGCGATCTCGCTCGTGGTCACCGGAACGGTGTGGCGTTGGCTGTTCAACCCCGACACCGGCGTCGAAGCCTTTGTCCGGGGGCTTGGTTGGACGGATTTCAACTTCGACTGGATCGTCCAGAAGGACAAGGCGATTTACGTCGTCGTGCTGACCGCTATCTGGCAAGGGTCGGGGTTCATTATGGTCCTGCTGCTGGCCGGCTTGCGCTCGGTGGACATCAGCGTCGTCAAGGCGGCTCAGATCGACGGCGCGCCCATGAGCATGATCTATCGTCGTGTCATTTTTCCGATGATCACGCCGATATTCATTTCGTGCTTCATCATATTGCTGCAGCACTCGATCAAGACATTTGAACTGGTCGCCGCCTTGACCAGCGGGGGACCCGGCACGGCGACGACGGTGCCGGCAATGTTCGTCTTCGATGTGTTCTACGCACGTGGACAGATAGGGCAGGGCGCCGCAGGCGCGGTGATGATGATGTCCGCGCTCTTCATCTTCCTTATTCCGTTCAACATCTATCAGCGGTTCCGCCGCAGGCAGGAAGGCTGAGCCCATGGACAGGACCCAGTACCACCCATCTCAACTTGGCAGCAAGCAACGGCAGCGTCTTTTGCACCTAGTGGTCTACACGCTGCTCGGGATCACGGCGCTTGTATACGTTCTGCCGCTACTGATCGTTTTCGTGAACAGTTTTCGGGATTTGCAGGAGATAAACCGCACCTCCCTTATCGGTATTCCGCAATCCTTCAGTCTGGATGCCTGGATCAGGGCCTGGGGTGAGGTGCAGATTGGCGGAAACGCCGGCGGCATCAGCCCGTATTTCATCAACTCCTTTATGATGGTTGTTCCCGCCACGCTTATCTCCACCGCGGTAGGGGCAATCAACGGGTATGCCCTATCGATCTGGCGCTTTCCCGGTCACAGATGGGTGTTTGGCATCATGCTGTTCGGTATTTTCATTCCGGGCCAATTGATGTTGCTGCCATGGAGCATGCTTCTGGGGGCTCTCAAACTATCCAATTCCTGGATGGGGTTGGTTCTTGTCCACGTCGTGTTCGGCATCGGCTTCGTGACGCTGTTCTTTCGGAATTTCTATGTGCAGATCCCCGACGAGATCATCCGCGCGGCGCGTATCGACGGGGCGGGTTTCTGGCGGATCTTCTGGAAGATCATCCTGCCTCTTTCTCCGCCTATCATTGTCGTGACGATCATCTGGGAATTCACGCACGCCTGGAATGAATACCTCTATGCGTCGACCTTCACCTCTGGCTACAATCGTCCGATCACCGCGGCGCTGATCGCTATTTCGGGCACCAATCAGACGGCGCCCGAGTACAACATTCAGTCCGCCGCCGTGATTATCGCGGCGCTTCCGACACTCGCCATCTACCTGTTTGGCGGTCGTTATTTTCTGCGTGGCCTGACGGCTGGCGCCGTGAAGGGATAGAATATGTCGGTTCTGCGAGCGATCAACATCAACAAGACCTTTGGCAGTGTCGGCGTCTTGCGCGGCATAAACCTGGATGTCAGCGATGGGGATTTCATCGTTCTCGTCGGGCCATCCGGTTGCGGGAAATCGACGCTCCTGGCGATCATTGCCGGCCTCGAACAGTCGACCTCCGGCGACATCGTGATCGGCAACCGTGTCGTCAATCAAGTTCACCCGAAGGACCGGAACATCGCCATGGTGTTCCAGAACTACGCCCTCTACCCGACCATGAGCGTGCGGGAAAACCTAACGTTTGGACTGCAAGCTCGGAAGGTTCCGAAAGCCGAACATGCTCCGGCGGTCGACCGCGTGGCGAAATTCCTGCAGATCGAGCCGCTTCTTAACCGAAAGCCGTCGCAATTGTCGGGCGGGCAGCGCCAGCGCGTCGCCATGGGAAGGGCATTGGTCCGCAACCCGGATTTGTTCCTGTTCGACGAACCGCTTTCCAACCTCGACGCCAAGTTGCGCGCCGAAATGCGCGTCGAGATCAAAAGGCTGCACCGGACGGTCGGCACGACGACCGTCTATGTGACCCACGACCAGGTGGAAGCCATGACCCTGGCGACGAAGATCGCCGTGATGAACGATGGCCTCATCCAACAGTTTTCCGACCCACAGACCATCTACGAAACGCCGGCCAACACTTTTGTGGCCACCTTCATGGGGACGCAGCCGATGAATTTGGTCTCGTCGCGGATAAGACGGTCGGTCGGAGGACTGCAAGTGTTGTTGCCCAATGCCGACGACCGGAATGGCGCGCTGACAGTTCCGTCATCGTGCCTGGGCGGACTGCAGGATGGCGCCAGCATGATCTTGGGGTTCCGGGCGGAAAATGTTGCGGTGGCGAGCCCCGACGAGCACATCGAGGGCCGCGGCTATTTCGTGGGCAAGGTCACCTCCACGGAGCCGCTCGGCCCGGAGACCATTGTTCTCCTCGATATCGGCGGCACGCAAGCCTCAGTGCGGGTGCCGCCCGATCATACGCCTCGTTGGGACGACGTCGTGCGCTTCTCCATGGACATGCGCAAAGTGTCATTCTTTGAAGCGAAGACCAACGTCCGCATCAATTAGAGAAAAATCATGACCAGCCATTTTGCTACCTATCCGTCGCTGCGCGACAAAAGCGTTGTCGTCACAGGCGGAGCCGCGGGAATTGGCGCCGACATCGTGCGAAATTTTGCATTCCAAGGCGCTCGTGTCGCTATCATTGACATCGACGTCGATGCCGGTGCAGCGCTGGTAGAGGAACTGGGTTCGGCAACCCACAAGCCGATGATGGTTGAAGCCGACCTCCTGGACGTCGATAAATTCGATGAAATCGTCTCGGACATCTCCGGCCGAAATGGAGTGCCGACAGTCCTAGTCAACAACGCGGCCAACGATCTGCGTCAGCAGGTCGGCTCGATTACCCGCGAAGACTGGGACTGGTCAATAAACGTCAACCTGCGGCACTTTTTCTTCATGGCCCAGGCCATCATTCCGGGCATGAAGGAAAAGGGCGGTGGTTCGATTGTAAATCTGACCTCGATCACCGCCATCAATGGAAGTCCCGATCTGCCTGTCTATTCCGCTGCCAAGGGCGCCATAATCACATTGACGAAGACGCTCGCCCGGAAATTTGGTGAGTATGGCATTCGCAGCAATGCCGTGGCGCCCGGCGCCGTGGTCACTCCGCGCCAGAAACGTCTTTGGGTAAGCGACGACAAGGAAGCCGAGTTCCTGCGCCGTCAGCCGATCCATGAACCCGTGACGACGACGGCGATTGCCGACGCCGTCGTTTTCCTCTCGTCTGATCAGGCTCGGCTGATCACTAAGCAAGTCATGATTGTGGACGCTGGGCTTCTGTAGCGCCGTCGCGGGCGCAAGGTATCCCACAATGTACCCACATGTGCCTCTCCCGGCTTCAGTTGCCACTATGATTTGGAACCACAGATGAACGAGACAATCAGGGAGACGGGCGGCTTGCGATCGCCCACATGGTACGAGACCGCGACGCGCTGGACACAGCTGACGTTGGTCGAAGACGATCCGCAGACCTACGATCTCGATTTCTGGCTGAAGATTTTCGACGAGACGCAATCGAACGCAACCTGCCTCTCAGCCGGCGGGTATGTCGCATACTATCCAAGCAAGATCCCGTTGCAGCATGTCAGCCGGTTCATCGGCGCCCGCGACCCGTTCGGCGAACTGGTGGCGGGTGCGCGGGCGCGGAACATGCATGTGGTGGCGCGAGTCGATCCGCACGCCGTGCATGCCGATGTCGCCGTTTCCCACCCTGAATGGATTTCGGTAATGGCGGACGGTGAGCCGAGAAGGCACTGGTCGTTTCCCGGCGCCTACATAACTTGTGCATGGGGAGACTATAATCGCGGCTTCATGAGCGAAGTGATCCGCGAGGTTGCGGCGAACTACGATATAGACGCGGTGTTCGCAAATCGCTGGTCCGGCCATGGGGTCTGCTATTGCGCCCATTGCGTCAAGGACTTCAGGGCAAAGACGGGCTACGAGTTGCCGCGGGCGCGCGACGCGCACGATCCCGTCTGGCAGGCTTGGCTGGGCTGGTCGCGCCGTGTGCTCACCGATCTCATCCACCATTGGAACGGCGTCGTCGCCAGCGTGCGCCCGCATGGCCGGTTCATTCCCAACATCGGCAATTCCTCGATGCTGGACTTCGACCTCGACGAGGTCGAAGCTTATTGCAAGATCCTGTTTGTCGACCATCAAGGCCGAACGGGCGTCATTCCCATCTGGTCGGCGGGGCGCGACGGCAAACGGATGCGCGGGGCCATGGGCGATAGGCCGATTGGACTGATTACCTCGACCTCGGTCGAGGAGAAATGGCGCTGGAAGGATTCCGTGCAGTCGCCTGAGGAAATCCGCATGTGGATGACCGACGGCATCGCCCACGGGCTGCGGCCGTGGTTCACCAAATTCAACGCCAAGGTGGCGGACAACCGCTGGGTCGCGCCGATTGCGGAAACGTTCCGGCTGCATGCCAGGCTCGAAAAGGATCTCGTGTCGATGCACCCGACGGCGGAAATCGCCATGCTCGATCCCTCGACGACCCTGCGCAGTTGGCATCCCGACGATCTTGAGGACGCGGAAGGCCACGAACTCGGCCTGTATCAGGCCCTGGTCGAGGCGCGGTTGCCGTTCGACCTGCATTCCGACTTCGACCTCAGCGATGCGGCGCTTGACCGCTACAAGCTGATTGTGGCGGCGAACGCAGCGTTTCTCTCCGAGGATCAGTGCGAGAGCCTATCGCGCTACGTCGAACGCGGCGGCAGTCTCGTCACGAGTTTCGAGACGTCCCTCTATGACGAGTGGGGTACGCGCCGCGAGGATTTCGGGCTGGCGAAACTGTTTGGGGCGAGCGTTGCCGGTAAGACAGTCGGGCCGTTGAAAAATACCTACATCGAACTCTCCGACCGGGATCATCCGCTCACGCAGGGATTCGGCGATGCGCGACGAATCATGGCGGGCACCCACCAGATCGCAGTGAAGATGCATGATGGGGTGAAGGCGGATATCCCGTTCCGGTTCATCCCTGCCTTTCCTGACCTGCCGATGGAGGAAATCTACCCGCGCGAACCGTCTACGGCGCCGGCCGCGATCGCGCGGCAGTTTCCGGGCGGCGGGCGCGTCGTCTATTTGCCCTGGAACCTGGGCGAGGTCTTCTGGGACGTACTCAACTTCGATCATGCCATCCTGATTCAAAACGCCGTGCGCTGGGCGTTGGGCAACCCGCCGCGCGTCGAGGTGCGGGGCAGGGGGGTGATCGACATCGCGACGGTCGAGGGCGGCGGCAAGCTGGCGGTGCACCTCGTCAATCTCACCAACCCGATGATGATGAAGGGACCAATCCGCGAGATCATTCCGGTAGGCGAACAAGTGGTCTCCGTCGCCTTGCCAGACGGCGTCACGGACGTATTTGCTCGGCTTCTGGTCTCCGAAGCGACGCCGGTGACCCGCGTGGCAGATGGCCGGATCGAGATCGTTGTTCCCGCTATCGCCGCGAGCGAAGCGGTTCTGATCGATTTCAACCTCGGGCCGGGATGCTGACGTCGTCTTGAAGCGGCTCCGTAGCGGAGTTCCACCTGCACCATAAATGGAAAAGCCCCGAACGCGTTTCGCCACACTGAACAACTCACAAACAGGAACTGGACAATGGTCAAGGCAGCATTTCTCGGGCTCGGCGTGATGGGCTATCCGATGGCGAGGCACCTTAGCGCGAAGGGTCATGACGTCACGGTATACAACCGGACCGCGGCCAAGGCTGAGAAATGGGTTTCCGAATATGGTGGGCGGTCCGCGGCCACACCGGCCGAAGCGGCTGTGGGCCAAGACATCGTGTTGGCCTGCGTCGGCAACGACAACGATCTGCGCTCGGTAACGCTAGGTGAGAATGGCGCCTTCAAGACAATGGCCAAGGGCGCCATCTTCGTTGACCATACGACGGCCTCCGCCGAGATCGCGCGCGAACTCGATGCGGCGGCGCAGGCAGCCGGTTTCGGGTTCCTGGACGCGCCGGTGTCCGGCGGGCAGGCCGGCGCGGAGAATGGCCAGCTGACGGTCATGGTCGGCGGTGAACAGTCGGTGTTCGACGCTGCCCAGCCGGTGATCATGAGCTTCGCCAAAGCGGCTCGGCGGCTCGGTCCGTCGGGAGCGGGCCAATTGGCAAAGATGATGAACCAGATCTGCATCGCTGGCGTCGTGCAAGGGCTCGCCGAAGCCATCCATTTCGGCAAGAAGGCCGGCATGGACATTGAAGCCGTCATCGATGTCATCTCGAAGGGTGCGGCTCAATCCTGGCAGATGGAGAACCGCTACAAGACGATGAACGCCGGCAAGTTCGACTTCGGCTTTGCCGTCGATTGGATGCGCAAAGACATGTCTATCGTTCTGGAAGAAGCGCGCGCCAATGGATCACGACTGCCCCTGACGGCGCTTGTCGATCAGCTATATGCCGAGGTTCAGGCAATGGGCGGGAACCGCTGGGATACATCTAGCCTCCTGGCGCGCCTCGAGAGGAGTTCGACCTAGTCCCTTGAGGCTAGCGGGTAGACTAACTTCGATCCTGTGGCGACCGCGCGCGGATAGCGGTAATATGATACCGCTATCCGAATGGGAGCAGCAAGTGCGGAGGCCATGATATGCCGGTCGAGATCCGCATCGTGCCGACCCAGCGGCAGTGGGATTTTATCACTTGTCCGGCAGATATCATCCTGTTCGGCGGCGCGCGGGGTGGTGCAAAGACGATCGGCTCGCTTCTCGACTTCTGGTACCACGCCATCGAGAACGGCCCGAACGCGCTCGGCCTGATGGTCCGCCGCCGGCGCACCGATCTCAAGGACACCCAGCTGGCTGCAATGAACATCTATGGAACGTCGCCGAGTGGAAGGAGCACGGTAGCTACTTCCAGCTCGCCAACGGTGCCCGGCTGTGGTTTGCCTATCTCGAGAGCGAGAAGGACGCGATGGCGTATCAGGGCTTCAGCCTGACCCGCGTCTATATCGAGGAGGTCGGGCAGTTTCGGTCGCTCGATCCGATGTGGAAGCTGATGGCGACGCTGCGTTCGGCGGTCGGGGTTAGTGCCCGATGCGAATGACGGCCAATCCCGGCGGTCCGTCACATTTCGCACTGAAGTCCTATTTCGTCGATAACGGCCCCGACAAGATCGTTCGCGATCCCGAGACCGGTCTAACGCTGTTTCATACCCTCGAAGATCGTCGACAACCCGCATCTCCTGGCGGCCGACCCCAACTACATCAATCGCCTGCGGGCCTCCGGCAGTCCCTAGTTGCAACGCATGTGGATCGAGGGTGATTGGGACGCTGGGCTCGAGGGCAGTTCTTCACCGAATGGAGCGGGGCCAAGCACGTCATCGACCCTTTCGAGATCCCGCGGCACTGGGGACCCGCATCCGCAGCGGTGACTGGGGCAGCGCCAAACCGTTCGCATTCCATTGGGCGGTGGTCGTCCAGGACACGTTCCAGCACGACTGCAGAACCCTGCCGCGCGGGGGCTGGTAATCTACCGCGAGTATTATGGCATGCAGCCAAGCTTCGCGGCCGCGACCTGATCAAGATCAAGATCCGCGATCTGGCCGCGGGGCCGGAAATTAGGACCCGTGCGATCATCGTTCAGAAAAAGACGGGGCGGCCGGCCCAGTTCGAGATCACCAGCGACGTAAGAGCCAGCCTTATGGCTTGGCTCGAAAGGCGTGGAGGCACGTTCGATGACTACGCATTCCCAAGCCGGATCAATCGCGCCCACCACATGAGCACGAGGCAGTACGCCCGTCTGGTTGACGAATGGGTTACGGCGATTGGCCTGCGTCCTGAGGAGTATGGCACTCACTCGCTTCGTCGTACGAAGGCATCAATGATATATAAGGCGACCGGGAATCTCCGAGCCATCCAGATCCTGCTTGGCCACTCCAAGATAGAAAACACCGTTCGGTATCTTGGTGTCGATGTCGAGGACGCACTGCTATTGGCAGAGCAAACTGAAATCTGACATCTGGGCAGTCACCCGATGCACTACGGATGACCGCATCAGCCTGCCGAATACGTTCCTGCTCTGGCTGTCTCGGGGTGGGAACCTGTCCGTCCGCTTTCCATGGACGAGTGATACAAACGGACGTGCGGTCAGCCGAAGCGACCGCCAGCTTTGCGCCATCGCGGCCATTGCTCCGATCCAGCCCATTCACCAAAAGCGGACATCATCAGTATTATCTCGACCCTTCGGAATGGGAATTGAAGAATTGCCGGGCATTTGAAGAGACATCAGGGCGAAACACACGACTCGTCTCGTGGTTCGAGGTCTGCAGCACGCACTTGGCCCCGGCGCGGGCCGCCACACTGTCTCTTTGCGGCAACACTCTGCCCATTTCCGCGAGACCGCTCTCGCGGCGGAGGATTCTGTTCTTTTGAATTCGAGTGGTTCACGGCAACATTGCCTCTGATGCTGCTGGGGACGTGAGGGGCAGGCAGCATCGGGCACGGGGGTGCTTGGCCGCAGGCTACCAATGCTTGCGGGGAGAAAGAAGGTGCCTATGCGCGCTCTTGCCCGCCGGAGGATCGTTCCCTCGCGCCCCAAAGGCAATCGGGATTTGAGAGGCGCAGGTTTGTGGAGCATGCTGGCCGCCGCTGGGGTACTGGCGCCGCGCAGTGCAGCCGTGGTCTCGGTTGGACTTGCAATAATGACGCACACTACGTCCGCCCAAGCACAGGTCAAAACCTGGAACGCCACTACGGGTAACTGGGTCGTCGGCGCCAACTGGTCTCCAACAGGCGCACCGGCCGCGGCCAACGATGTAGTCGTCAACAATGGCGGCACCGCGCAGATCACGAGCAGCGTCACGGCAAGCAGGCTCGTCCTCGGTCAGAACGCCGGAACCAGTGGCACTGTGACCATAGGTACGGGCGGATCGCTTACGACAGTGAGTGGGGGGAGTGGCGACGATATCGGCTTCCGCGGCTCGGGGACGCTGAGGCTCACAGGCGGGGGCCTTTACAACTTCGGGAGCCACATTTTTGTCCTCGGCCTTAACGCGGGGAGCAGCGGCACCGTCACCATTGACGGCCCTGGCTCTCGCCTGTTTGGCACTGGTGACGCATTCATAGCCACCCTAGGCACAAGTTCGATGACCCTGACCAATGGCGGGGCGTTTGCGGCCGCCAATCTTCGAATTAGCGACAACACCAACGCGCAGACCGGCACGCTGAACGTTTTCAGCGCAAGCCAGGTCACTCTCACGGGCAGCCTGACCGCTGGAGCGAACAGCGGCACCAGGGGAATTGTCAACGTGGACGGGACAGGCTCCCTGATAACGAGCAATGGCGCGATTATCGGCTCGACCGGCACTGGCATCTTAACCCTGACCAACGGCGGAACCTTCAATGCCGGCAGCACCATGACGTTGGGAAGGGGCTATTCGGGGACGCTCAACATCGGCGTAGGCGGTGCTCCGGGGTTCGTGGTCGGCAACGTTGCTGGCGGCGTCGGTGCGGCAACTGTCAATTTCAATCACAACGATCCCGCCTATGTGTTCTCATCGTTGATCTCCGGGGGGACGCTAGCCGTCAATCAAATCGGTACCGGCACGACGATCCTCACCGGCGCCAACACCTATGCCGGCGGCACGACCATCTCGACGGGCACGTTGCAGCTCGGCAACGGCGGTACGACGGGCAGTATTGTCGGCAATGTCACTGACAACGGCAGGCTGGTCTTCGACCGTTCCGATGTTGTCACCTTCTCCGGACTCATCTCGGGAAGCGGTGCGGTCAGCCAGATAGGCACCGGGATGACGGTGCTGACTGCAAACAACACCTATACCGGCGCCACGACGATCTCGGCGGGCACGTTGCAGCTCGGCAACGGCGGCGTCACCGGCTCTGTCGTCGGCGATATCATTGACAACAGTGTGCTCGTCTTCGATCGCTCCAATGTCATGATATTGCCGGGCGTCATTTCGGGAACCGGCACCGTGACCCAGGCCGGAACCGGGACTACGGCACTTACTGGCAACAGCACATATACCGGCGGCACGACCATTTCGGCGGGCACGCTGCAGCTTGGCAACGGCGGCACGACGGGCAGTATTGTGGGCAATGTCACTGACAACGGCGTGCTCGCCTTCAACCGCTCGAACACACTCGATTTCGGCGGTGTCATTTCCGGCAGTGGTGCGGTCAGCCAGATCGGCACCGGCACGACTGTGCTTGGCGGTGCCAACACCTATTCGGGTCCGACCACAGTTGCAGCCGGAACCCTGCGGGCAGGTGCAAAGGGGGCCTTCAGTCCCAATTCGGTCCATACTGTGGAGGCTGTAGGAACCCTCGATTTGGCGGGGTTTGACCAGACCATTCCAGGCCTCTTCAACTTCGGAAAGGTCATCACGGGGGGCGCGCCTGATGCCGGAGCCGCCGCGACGCTGACGGTTGCCGGCAACTACACCGCCCATAGCATCCTGCAACTGACAACCGTGCTGGCCGGCGACGGCTCGCCTTCGGATTTGCTGGTCATCGACGGAGGCACTGCCACCGGCAACACCTCCATAGTCGTCAACAATGCCGGCGGTCCTGGTGCGGTAACCACCGGCGACGGCATTTTGGTGGTCAACACGACCAATGGCGGCACCACGTCGCCCGGCGCTTTCGTCGCGGGCGCGCCGGTCGTGGCGGGACCGTACGAGTACACACTCGAACGCGGCAGCATTGTCGGTGGCAACGCCCAAGCCTGGTTCCTGCGCTCCGCCCTCGACTGCGCGCTCGTGCCCTCGCTTCCGGAATGTGTCGGCCCCAAGCCACCAGAGCCGCCGCCGGTTCCACCGACGCCGCACTACCGGCCGCAGGTGTCGCTCTATACCGCCATCCCACCGATGGCGGCGATCTACGGCCGCCAGCTTATAGGAACTCTGCACGAGCGCGTCGGCGAGGAGGAGCAGTTGAAGGGTCGCGTGGATCTGCGCGAGAAGCCGAACTTCAACGGCGCCTGGGGCCGCGTGATCGGTCAATGGGGTCATGCAGACGGCGATGCGCTCGGCATCTACCGCGGCGGCCCGGAATACGACTACGGCTTCGGCGCTTTGCAATTAGGCACGGATGTCTACGGCAAGGAGTACGACAACGGCGCGCGCGACCATGCCGGGCTCTATGCGGCCTTCGGTCATGGCGACGTCGATGTCACCCACAACCTCCTGGAACGCTCGTTCGATGCCGGCTCCGACGATTTCAACGCCTTCACCGTGGGTGGCTACTGGACGCGTTTCTGGGAGAACAACGCCTATCTCGACGGAGTCGTGCAGGGCACCTGGTATGACGTGACGTCGAAGTCACAGCGCAACACGCTCCTGGGCTTTCCCGACCAGCAGGTCAACGGTTTCGGCTTCGCCGCTTCATTGGAAGGCGGCTATCCATTCTACTTCGGCGACGGCTGGCAGATCGAGCCGCAGGCGCAGATGATCTACCAGGCAATCAGCTTCGATACCTTCAACGACGGCGCCGCCGACGTGCGTTTCGAAGACACCAATTCACTGCCCAGTCGCATCGGAGCGCGCTTGGCACGCAACTGGACGGTCGAGGAGGCATCGGGCGACAAGCCGGTGCGCCTTGCCACGGTGTGGGGCCGGGTCAATCTGTGGCACAATTTCCTCGATGCCGATGTCACGACCTCATTCTCCTCGGCGAACGGCTTCATCCCCTTCACTGCCAATCTGGAGGACACCTGGATCGAAGCCGACCTCGGTGGCACGCTTGAGCTGACGCCGGCGGCCTCGCTCTATGGCAACGTTGATTTCTCGACCTCCTTCGACGGCGACGCATACAGCATCGGCGGGAAGCTCGGGCTGCGGATGAACTGGTAGAGAGCGTTGCCAGGTCGCGTAGCGATTACCATCAATTAATGCGCTGGACTCCGGCAAACGGTAGCCGCATCCAATACCGGCGTTTGGGAGGCATAGAGCCGCATGTCAGACTGAAGCTTCCGGCCGGCGTGGGCAGCGAGTTCGACTGCTTGTGGCCAGACGCGGGACATCTGCTTTCTCCAACACGCAACCGAAAGCGGTCAGTCAGCAAAACACGCCGATATCAGGTCGCTGTACGTAGGACAGGCTATGGGCAGCGACCGTGACAAGCTGAACGACCGAGATGGGGTCGGTTGCCGAATGGCAGCTATCCGTTGACCTTGCCCCGTTAGCGGACCGACGGCTAGCGGCCGCGAAATTGCTGTAAGGAATTATCTCCGCAGGCCTCCAAATGACAAACATCGTGCTAGGGCGCAGTCAGATTTGATGTGCTCGCCCCGCCCGCCCGGAGAGCGCCGGCGTGAAGCCTTATATGGTGCGGGGTCGCCACGGCTCGTGCTCGTGCGCCAGCCAGACCAGTTCGGGGTCGAGCGCGAGCACCCGCAGATGGCCTTCGCTGTGCGGCTCGTCAAGTTCGCCGAACCAAACCGCCACGTGTCCGCCAACTAGTTGTAAGATAAAATCAGCTGATCTTATCCTTTCGGACGCGCTTGGAGAAAGCCGCGTTGGTCCTCCGGCGAACACCGGATCGACCGCTTACCGCCCCCCAATTACCGACCTTACCGCGCCAAGCCTGGCGCGGCCTGTGGTCGAAACCATCTAGGCCATTCGACCAAAGGCGGTGCAAGGTCCGAGATGGGCCAGAAGCGGGCGGTCGAAAAAGGCGCAAGGAACGCCGAATTTAGCCTGTCAGATAAGCTGGCTATCCTCAGCTCTTCGGCGGTCGCGGCGACGTGCGTCATCCGCATCCGATTTCTTGTGCATTTGCGCTGCAACCCTGCGAATCTGCTCGAAGCGGTTGCCGTCATCTTCTTTGGCCAATGGCTGCAACTCGGCCTTCTTCACAAAGCGATCATTGCTCATGCTCCTTGATCAATGCAGTTGACGGGCGTGCGCCGCGGACGCCAGTACGGCCGCGGCGAAGCCGGCTCAGGTCGCGAGTGCGGTGGCGCAGCCTATGGATGCGCGCCGATCAGGAGTGGTCTCTCCCGGCATGGTTGCCCAGCCGCCGGCCTCGACGAACTTCTGCCTATCGTAGCCGGCGGACTTGGCCTTCAGTTCGGTCAGCTTTGCCGCTGCATCGGGTGCTGCATTGAACCTATCGACGCAAATGGTCGAGGCGAGTTGACCGCGCGCCACGTCGCCGGCCGTCGTCGCAAGTGTCTGCGAGGTGCCGCCTGTGACCCAGCCGCCCCAGCTGAAGCCGATGATCATGGTGGCGACGGCGGTGCCGACGCATGTCCACGCGAGCGTCGATTTTGGACGGCTGGTAGTTTTCCCATCGTGCGGCGACGGACTGCTTTTGGTTGGTCTGCATAGCCATGGAAATGCTCCTTGTTGAAAGGTGGGCAGTCACATCTGGCCGCGTGGCGGCCGGATGGTTTAGGCGTCGCTTAGTAACCCATTCCGCCCATACCGGCGGGGCCGCCGCCGTTGGACGCGTCTTTCGCCGGAACGTCGGCGATCATGGCTTCGGCGGTGATCAGCAGGGCTGCGATCGAGCCAGCGTCCTGCAAGGCCGTGCGCACCACCTTGGCCGGATCGACGATGCCGGCCTTGATCATGTCGACATAGGTTTCCGTCTGTGCGTTGAAGCCCAGGTTGGTATCGTCGCTGTCCATCAGTCTGCCGACGACGACGGAGCCTTCGACGCCGGCATTCTCGGCGATCTGCCGGATGGGAGCCTCGAGCGCCTTGAGCACGATCGAAATGCCCGCTGTCACATCGGCATTTGCACCGACAAGTGTTTCCAATGCCGCTTTGGCGCGCAGCAGGGCCACGCCTCCACCGGCAACGATGCCTTCTTCAACGGCAGCCCGGGTGGCATTCAGCGCATCATCGATGCGGTCCTTCTTTTCCTTGACCTCGGTCTCGGTCGCGCCGCCGACACGGATGACGGCAACGCCGCCAGCGAGTTTGGCCAGGCGCTCCTGCAGCTTTTCCTTGTCGTAGTCCGAGGTGGTTTCTTCGATCTGCATCTTCAGCTGCGCGATCCGCGCCGCAATGCCGGCCTTGTCGCCGGAGCCGTCGATGATGGTGGTCGTATCCTTGTCAATAAGCACGCGCTTTGCCCTGCCGAGCATGTCGATGGTGACATTTTCGAGCTTGATACCGAGATCCTCTGAGATCATTTGGCCGGCGGTCAGGATCGCGATGTCTTCCAGCATCGCCTTGCGGCGGTCGCCGAAGCCCGGCGCCTTGACGGCGGCGACCTTCAGACCGCCACGCAGCTTGTTGACGACAAGCGTTGCCAGCGCTTCGCCTTCAACGTCCTCGGAAATGATCAGCAGTGGCTTGCCGGTCTGCACCACGGCTTCGAGGATCGGCAGCATCGCTTGCAGATTGCCAAGCTTCTTTTCGTGAATGAGGATGTAGGGGTCCTCCAGCTCGGCACGCATCTTGTCGGTGTTGGTGACGAAATAGGGGCTGAGGTAGCCACGGTCGAACTGCATTCCCTCGACGACGTCGAGTTCGGTCTCGGCGGTCTTGGCCTCCTCGACGGTGATGACGCCTTCATTGCCGACCTTGTCCATCGCCTTGGCGATCATGTCGCCGACGGTTGCGTCGCCATTGGCAGCGATCGTGCCGACCTGGGCGATCTCGTCGGAAGACTTGACCTTCGTGGAGCGCGCCTGGACGTCCTTGACGACGGCCGCGACCGCAAGGTCGATGCCGCGCTTGAGATCCATCGGGTTCATGCCGGCTGCAACCAGCTTGGCGCCCTCGCGCAGGATGGAGGCGGCGAGCACGGTTGCTGTGGTTGTACCATCGCCGGCGAGATCGTTGGTCTTAGAGGCCACTTCGCGCACCATCTGCGCGCCCATGTTCTCGAACTTGTCGGAAAGCTCGATCTCCTTGGCGACGGTGACGCCGTCTTTGGTGATGCGCGGCGGGCCATAGGCGCGATCGATGATGACATTGCGGCCTTTCGGGCCAAGTGTCACCTTGACGGCGTTGTTGAGCAGCTCGACGCCGCGCAGCATGCGGTCGCGGGCATCGGTGGAAAATTTGATTTCCTTGGCAGACATGATTTTTCGTCCAGTTCGTTCTTGAGACCGCACAGCCTGATCAGGCCGCTTTTTTGGCCGCTTCGCTATTGTCGACGATGCCCATGATGTCGGTCTCCTTCATGATCAGGAGATCGGCACCGTCGATCTTGACCTCGGTACCCGACCATTTGCCGAACAGCACGGTGTCGCCTGCCTTGACGTCAAGCGGTATCAGCTTGCCGCTTTCGTCGCGCGAGCCCGGTCCTACTGCAACCACTTCGCCCTGCTGCGGCTTTTCCTTGGCATTGTCGGGAATGATGATGCCGCCTTTGGATATGAGGTCGCCTTCGGCGCGTCGGATAACGACGCGGTCGTGAAGTGGTCGGAATTTCATAGAGGTTCTTTCTGCAGTCGGCGCGTAGGGCGGCCGCGTCATATATGTGGCGTCATTGGCACTCGATTGATAGGAGTGCCAGAAATAATTACCGGCCATGTCTGAAATTGTTTCAAAATATAACGTAGTGGCGATAGTAAAAATTATTGCCCATTCGAATGGAAAATAGATTGGAAGCGGATTTCAATGTTTAAGATATAAAGATAAAGATTTGTTTCCCTCGCAAGAAATTAATATTTCATATTGAAAAAATTCCGGCAATGGCGTATATGTTGAACTCGTTGATTTGGCCGACTTGGCTTTTCGCGGTGTCAGAGACCCTGGACCCGCCATTCTCCACCGAATTCTCGACAGCGAATACAGGGTGCCGATCCGGCAGTCCTGTCGCTCGGCCAGAACCTGAATGAAGCCTGACGCTGACCACGGATGTACTGGCAGCGCGTGCGACATTCCGGTCCGGGCCGGAACGATGCAGGGAGTGCGCATCCCGCGCCATCCTTGCGGAGAACGCAACCATGACCAGTCGCACCACACAATCCGTCGCCCGCTTTACATCCGCGTTTTCGCTCGCGGGTCTCGATGCGCCGCAATCGGCCGGAGACTACCGGATCGACAGCGACGAAGACTCAATCGAGGGCATCTCCCGGCTAGCTTGGCTGCGGACCAGTACCTTCATCCATTTGCCGGCGATCGCTGTGCAGGGCACGAAGCAACAGATGGTACCGATCGATCCGGCAGGCCTGGAAGCGGCGCTGGAAAAGGACCGACAATCATGACCGCGACATACATCATGCGAGGCAACCGTCCGACCCGGCGTGACCCGGCAACTCATCGCTTCGCGGTGGGGCAGACCGTCCCTGGGGCCGGCATGTCGCCTTACCGCATTACCGCCACGTTGCCGCCGAGGGAAAACTCCCCTCAGTACCGCATCCGCAACGAAGAAGAGCGCCATGAGCGCGTGACGACCGAAGACAGCATCGAGCTGATCGGCGCGTCGCTGGCCCGGAATGGCGCAGATCTCATCGAAAGGACTTTCGGCAATGGCTAAGGGCCAAAAGCGCAGCAGCCGCGAGATCAGAAAGCCCAAGCAGGCAAAGGTGAAAGCCTCACCGACGCCAGAAAGCACGTTCGGCAGCCAGATTAAGCTCGCCGCAAAAGCGGTCCCGGGCGGCAAGCGCTGACGGCCATGCTCGGGAGTCGGGCTGCAGATGAAGATCGCGATCGAATTCTATCGGACCCGCGGCAAGGATGACGCGCATGCGGTCGTGGGCCGCGAGACTAACGAAGCCGCCGATGTCGAGGGCGCGATCGAGATCGCGCGGCGCTTGTCGCAAACCCTCGATTTGCCGCAGCGACCGGATGCCATGACGATCGCCGATGCGAATGGCAGGATCCTCTATTCCGGACCTATCGATACCGACGCACTCCCTGAAGGAAGGCCATGACCATGAATGCACGCAGCAACGATGTCCAACGCAGACAGGATGCTGCCGCGATCTGCATCTGGGAAAATGAAGGCGGCGCGCCCAGCCGCGATGGTATCCATCATCAGTTCGGGCGGCGCATTGAACCGGATCGCTCTTGGACCGTCTATCATGTCTTCACCGGCATTCCGGCGATTGTCGGCGGCCAGATGATGACCGGCCTGACCCGGTCGGATGCGACGGATGGGATGATGTCCCTCAATCTTCGCAATACCGGTCGCCGCAAGGAGCGGATAAGGCTGGCCGCACTTGGGCTGAACAGCAACATAGCAGGCAACACATGACGTTAGCCTTTCTCAATCCGAGCCGCAGTTTCGATGAAGCCAAAAAGGCTGTCCGCTTCATCGGCCATGACGGCATGTTCGAAGTGCCATTCTTCATCGAGGCCGGTGCACTGGCGAAAGCGGGCGCCAAGTCAGGCAGAACGCAACTGTCAGAGGCAGAGTGCCTGACGGCCTTCGATGCGGCGCGTAGGTCGATCCACGATGTCGCACGCGAGGCCTATTCTCACGGGCGTCGCACCTACTACACCTTGACAGCCGCCGATTTCCGATAGCGGCGCGCTTGGGTGCATGACCGAGAACCGCTTCTCGGTCATGGGCGCTGGATGCGGCAGGTCAGCGCGCCTCATCGTGCATGCGAGACGTAGGCATGTCGCGCGCCAGCAGATCGCCAAGAACCCGAGACGTCTCACGCAGCATGGCTTACATCTCCTGCTTGCTCAGAGAGTGCGGCTCATTCGCCGCATCGAGAAGTTGGACGAGCAGTTCAAGGCCGCGCTGATGCAAGACCGCCATCACGGGTCACTTCCATTGTAAACATCGCCAGCAGACGGTCTAAATGAGACGGTTGCGTTCGTGGATATCTCTTGCGCGCCGGCGCGTGCCAACGGTGTCGCTGACATGCTGCCGATCAGCTTCGTCGTGTCGAGGCTTCAGGGGCTTAGAAGCCACTGACCACAGCATCAGACGTTCTGGTGCTGGGGGCTTCCCAACCGTCCCGTCCTTGTCGTCCCATCGATTAACGCTGTGCTGGCTGGCATGGCTCTCCAGCCGCCTGCGGAGGCCGTCGATGGTTTTTGTTCCACCTTGGAAGCTCTCTACCAGGAATCGTGCTGTCGCAGTTTCCCGATCGGCGTCGGGCCTGGAGCTACGTGGCCGGATTTCGGCAAGCAGGCGTCCGATCATGTTCATGTTTTCGGATGTCAGATAGTTGGAAGACATGGCGTCCTCCTTTCGATTGGGGCTAGGGCTCGATGGCCGCCCTCAATCAGCCGCGCCCTGAGATGAGCGGCCGACAAACGACCATGCGCCTTTACGGTACCTGCGTCCACCGAAAGTTAATTTATTGAAGAAGTAAATAATTCTTCTAATATCGGAACGGAATCCCCCAAACAGCCGTTGTGTTTCTGGCGGTGATTTGTCGCCCACCAATAAACAAGGAATATGGATATGAAGCGCATTGCATTGGGAATTTCAGCTGTACTTATGACGGCCGAAATAGGTTTCGCAGCCGAACCTGCAATGTTGGCGAAGACACCGAAAGATGAAATCTACACGACTGTGAAGGGCATGACGCTCTATACGTTCGACAAGGACAAGGCGGGCGCATCAAGCTGTTATGATGCCTGCGCCACAACCTGGCCAGCCCTCAAGGCTGACGCCAAGGCAAAGGCCGAAGGCGCGTGGACAGTGGTTGACCGCACCGACGGCACCAAGATGTGGGCGTATGACGGAAAGCCGCTTTACACCTATGCCAAGGACAAGAAAGCCGGCGATATGAACGGTGAAGGCATTGGCGGCGTTTGGCATATGGCCAAGGCCAGCTAACCATCATTTGCAGGGGGCGTCTCCAAGGGCGCCGCCGTTTGACGTCGAGATGAGGTGGTGTCCTGGAGCGCCATGTGTTCTTTCGCAAAGAACGCGCCATACCTACATCTTTGAACCTACGCATCGCGCTTCCGAAAATCGATTTTTTCGGACCGATGCGTTAGCCCAGGAGGGCAGTCATGGTCGTTCACGAGATGACGCGCGAGGAAAGTATCGCCGTACTGTCGTCCTGCCGGCTAGCCCGGCTGGCTTGTGTCAAGGACAACCAGCCTTATCTGGTGCCTTGCCACTACGCATTTTCCGACAATCATCTCTACAGTTTTGCCATGCCAGGCCAGAAGATCGACTGGATGCGAAAGAATGCTCATGTGTGCGTCCAGGTCGACGAATTGGGCGCCAATCGACAATGGCGCAGCGTCGTCGTTTACGGACTGTTTGAGGAGTTGCCGGAGACCCCACAATGGCAGCGTGAGCGGACGCATGCCTGGTCGTTACTTGAACAGCATGCCAACTGGTGGGAGCCCGGAAGCCTGAAACCCGGGTCCGCTTCAAACGGAACCGCTTCGCCGCTGGTATTCTACAGGATCAAGATCGAGAACATCACCGGTAGGCATGCGCGCGACGAAGATGAGCCGTCCGATTAAGTGCGAGCGCCTTATGACTGCCTTCAGACTGTCTTGTGATTCTTGACTCGCCTCGGATGCCCGAATTTTCGCCAGATACGTCTCTTGCGATGACACACTGCTCGAAATGGTGCAGCGGCAGACTGTGCGCTATTTCTGGGAGGGGGCCCATCCAGTCAGCGGCCTCGCGCGGGACCGGCTGAAGACGACAGGCGATAGGCTAAACGATCTCGTTGCGATTGGAGGCTCCGGCTTCGGGATCATGGCCGTCGTGGTTGCCATCGAGCGCGGCTGGATTGATCGCGTCGAAGCCCTAAGCCGGTTGCACAGAATGCTCGATTTGCTTGAGCGCTCTCCACGCTGTCACGGCATGTTCCCGCATTTTATCAACGGCTGTACCGGCGACACCGTTCGCTTCCGACGCAAGCACGATGGCGCGGATGTTGTCGAGACAACGGTTCTTTTCCAGGGACTGATCTGTGCACGCGAGTATCTGGATCGCACGGCAGATGAGGAGCAACGGCTGCGGGGTTGCGTGAATGCGCTGCTGGCGCAGGCCGAGGAGCGCGTTGACCTCACTACGACATCACCGTTTGTCGTGCACCGCGGAAGAAAAGAGTAACCCGCCCGTTTTCACCTGGCGGGTTACGCTCAATCTGACGCTTCTGAAGATGTGTGTCAGACGACTGGGGGAATACGCGTTGCGTAGCGTCGGCGCTCTTCTTCGATCTCTCTAGGGGAGAATGGGTCAGCGGTCTCGTCGAATGCGGTCCAACCGCCTTCGGTATAGGCTGCCCGACGCTGGTTGATATCCACCCAATTGGAGTTTTGAAGGATGGACCGGGCAGCGTCCTCCTCGGCTCCTTCCGTGACGCGCGCGGTAACGAGTGTCCCGCCACGGCGGACCCCTTCCGCATAGACATGGGCGTCTTCATCCGGCACTCCGGAATCAGTCAGCGCTCCGATAAGACCTCCGGTCGCGCCACCCGCGAGTGCACCGGCCGCAGCGCCTGCAGCAGTCGCTGCCAGCCACCCCGCTGCCACCACTGGCCCGACGCCCGGGATAGCCATAACGCCAAGCCCGGTTAGCAATCCGCCTGCGCCGCCAACCAACGCGCCGATGCCTGCTCCCTTGCCCGCAGCGTCGGCTGTGTCGGAGGCATGGTTGTCGTAAGAGCCATCTGCATTGCTGGCAACCAAGCCGATATCATCGTGCGGAATGCCAGCTTGCACCAGCTTATCGACCGCAGCTTTTGCGTCCGAATGATTGTCAAACAGTCCTGTCACACTTACCATTATTGTCATCCTTCAAGAGAGTAGGGGTTACTGCGCTACGACGTTGCCCTGGTAGTCGAGCGAAACGACTACTTCCTTGCCGTCTTTTGTGGCTTTGCCCTGCCAGATCCCTGTCTCGGCCTTCACCAGCGCCGACACATTTTGGAACCCGGCGTCCTGGATTCTCTCCTTGGCTTGGGCTTCAGTGAAGCTGTTTGCGCCCTCTACTGGCGCTGTTGGATTCGCAGAATCCGGAGTGACGATAGCAGGTGTCTGAACGTCGCTTGATGGCTGGGTCTGGGCGTGGGCAAAAAGCGCCGTAGCGGCGAGGAACGCCGCGCTAAGTATTAGCTTTTTCACTGTAGGTTCTCCTTGACTATTGTCGATAGAAGAACCTTTTTGGTTTGTAATAGTTCCCAAAAAATTCGGATATATGTAATATCACCGATCGTGCGCTTGCTCGCGGATATGCGAGTTATAGACAGAAAACAAATGGACTACCAAAGGTTGTACGGCTTGAGGTGGCTTCAAGTCCCTAAATGGTGAAAGGCACATTTGGCGCAGCTGGTTGAACGGCTGGAAGGTGTTGTCGGGATTAGTCGGTACAGGAAGAGCTGACCGCGATGCCCTTATCGCATCAGGCCTGCAGATCGGAGCGCGTCTTCAATCACTTTCCTTATGCCATCTGACGGCGGCCCTTCCTTTTTTGACCCTCTCGATGTTGCTAGGGTCCTCTCGGTCGTGAGCCCTTTCGGCAACTGCTGCTCTGCAATCCCCCAGAATTGCGCAATCCGCCGCGTTGATGAGATCCCGGCCTCAATCATGAAAAGGCCGGTTGCCCCCAACGTCTCCTGGCCGACTTCTTTTTTTTGGCAGCCAGGGGCGTGCCGTGACCCATTCCGGCAATTTCGTATTGCTCAATGACGTCCTGCCCCGAGCTGTCTTTCCACGCGCGCCGGCTATGGCCATCAACCATCGTCTCGGATGGCATGGACCCGTTGGGGATTCCGTGAATGGCCGCCCATTGCGCGACGATGTCGTCTGCGTTTGAGGAAACCACGGTCTTGTCGGATGAACCGTGCCAGACAGAGATCGTCGGCCACGGTCCCGCGTGTGGTGACGCGGCGCGCACCAGATACTGGAGCCGGCCCTCTGAAGGCGCGCCGTGCCCTCGCATGCGGTCAAACGCCTCCGGGATGGAGTTGGCGCTGCCGTAGGGCAATCCAGCGATGATCGCGCCGCCCGCGAACACCTCTGGATAGTTCGCAAGCATCACCGACGTCATTGCGCCACCCGCGGAAAGTCCAGTGATGAAGATCCGTCTGCGATCAAGCCCATGGGTTGTGACGAGCGTCTCGATCATCTGCCGGATCGAATGAGGCTCGCCGCCGTTGCGTCTCATGTCGCCAGGCTCGAACCAATTGAAGCACAGATTGGCATTGTTGGCGCGCTGCTGCTCTGGGAAAAGCAGGGCAATGCCTTCGCTGTCAGCGAGACTGGACCAGCCTGAGCCATGGTTGTAGCTCGCTGCTGTCTGAGTGCAGCCATGCAGAACTACAACGAGCGGGGCGTGAGCGGACAGATTTTCGGGGATGTATGTTTTGGCTCGTAGCGCGCCGGGATTCGCTCCGAAGTTCACCAGATCCGAGAGCGTGTCGTCGTTGTGCGACGCGGCTTGGGCTTTTTGCTGTAGGCGGTGAGCTGCAAGGCGTGAAATCGTGTCCGACAAGTTTCTCATGGGAGCATCCTGTTTCCGCGTCCGGACGGGACAGCGCGGTACACAACGCCGGTGCAAACATATCGTTGCTGCAGTGCACAATAAAAGCCTCTGCAGAGTTGTCGGCCTAGCCGGCGAATGAAAGGCCTGCCGAGATTACTCAACAGGCCTTGCAGAGGAATGAGATTTCATCCGGTGTTTAAGCAACTCGACGTCCGGCAGGCTCTGATCGACCCGACAGGTAGAGCGTCTCGTCGTCGTCCCGTTGCTTGCCGCCCAATGCGGCAGCAGCACTTGCGATGAACGCACCGATCGCCAGCGAAAGTGCGGTAACGAGTGCAAATGTGGCACTTGCTTTGCGTGCGGTATCTGCGGCCTCCTGGGTCTTGACCTTGGCTTCATTGACACGAGTGACGATCGCATCGACGCGCGCCAGGGCATCGGCTTCTGATAAACCGGTTCGTGCGGCAACCAATTGCGACAGATAGGTGCGGTCCTCCGCAGAGACCTCACCCGACGCAGCACTCGTCACCAAGATACGAGACGCCTGCATTGAAGCTTGTTCGTCGGTCGCATTGGCAGAAGCTAGCCTGGCTGGGTCCGATGGTCGGAACAGCGTGTCTACGAAGTACGACGTTGCATTGTCGGTGGTCTGCGACCCCGCATTTGCAGCAGCGCCCATCGCCGCGCCCGAGGCAACATTCGACGCTGCCTGGACGCCACCGCCGACAGCTGCTGAAAGGGCCGAACCCAGGACGCCGGCGACAAGAAGAGTCGCCAAGGCCCAGGCAAGGAAACCGTGCGCGGTGTCGCGGAAATAGACCTCGTCAGTATGGATGCCGACCCATTTGGTGCGCAGTCGGCCAGTCAGATATCCGCCCAGCCCAGCCGAGAGCCATTGGACCACGATCAGCCAGATGGCCGTGGAGACCGCGAAGGTGGTGGCGGAAACGCCTTGGGCGGACCAAGGCGAGACCATTGTCAGCCCGAGCCCGGAGCCAAGCAACATCAGGATCAACGTGGTTGCGGCCGCCGTGAAAGCGCCTGCAAGCACGGGAGCCCAGCTGACGGCTGGAATGGAGGATTCGATCGGTGTGGAAACGTCCAGTGCGGATACGTTTGTTTGCATCGGAGTCTCCTACCGAGCGAAGAGAAGAATGAGGATGATGATCGGGATTGGAATGCCGAGCAGCCAAAGTAAGATACCGCGTCCCATAGGGGCCTCCTCTCAGAGGAAAAGAAGGGAGTAGGAGCCAGCCATCGAGGCGTGGTCACGATGGCTGGGAAGGGGTCAGGCCGCTTTGGCCATCTCGTTTGCGAAGGAATCTGCGAGCCCGGTCAGGGCTTCGTCAGTCTTGGCCTCCTCGGCGAGGGTCTGGCCAAGCAGCTTGGCCGCGTCGCGCATTCCGAGCACTTCGGCCCAGCGCTTCAGCGTTCCGTACCGGGTAATTTCGTAGTGCTCGACCGCCTGGGCGGACGAGATCAAACCGGCGTCGATGGCAGGCATGCCCTTGAAGTTGTCAATGATCTCTTCACCTTCAGCAACAATGCCCTCGATGGCGTCGCAGGTCTTGCCCTGGGCGCGTTTGCCCATCAGTTCAAACACCTGCTGCAAGCGCTCGACGTGTACCTCGGTCTCGTCTTTGTGCTTCGTAAATGCGGCCTTGAGTTCAGGTGACTGCGCCGCACGCGCCATTTTCGGGAGGGTCTTCAGGATCTTCTTTTCGGCATAGTAGATGTCCTTCAACGTGTCGTGAAACAGCATTTCCAGGTTTTTATCGGTAGCCATGAGGGGGTCCTTTTAGGTGCGCATCTGTGTGCGCGTGCGCTTCACGGGGACGTGAAAGAGCAAGACAGAAGCGCGCGGCAAGGTAAAAGGTTCCACCGAAAGGCTACCCGCGCTCTCGCGCCATGATTCTTGAGGGGACGGGGAAATTCGATGATACGGGAGTCGGCCATCAGCCATGGGGCCGCTGAGCGATTATGGCGTCAAGCTTGCTCCGTGACGGGCCGTAGCGCTTTATCATCGCCGCAGCCTCACCGCGCATGAGGTCATATTTGTGGGCAAATTCCTCGATCTCATACTCCTGCGATGATATGAGCTTTCGGTCTTCCTTGGTCTTCATAGGGTCGTCTGGCACTGTGGCCTCCTTCGTTAGAAGAGGCTGAAACGCGCAAGTTGCCTAGATCGATCCCGCCAGCGCAATCGACAGATCTCGTGAGTGACGTTGCGGTCGCCATCTTCAGAAACTCGTCGAACTGACCGCCTGAGCTTTCGATTAAAATAAGATCCCAATTGTCGTTGGTGGCGGATCTGATCCAGGTTCGTGCAGGCAGACCCGTGGAACCGTAGCCTTGGCAAGGCATTGTGGACGTATGCGCGGGGGAACCGCGAACAGCCCTCAATGTCCAAGGAAGAAGTCATGGCCAAATCATCGACTCGCTCGTCCGGAAAAGTGGCAACGATCCATGATCAGAAGCTTCAGCGCGGCGAAGGGGGCGAACTGCATCAATTCGCTGAAGGCGATACCCCGGTGCTCACCACCGCCCAGGGTGGTCCGGTGGCCGACGATCAGAACTCGCTGAAGATTGGCGCACGCGGGCCAACGGCGCTTGAAGACTTCCACTTCCGTGAGAAGATTTTCCATTTCGACCACGAGCGCATTCCTGAGCGCGTAGTGCATGCCCGGGGCTACGGCGCGCATGGCTATTTCGAGACCTACAAGTCGTTGGCCAAATACACTCGTGCCGACATCTTCCAACGTGCTGGAGAAAAGACTCCAGCCTTCGTGCGCTTCTCGACGGTCGCGGGCTCCAAAGGTTCGGTTGATCTGGCGCGCGACGTTCGTGGTTTCGCGGTCAAGCTCTATACCCAAGAGGGCAACTGGGACATTGTTGGTAACAACATCCCCGTGTTCTTCATCCAGGATGCGATTAAGTTTCCCGACATCATCCATGCTGTGAAGCCGGAACCCGATCGCGGCTTCCCCCAGGCGCAATCCGCACACGACAACTTCTGGGACTTCATATCGCTGACCCCTGAAAGCATGCACATGGTCATGTGGGTCATGTCCGACCGGGCGATCCCGCGCTCCTTCAGGTTCATGGAGGGCTTCGGCGTCCATACGTTCCGGATGGTCAATGCCAAAGATGAATCGACCTTCGTGAAGTTCCACTGGAAGCCGAAGCTTGGGCTTCAGTCAGTGGTGTGGAATGAGGCCGTCAAGATTAATGGCGCAGATCCCGATTTCCACCGCCGTGATCTGTGGGACGCGATCCAGTCCGGCAATTTCCCCGAGTGGGAACTCCAACTCCAGCTCTTCGACCAGGATTTTGCCGATAGCTTCGACTTCGATATCCTCGATGCGACCAAGCTCATCCCGGAAGAACTGCTGCCACCCATTCCGGTCGGACGCCTGGTCCTGGACCGCATGCCGGAGAATTTCTTTGCCGAGACCGAACAGGTCGCGTTCATGACGCAAAACGTGCCGCCCGGCATCGACTTCTCCAATGATCCGCTATTGCAGGGCCGCAACTTTTCCTACCTGGATACCCAGCTCAAGAGGCTCGGCAGCACCAACTTCACTCACATTCCGATCAACGCGCCGAAATGCCCGTTCAATCACTTCCAGCAGGACGGGCACATGGCGATGCGCAATCCTGTCGGTCGCGCAAATTACCAGCCGAACTCGTGGGGCGATGGCCCGCGTGAATCGCCACAGCGCGGGTTCCGATCCTTCGAAGATGTCGAACAAGGGCCGAAGCAGCGGATACGTGCTGAAAGCTTCGCCGACCATTACAGCCAGGCACGGCAGTTCTTCAAAAGCCAAAACGCAACCGAACAAGGCCATATCGCCAATGCGCTGACCTTTGAATTGAGCAAGGTGGAAAACCCGACGATCCGGGATCGGATGGTCGCCCATTTGCTTAACATCGATGAGAGCCTTGGGGCCACAGTCGCCGAGCAGCTGGGTATCAAAGATCTCCCACCACCCGCAGATTCGGCGGTGGAGGTTCGCGATGATCTTCCGCCATCGCCAGCATTGAGCATCATCGAAAATGGCCCCCAAAGATTCGAAGGCCGCAAAGTGGGGGTACTGGTGAGCGACGGGGCAGACGCCAGTCTTCTAGATAGCCTTCGTTCGGAGCTAGCGAAGGAAGGTGCATCCATGGAGGTGATTGCGCCCAAGGTCGGTGGTGCTGAGGCCGCTGGCGGAAACTGGATTGATGCCAAACACATGATTGGCGGCGGCCCCTCCGTCCTGTTTGACGCTGTGGCCATTGTGGTTTCGCAGGAGGGTGGGCAGCAATTGTCCGATGTGGCACCTGCGAGGGACTTTGTTGCCGACGCCTTCGCGCACTGCAAGTTTATCGCTTATGTCGAAGCAGCCTGGCCCTTGATGGAGAAGGCTGGGATCGGAGACGATCTTGATGAGGGCATACACATGATCGGGAGTCGTGGCGACGTCGCAGCCTTCGTTCAAAAACTTGGGGCTCTTAGATTTTGGGCAAGAGAACCGAGAGTTAGCCTATAGGGGCGCACCACACGGCATTTTCCTCAGGGATTGGTTCTCAAGGAGGCAAACCGCGACGGCGTGTTCAGAACCAGATGCAGGTCGGAGCGTGGAATTCAGTTCCTCCCAGGCTATGGCATGGACACGGTGGCCCCGGGTTGAGCCCGGAAGTAGGGTGCGGCAGCTGTCGCGCCCCGTTGATTGCGAAGGTAGATGAGAATACTGCGGCGCCGCTTGGATTTGGTAGTCGTCGACACGAAACGATCTGGGCTGTCCGATGCCATGGCGTCACCGCGGCTTGACGCAAATTGGCCCGGCTATCGACGCTGCTTGAGGCTGCGGTCCGGGGAAGTGATCAGCTCGTCAAGCAGGATCTGAAGACCCGCCGTTGGCGTTCGGAGCCAAAACGCCAAAATCCTGAGATTTCACACCGACTTCCGCCGACAAAAAACCTTCGGCCGCAAGACCGCGCCGTAGTAGCTCGCGAACCGCTGCTGCTCGGCTGGGCATTCTTTTTTGGAAGCGGAAATCCTCAACTGCCGACAGTTCTTCGCCGTTCAGCATGATCTGCAGGCGTTCACCGCGTTCGAGCTCTGCCATCGCGACACCTCTGGTACTGATGTGCTGAATGAGTAAGTGACTATAATGTGGATTTAACAGCCAAGTTCGTCAAGACAGATATCAACTAGCTAAAGGGGAAGCGGCCAACAGGAGGTGGTGGCTCACTCCGCCTCTCGTGTTCATTCGGCTTACTTGCCTAACTATTTGATTTCATTAAATTTTATTGGCGCGCACCTTGCCAATTTGCACAAATGAGAGGAAAATCGGCGACGTAACAAAGGTGTCGAAAAATGCACACAATCTCCTCATTGCTGATGGAACGAATTTCGTCGGCCATTGCCGAAGCGCGCAAAAGCGGGGATCCAATCAATGTGATTGAGATTGCGGCGCGAGTGCAAAATGAAAATCCAGGCGA
The DNA here is from genome assembly GCF_056398585.1 of Aminobacter sp. 01T433. Classification (NCBI taxonomy): domain Bacteria; kingdom Pseudomonadati; phylum Pseudomonadota; class Alphaproteobacteria; order Hyphomicrobiales; family Phyllobacteriaceae; genus Aminobacter; species Aminobacter sp. 01T433. The sequence goes on from NZ_JBFTPR010000013.1 coordinate 42,984, forward strand.
AAACGTTGCCCTCGAAGATATCCAAAGCGCGGTGCTGGATCGTGCTCAGGTCACCGGAAGGCCCATCATTTTCGAGACGCCGACTGGACCCAAGCAGGTCAATGGCTGGGCCGATGCACCCTACGCAGTTTAGCCGGATTTTTGTATCCAATGGAGCCGGGGCGGGCTCGTGGTCCTCCGCGGCAAGAAGCACCCCTAAACTGTTGCAATCGTTTCGAAGAGCAGCTCAGGGAGTGTTCGGCACCGGTCGTCGGGGAAACGGCCGCAAGACCGTGACGGCTTCGGCACGGCTCTCGAGAAAGCGGCCTTGCGCGGTCTTGACGGGAGTATCGAAAGGGCTTGGCGCGGCGACGGGATGTCCTTGTCACTCAAGGTGTCTCTCGCGAGCCTGGTCGCCTGAAAAAGCGCCGAAGGCTTTGTCCCGCCTTTGTGGCTAACGGACCCAGCCACAGGTTACCTTTCCGACCCTCGCGCGGGGATTGGGCGGTTTTGGAGCTAATTTTTTGATTTCGCCGATATAGAACACTTGTCAAACTTAAAGGTCAGCGGTGTTCTCAGGCCACAGCCTTGAGCTCTGGAACGGCGATGTAGGCCCAGGGCAGGAGATCTCGATCTGGGTGCTTAGGTAGCCGTTGTCGGCGACGAAGGAAGCGGCCTAAGGCGCGCTCTGAAGCTGGCACACTGCATCAGAGCGCGAGCCGGTCAGTCAATTATCTGTATGACCTTGCGGGCCTGCGGGTCGATGAGCACGGTACGGCCGTCCATGACCACAGAGTTCGTCCCGTTGCTTCCCGCCGATTGAGCGCTTTTAAGGCGGCGTTACAAACTCACGGCGATCCCGCGACCGGCGAAGAACCGATCGAAGACATCGAGCGGCAGAACGGCGTCTGCCTGGCTGGCTTGATCATGGCCGGATGGATTATGAAAACGGAGAGCTTGCGGAGAGGCTGATGACGTTATCAGCACCAGATGGCCGCCCTTTGAGGGAGGGCTCTGATCGGGCCAGCGGATGGAATGGTGCACAGAGGCCATGAAAAACTGCCATCGTGAAAGAAGCTCCGGAATGGCGGTCGCCTCGACACCGGTCATGATTTCCGCTTTCAGCCCGAAACGGCTGGACACCATTTCGACAAACGGTGCGTAGATTAGCCCTTTGATGGAAGCCCCGTCTTCACTGACGACATAACCGCCGCGCTGGGTGCAGGCGCGGGCAAGCTCAAGCGTGGGGTAATTCTCGCCCCGCGTTGCGAGGATCATCTTCAGGCACGCCATGCCGCAGAGGTTTACCGCCCAATGCGCGTATTCCTCAACCGTCTGCGCTCCGGATTGACGCCAAAGCGGATCATCCAGCAAGGCAACCGCTCCATTGACTGAAATACGGCACGTTCTTCGTTGGCATTCTAGATCCTTGACTTCCGTTGGCTCACTTGGAGGGTTGGAAAAGTGAATCAGTACACAACAGGCTCAGTTTAAAAGGCCACTGTAAAGGAGGGCGTCGCGTTGGTTTCCCGCTGAACAACGGTTGGCGTGAACAGGGGCAGAACACTTAGGCCGCCCGCGCTCCATCCGAAAGGACCAGAGTTTTCGGCGATCTGCTTTGTGCGGCCTGCTGCCAGAGGAAATCACCCGCTTATGAAACCGACGTGAGCATCGAGCGGAAATTGCGCCTCTGCTTACCGGCGCTCGACTGGTCCGTGAAAAATCAGGCGCGAATCTGGCGCCGTTTGGCCTGGATGACCTGTTTGCGCTACGCTTGAGGCCAACCCCTCGCTTCGCTTCCCAAAAGCGACCAATATTCCAGCAAAGACTGGCTGATAAACAGTGGTTGCAACGATATCCTATGCTTAAAATCTCGCCGAGCTAACGCCGCACAACTGCCCCCCTGTTTGTTCTCTCCTATCGTTATCTGGGTACTTTCCACGCTACGCCCTCCAAACGTTGCGAAATGCTTCGTCGGCCGCCTCCTGGCAATCGATGCCGCGGTCTGGATAGGTCTCCTGGCGCTTGGGCGGTCTTGCCATTCAATCCTCAGAACGACATTTGCACTTCAGCGGTAGCGGGAGCAGCCGGCTTGTCGACGATCGTCAGCAATTCATCGGGCAGGGGACGTTGTAGCGCTTTTGCTGCCGACCATGGCGCTGTCAGCCACATCTCAATCTCGTCGGCAGTGGTGAGGATGACCGGCATGGCCTTGGGATGGATCGGCTTGACGACGCTGTTCGGGTCCGTGGTCAGGAAGGCGTAAACCTCCCAATCGAGCGCGCCGTCGCGGATGGTGCGGGCGCCACGCCAGGGCGTCCATAGCCCGGCAAAGACGGCAAGCGGGCGGCTGTCGTTCAACGCGAACCAGAAATTGCGGTGCCGGCCTGTGTCTGGGTCTTTGTCGTTCTCGTGCGGGCTCGGCTCGGCAAAGCTGGAAAACGGAACAACGCAGCGATTTTCAATACTGAGATACGGCGCCCAGTGTTGGCTTGTGGTGGCGCGGATATTGGTGACGCCGCTGTCGGGCTCTTTCTTGAGCAGATCGTCGAAGTCGACCGGCTTGCCCTTGGCCTGGAGTTTCTGCGCGCGTTTCTTCGTGGCGTCCAACATCACCTTGGCCGAGGTCGGCATGCTCCAGTTGAGCATCGCCAATTGCCGCCGCCTTCGAAGTTGCGCACAACTGGCCCGTTTCTGCCCGGGTAGACGTCAAGCGTTGGCTCAAGGTTGCCGGCGATATCGTCGAAGGCCTTGGTCAGGCCACGCAGCTCATCTTGGGTCGAGGAGATGTTGTAGAGGTTGCACATAGGCCAAACGTGCCCTGTCGCGCCGTGGGACATCAAGCTAGGCGTCTTTTCGATGGGCAGCTTGTAGCTTCCCGCAATCCCCAGACTTTTCCGTTCCGTGCGGACGCGGCGATGCCTGCGGGCAAGACCAGCTAAGCGGTTTGTTGGACGACCAACGTCAAAACACCTTCAGACGTAACCCCAGCCGCTAACACATGCGTGGGATTCAGCCCAGCCGCCGCAAGCGTGAACAGTGCCTGGCGCGAGTCGCCGGTGAGTGATTGCAATTCTTGCAACTCATCAGCGTTCGTATCTGCGATAACGGCTTCCACTTCCCTTTTCGTCGGCCCCGACAGGCTCTCGAACTCAACGACGACCACATCCGTATAGGTCTGGTTCGGTCCCAATGCAGGATCCGTTGACTCCCACGTTTGTTGCTGAGTGGGCGGCTCGTTGGAGGCGACGGGGAAGGTGGCAATCGCAGCAACGAAGGCAATCATAATGTTCAGGCTTGGCATGGGTGCGCTCCTTGGTGGTGGCTTGCGCTGGCTTAGGCCCTTCCGCACGGAACGCGGCTGAGTCACGCGCCGGCCTGGTGCGTCACGCCCCCCGGTGCAAGAGTTTAGACTAGCTCAACACCGGGCAGCTCGGCGCGCGGCCGAAGGTGACATAGATGCGATCGCCGTAGCGGTCGCGGCCTAAGACCTCGATCGTCCGTCTGCCGACATCCGTGATGCGGGCACGGCGTATGCCCATGCGTTCGGCCTTGTCGAGCGCCCGGCCCTCGGTGCAAGTCGGCTGCATACTGCGGCGATTGTCGGGGTAGTAGCCATCGCGGTAACCGTCCTGACTGCAATCCTCGTTGCGCGGGTTGCAGCCCTGATTCAGGCGCAGTCCATCGCGACCAAATTCAAGTTGGATGTCCTGCGCAGAAGCTTGCAGAGGCAACCCAACGCCCATGCCGGCAACGAGCGCACAACCGATCAGGATCTTACGCATCTTATCCACTCCTGTTGTTATGCTCATGGGTCTAAATGCAACGAGGACCCTCCAGGTTCCCTCTAGAGTAGGTTTTAAGGGACTATCCACGCCCCCAGTATCGGACCGTTCAGGGGCAGATAGACGAGGCATGACGCTGCAAGCGTACTGCCAAAATCCGCGTGGCCATAAAGCCCTGCTTTGTCTCGAAGACAAAGCGCAGTCATGGCGGCAGTCCTCGACGGCTTAGCGCATCGTGGTCAGGGTGTGAGAGGGACGGCGTTTGCTGAAAACGAACCGGTTGCGGTCTCTACAGTAGCTGTTGCTCAGTCTGACTAGGGCTACGTTCGCCGGCCGCATTAGTCCCGAAAGGACCAGAGTGGGAGAGGTCTCGACCATTCTCGCTGACGCGAGAGTTTGTTCGGCCTCAGCGGCAGGCGAGTTGCTCGTCTAGGCTTGGTGGGAGGGCCCTGCCGGATGCGGCACGTCCACCACAAGCTTGAACAGGCAGTCTCCGGGTTCGGTCAAGGCAGGGGCCCGTTGGCAAGCGACGAGGCCAGATTGTGCGAACTGAACCGTTCTGACCGGTTCCGAAGGCCCTGCAACCGGGTGGATGATTCCGGCAAGATCGCCGGCCCGGACCTCATCGCCCAGCGCTACCGCAGGCTCGAAGATGCCTCTGACCGGCGCATAGGTGAAGGCTTGCCTGCCGTCGACCCGCATGGATCTCGTCGGTCCGGCCGGTTCGACGATGGCGTCGGGCAGGATGCCTATGTGTTTCAGCACACGTTGCACGCCGACTCGCGCAAGAGTTTCGCCCTGGCGTGACATGGAGGCCCCACCGCCGAGTTCGGTGGTCAGGGCTGGAATGCCGAGCGCCTGGGCTGTTGCCGAGAGTGTTGTCGCACCGCCGCCACCCGAACCATCGCTGATCGAGCCGATGGGAGCGCCGAAGACATGCATCAGTTCGATGAGCTGAGCCGTTTCGGCTTCGCTCCTGCCAGTGCGGATCAGACAACAGGGCAGATAAAACAGCGAGGTACCGCCGGAGTGCAGGTCGATGACGATGTCGGCGAGAGGCAGCAATACCTGTGCGACGTAGTGGGCGATCATTTCGGTCGGCGAGCCATTGGCACAGCCGGGAAACAGCCGATTGAGATTGCCTTCATCGAGCGGCGATACCCGTTTGCCGGCGTCCACCGCGGGATAGTTCAGTGCCGGTAGAATGATGATGCGACCCCAGAGTTCGCTTGCATCAAGCTGCCGGGCGAGCTTGCTGAGCGCAACCTGGCCTTCATACTCATCACCATGATTGCCGGCGACAAGCAGGGCGGTCGGCCCGGGCCCGTTTTTGATAACGACGATCGGGATCGGAATGGTGCCATAGGCCGAACGGTGGCTCGAAAACGGCAGTCGCAGACAACTGATCTGCTTGCCGTCCCTGTCGAAGTCGATGTCCGTCCAGATGCGGGTGACGTTTGCCACTGTTGCCTCCCTCCGTTTCAATGCAACAGCGTGTTGAGGAAGGACCGGGCGCGGGGATGATTAGGTGTCGAAAAGAACGTCACCGGCGACGCCTGTTCGACAATGCAACCCTGGTCCATGAACACGACCTGATCGGCAACCTCACGTGCAAAGCCCATCTCATGGGTCACGCAGATCATCGTCATGCCCTCGTGGGCGAGCCCAGTCATGACGTCGAGCACCTCCTTGACCATCTCGGGATCAAGTGCGGAAGTTGGCTCGTCAAACAGCATCAGGCGCGGGTTCATGCACAGCGCCCGGGCGATGGCCACGCGCTGCTGCTGTCCGCCTGACAGTTGGGCGGGGTATTTGTGCGCCTGTTCGGGAATGCGGACCTTTTCGAGGAAATGCCGTGCCAGGCTCTCGGCTTCGTTGCGCGGCATGCGAAGAACCCGCCGTAACGCTAGGGTGCAGTTCGATAAAACCGTCAGATGCGGAAACAGGTTGAAGCTTTGGAACACCATTCCAGTCTGTCGCCGCGCCAGCGCGGTCTCCCTGGCGTTGTCGCCCAGCCGGATCGTGCCCAGAGTTACGGTTCCTTGCTGATAGGCTTCGAGCCCATTCAGGCAACGGATCAGGGTGGATTTGCCCGAACCGGACGGTCCGCAGATCACGACGCGAGACCCAGTTTGGATGGTGAGGTCGACCTCCTTCAACACATGGAAAGTGCCATACCACTTGTTGAGCGAGGTGATCTGGACGGCGAGCTTGTCGTCTGTCTGGGTCATGGTTCTCTCTACGCTTGAAGTGAGCAAGCTAAGTGTTTGATTTTGCTAAGACTTGACTGACCGCCGGGTTACCGGGTTGTCGGCCCAAGCAGGCGCATCTCAAGCCTTTTGATGGCCTGCGAGATGACGAGTGCGAGACCGAGAAAAATAAGGCCAGCCACCGTCAGCGGCTCGGCATAGCGATAGGTGTCAGACGCAATGTCGAAGGCGCGGCCCAGCATCTCTGGCACCGCCAGCACCGCCAGATACGGCGTCGCCTTGAGGATCGAGACGAAGTAGTTGCCCATGGGGGCTGCGATGTTGCGCAGCATCTGCGGGGCGATGACAAAGATGGTCTCATCCATTCTGCCGAGGCCAAGTGCCCTTGCTGCTTCCGCCTGACCATTGGGGATGGCATCGATGCCGGCCTTGAACACTTCTGCGAGATAGCCGCTGTAATAGAGGCTGAGCCCGATGATGCCGACGGCAAGCGCACCAAGGCGAATGCCGTAAAACGGCAAGATGAAATACAAGCAGTAGAGCCAGACCAGCACCGGCGTTGCCCTAATGAAGTCGATCACGAAGCCGACGAACAGGCCTCCGATGCCTCCCGAGCGGCGGATCAGTTCAAAGCCGAAACCGATTGCCGAAGCACCAACGCAGCTGAGGGCCGCCACCAGCAGCGTCATGCCGATGGCACTGAGGATGGTGGGCACCGTCGACAGCGCAAATGCAAAATCAAACGCCACGATGCGCCTCCCTGGCCGGATTGATGCGCCGTTCTGCCCAGCGCCCGAACAGCGCGACGGGATAGCAGACGATGAAGTAGGCCAGCAGTAGCGAGGTGTAGATCGGCACCGGGTCGTATTCGATCTGGGAGATCTCTTTGGCACGGAAGGTCATGTCGGTCAGCGTGACCAGAGAGACCAGCGATGTCGCCTTCACCAGTTGGATCAGTTGGTTGATGAAGGTCGGGCTCATCGCCACCAGTGCCTGAGGCAGTTCGATGCGCAACAAGATGGTGGAGCGCGTGAGCCCCAGTGCGTGGCCAGCTTCTTTCTGGCCACGGTCCAATGCTTGCAGGCCAGCCCTGACGGCCTGGCTGGCATAACCGCCAATGTTGAGCCCCAGCACCATGGCGGCGACTGTCATGGCTGACAGCGCCAGTCCGGCCAGGGGCAGGGCGTAGTAGAAGACAAACAGCAAGATGATGACGGCCGAGCTGCGCCAGAACTCGATGATCGAGGTCACGACAAACCGCGCAGGACCTGTCGTCAGATACTGGGCGACGCCGAAGAGAAGGCCGAAGGGAATAGCAAAGACAAGGCCATAGAGCGTCACCAAAGCGGTGACACGAAACCCCTGCAGGATGCCAAGCCAGATCTCGAGCATACTCACTTGTCCGCACCCACCGTGCCAGCACCACACAGCTTTTCTACGGTGATGGTATTGGGCACGACCTCCGTCGCGCCAAAGCCATATCGGGCCATGATCTTGGTCACCGTGCCGTCCTGCGTCAGGGCAGCCAATCGTTCATCCCACAGCGCTCGCAAATCCTGGTCTTCAGTGCGAAAGGCGACAGCCGCATAAGTCGCCTGTTTGTCTGTCGTCACAAATGGTGTCGCACTCTCCAGGCCCTTGGCCTTGCCGCCGGCGAGCAGGCCAATGACGGTCGGAGACGACAACACCGTCACATCAATGCGGCCGGAGCGCAGGGCCGAGATGTTGGCTTCAATGTCGGGGAACAGCAGCATGTTCTTCTCCGGCACACCGGCCGCAGCCGCATTCCTGACCGAGACACTGCCGCGTCCGGCGCCCATGATGATCTCTTTGCTGACAATGTCCGCAAAGCCATGAATCTGTTTTGGATTGCCAGCGAGTACGATGGCTGCGTCGTGGACCTTCAGATCCGGAGACCCGAAAGCAACCTGCCGACAGCGCTCCGGCGTGATGGAAAGACCAGAGGCAACGGCATCGAAGCGGCCCGCCAGCAGACCCGGGATCAAGGCTCCGAATTCGGTGACGCGGATATCGAGCTCCTTGACGCCGAGCTCGGAGAAGGCAGCCCTCAGCAGGTCCGGGTGCCATCCCTTTGCCTGTCCCGTGGCTTCATCGCGAAAACCCCAGGGTGAGCGGTTGTGGATGCCAATGACGATCTTGCCTTGGCGTAAGATCCGCTCCTTGGTGGTCTCGGCCAAGGCGGTGCCACCAGCCATGACGACGATCAGCGCCAGCAATGCGCTGCAGATGCGTACAAGACGTACTGGGCTTCCCAAGTTCATTTTTCTCTCCCTTTGATCTGATGATTTTTCCCGCGTGCCACTGCAATCTCGCCCTCCCGCGATCCTGCAGAGCGCTCAGCTTCGCGGTGGATCATTTCCGTTTAGGCGACTGATGTCGCCAGGCCGGTCGCGTTCGCTCAGGCGCTTGAGGTCGTCCAGAACCGACTGAATTTGCGGCCAGGGAAATGACGATATGTCACCCTGGCTCTCGCCGCCGCCGGCAATGATCGTCAGTTTGGCGATCACCCCGCCAAGCGACTGCGCTTGTGTGGCTGCAACGGCGTCGAGCAGCTCTTCTTCAGCCTCGATGGCCTCGATCTCGGCAGTACGGACGCGCGAGTAGCCGACCTCTTGGTCAAGTCCGTCCCAGCGTGCCTGCTGATGGTCTGTTAGGGCCAACTTCGACGCGCTCGTCCGATCCGTATCCGTTGCGCCGCCAGGACCAGAGGACCCAAGGGTGTTTCTTATCCGCGTCTCCAGACGCTGCTGCAGTCGACACAGCACCACGGCCATGTGGTGTGAGTGTTCCCACTCTTGCAGCAGGACCACGCATGGGTCGACAGGCGTAGGCAACCGCGAGCCAATGCTCTCGGCGAGTCTGGCAGCCGTGGCGCCACCTTTCCCATCGTCATCCACAGCACAGCTCTTCTTTCGTCTCCCTGGGATGACGAAAGGCAAAGCTGTGGTATTGTCGGAATCAGCCATGATCCGAGCTCCAACCAGCTAGGGTTTGGTCAGGCTGGCCAGGATGTTCGCGCATCACGGTCAGCCGATCTGAGTGGTCGGGCCAATCGGTTCACCGGCTCGACTTCAGAGACTTGATAGAAAAAATATCAATAAGCCTGTTTGGATGTCAATAGAAAATCTATCAAATTACCAGATCACTACTCGACAGGTGAAGGCGGCGCGAGCACTCCTCGGATGGTCTCAGGGAGATCTTGCCGATCATTCTGCCGTTTCGGAGCCGACTATTGCTCGCTTAGAAGCAGAGGATGGTGTTTTTGGTGGTCGTCCGGATACTAGCGCAAAGATTTTCCGTGCGCTGGTGAAAGCCGGCATCACATTCATTCCCGAGAACGGTGGTGGGGCAGGCGTACGGCTTGTTCGCCGTTCTATCGTTTGAGGAAGACGACATTCGGCAAACGGCTCAGTTGGGTAAGGCCGACCGCGAAATTTCCACGAGCGATTTCGCCGCAATGCGGACTGAATGCCGCTTTCCTTGACCGCATCAATTCTACGTCCGGCAGCACCCAGGTCTTGTCGAACCGCGGCTTTTTCAGGCCATAGATACGGAACAGGATCTCAAAGATTGAGCCAGTCTTCGTCGGTGTTCAATTGCTGTCTTTTCCCTTCGGTGCGGCGAGACCGAAATAGACATAGACCGAACCGTCCGCATTGACCTTGAGGCCCGGCGTGTTGGATGCGCGGCGGAAGTGGCTTGGAGAATCTACGCCAAGTGCATCATGCCGGTTGGGGGTAGGGGATCAGCCTGCCTCTCGCAAATGCGCTATGAAGACCTCTGCAGGCCTCCTGTATCCGAGGCACTTTCGTGGCAGCGAGTTCAGATGATGGGCGAGTTGGACAAGCTTTTGCTGTGAGACGTCCGTCAGGTCCGTGTCGCCGGGCAGGAAGCGGCGAATGCGCTTGTTGGTGTTTTCGACGGTCCCTTTCTGCCAGGGTGCACTAGGGTCACAGAGCCTGCTCTTAGTGCCGATATCGACGATTTCACCGACGCGAGTTTCCCAGCCGCTACTTTCCATTCCGCCATCGCTTGCAGACGGTGGATGTGGAAGGCGAGAGCAGAGCGTTTCGAGCGGGGCGGGACGAACAGATTGCGAAGAGCCGAGAAGATCGAGATGAAGCGTTGGAGGCTTCCTGGCGAATGGAGCCCAACCTGATCGACGGCCCGCCAAAGCCAGCAGCATTTCCTCGACCAAGCGCAAGCTCAGCGGAAAGCGACAGCAGAGCCACACCACATGGGCGATGGGTCCGAACAAGCGGCTACCGGGACAACACCGTTTCCAGCGGTTTCACCGGCGCGACGGCGGCCGGCTGGCAGTTCGGGGACGTGTACGTCAACGACGTCCAGCTGATCGGAGGTCCCTCAGTCTAACGACGTTGACGCCCCCGCCCAAGTGAATGTAGTGATGTACGTAACTCAGGAATGGAGCCACGATGCGCGCCACGGTCCATGACGTCGCCCGCGCAGCCGGCGTCAGCCTCTCAACGGTCGATCGCGTCATCAATGGCCGCGAAGGTGTGCGGGCATCGACGCTACAGCGCGTGGAGGCAGCCATCCAGCAGCTTGGCTTCGTTCGCAATCAGGCGGCGGCCAATCTGGCCAAGGGCCGTGTCTACCGCCTTGTCTTTATCATTCCCGAAGGGGCAAACAGCTTCATGCGCAGGCTCGAGGACGAAGCGCGCGAAGCCAGTCGCCAGATGGCACCGGACGGGATCGAGCTTGACGTGGTCACCGCGCCTGCCTTTGATGGGCAGGCGCTAGCCGACATTCTCAACCGACTGGACCTCAACGAGATAGGCGGCGTGGCGCTGGTCGCAACCGAAGCGCCGCCGGTGCGCCAGGCACTGGCGCGCCTGCATAGCGCGAATGTACCGGTCGTCACCCTCGTCTCTGACGCACCGTCCTTCCAGCGCTATCGCTACGTGGGCATTGACAATGTCGCGGCTGGACGCACTGCGGCGAGCCTGCTCGCGCGCTTCCTTCGGGGCGTGAAGGGCAAGATCGCACTGGTCGCCGGCTCCATGCTGGTGCGCGACCATGTGGAACGCCGCCTCGGCTTCGATCAGGTGATCCGCACCGAATATCCCAACCTGGAGGCGCTGCCGGTAGTCGAGGGTCGTGACGACCGAATTGCGACACGGCGCATCGTGGAGCAATGCCTAGATCGCGACCCTGACATTGTGGGCCTCTACAATATCGGCGCGGGCAATCTCGGTCTGATTGAGGCGCTTTCCGCACGCCCGCCCGAAAGGCGTCCGATGGTGGTCGCGCACGAATTGAGCGTCCATACGCGAGCAGCGCTGGAGAGCGGTCTATTTCAGGCCATCATCAATCAGGACGCCGGTCACGAGGTCCGCAGCGCCATCCGCACGCTCCGTTCGCTGACCGATCAGCGGACCCTCATCGAGGGGCAGGAGCACATTCGCATCGAGATATATCTGCGCGACAACCTACCTTGAGAGCCGGAATCTTGGCTGCCCCCTCTGGCGGGGGCCGCTCGTTCTGATATACGTACATCAGAAATTGTTGCACAGGGGTGGACAGGACATGGTCACCGGATTTTTTGGCGACACAAAACCGATCCGGTATGAGGGGCCTGGCTCGGACAGTCCGTTGGCCTACCGCTTCTACAATAAAGACGAGCTCGTGCTCGGCGAGCGTATGGAGGACCATCTGCGCTTCGCCGTGGCCTACTGGCATTCTTTCGCCTGGGAAGGCAGCGACCCGTTCGGAGGTCAAACGTTTGACCGCCCGTGGCTTGGTCCAACCATGCAGCATGCCAAACTGAAGGCCGACGTAGCCTTCGAAATGTTCTCGTTGCTCGGCACGCCCTATTATTGTTTCCATGACGCTGATGTGCGCCCTGAGGGTAGCAGCTTCACCGAAAGCAAGGACCGGCTCGACGAGATCGTCGACATTTTTGCGCAGAAACAAAAGCAGACCGGCGTGAAGCTGCTCTGGGGCACCGCCAACATGTTCTCCAACCGGCGCTGGATGGGGGGCGCCGCCACCAACCCTGATCCCGATATCTTCGCCTATGCGGCGGCCACGGTTAAGGCTTGCATGGATGCCACTAAGAAGCTCGGCGGCGAGAACTATGTTCTTTGGGGCGGCCGCGAAGGCTACGAGACGCTGCTCAACACCGACTTGAAGCAGGAGCGTTTGCAGGCCGGCCGCTTCCTCTCGATGGTCGTCGACTACAAGAAGAAGATCGGTTTCAACGGAAGCATACTGATCGAGCCAAAGCCGCAGGAACCAACCAAGCACCAATACGACTATGACGTCGCGACAGTCTATGGCTTCCTTAAGGAATTCGGGCTGGAAAACGAGGTCAAGGTCAATATCGAGCAGGGACACGCAATCCTTGCCGGCCACTCGTTTGAGCACGAACTGGCATTGGCCGGGTCGCTTGGCATCCTTGGCTCGATCGACATGAACCGCAACGACTACCAGTCGGGCTGGGATACCGATCAGTTCCCGAACAACGTACCGGAAATGGCGCTGGCCTATTATTATATCCTCCAGGCCGGTGGACTGAAGTCAGGCGGCACCAATTTCGATGCAAAAATTCGCCGCCAGTCGCTCGACCCGCAAGATCTGTTGATTGCTCATATCGGCGGCATGGACGCCTGCGCTCGTGGCCTCAAGGCTGCGGCGCGAATGATCGAGGACAAGGCGCTGTCAGGCCCTCTGGCCGAGCGCTACGCTGGCTGGAGAACCGCCGAGGCGGAGGCCATGCTGTCGGGCAAGCGCACGCTTGAGGAGGTGGCCGAGCGCGTGGTCAAGGAGAAGATTGAACCGCAGCCAAAATCCGGACGGCAAGAACTGCTCGAAAACATCGTCAACCGTTACGTGTAAGGTGCGATAGGCGATTTCGATCACAGATCACTCGCGCATACGGCGAGCTGGCGGAATGGAAGGTGAACGTGGGCTGCGGTTGGCTAGATTTAGGATGACATCAAATTCACCCGCAAGGTGATCTTGAGATCTTGTCCAATCAGGAGCGACATTTCGGCGCGAACGCGCCACGGGAGGAAGTGCATGAAGACGATCAAGGGCCCCGCGATATTCCTGGCGCAATTTGCTGGCGACGCAGCACCGTTCAATTCGTTCGACTCGATCTGCAGATGGGCCTCGGACCTTGGTTACAAGGGTGTCCAGATTCCAACTTGGGACGCGCGGCTTTTCGACCTGAAGAAGGCTTCAGACTCCAAGGACTATTGCGACGAGTTCAAAGGTGTAGCCGCCTCGCATGGTCTGGAAGTGACCGAGCTCTCCACCCACTTGCAGGGTCAGCTGGTTGCTGTTCACCCAGCCTATGACACTGCGTTTGATGGTTTTGCGGCCCCGGAAGTGCGTGGCAATCCCAAGGCCCGCCAGGAATGGGCTGTTGACCAGGTCAAGCGTGCGTTGCGTGCCTCCAAGCATCTGGGCATCAAGGCCCACGCCACCTTCTCCGGCGCGCTCGCCTGGCCCTATGTTTATCCTTGGCCGCAGCGTCCGGCCGGTTTGGTTGAGGCCGCGTTTGACGAGTTGGCCAAGCGATGGACCCCGTTGCTCGACTATGCCGACGAGAACGGCGTTGATGTCTGCTACGAGATCCACCCAGGCGAAGACCTGCACGATGGCGTCTCCTACGAGATGTTCCTCGAGCGTGTGAAAAACCACGCTCGCGCCAACTTGCTCTACGACCCCTCGCACTTCGTGCTGCAGCAGCTCGACTATCTCGAATATATCGACATCTATCGCGACCGTATTCGGATGTTCCACGTCAAGGACGCTGAGTTCAATCCGACCGGCCGGCAGGGCGTCTATGGCGGCTTTCAAAGCTGGGTCAACCGCGCCGGACGGTTTCGTTCTCTGGGCGACGGCCAGGTAGATTTCGGATCGATCTTCTCCAAGCTGACCGCCAATGATTTTGACGGCTGGGCGGTGCTGGAATGGGAATGTGCGCTGAAGCACCCGGAAGACGGAGCGCGCGAAGGCGCCGAGTTCATCAAAGCGCATATCATCCGCGTCACCGAGCACGCCTTTGACGATTTCGCCAATGCCGGCACCGACGACGCCGCAAATCGCAAGATGCTCGGCCTGAGCTGACGGGGGAGGGCAGTATGGCCATTGAGGCAAGCACGAAGGAAGCCGGCGGGGGCCGCATTCGCCTGGGCATGGTTGGGGGCGGTCAGGGGGCCTTCATCGGCGCGGTCCACCGCATGGCTGCGCGGATCGACGACCATTATGAACTGGTCGCTGGAGCGCTGTCGTCCAGCCCAGAAAAAGCCAGGGCCTCCGCAGCCGAACTCGGCCTTCCCGCCGACCGATCCTACGGTTCGTTTGATGAAATGGCCAAAGCGGAGGCTGCCCGTCCAGATGGCATCGAGGCCGTCTCCATCGTGACGCCGAATCATATGCATGCGCCTGCTGCAAGAGCCTTCCTCGAGGCCGGTATCCATGTGATCTGCGACAAGCCAATCACCACGACGGTCGCGGAAGCCGAAGAACTCGCCGCGCTTGTGAACAAGTCGGGCAAGCTGTTTGTACTGACCCACAATTACACCGGCTACCCTATGATCCGACAAGCGCGCGAAATGGTCGCCAATGGCGACATCGGCGAAACCCGCGTCGTGCAGGCCGAATATCCGCAAGACTGGCTGACCGAGCCGGCGGAACGCTCCGGCTCCAAGCAGGCCGAATGGCGCACTGACCCAAAGCGCTCGGGCGCGGGTGGCGCCATCGGCGACATCGGCACCCACGCCTATAATTTGGCGGCCTTCGTTACCGGGCTGAAGACTGAGCAGGTACTGGCGCAACTGACCTCCTTCGTCGAAGGTCGCCCTCTCGATGACGATGTCCAGATCCTGCTTCGCTATTACGGCGGTGCGCGCGGCATGCTGTGGGCAAGCCAGGTGGCTGTCGGCAACGAGAACGGACTGAAGCTGCGCGTCTACGGCACAAAGGGCGGCCTGGAATGGACACAGGCCGACCCGAACTATCTCTGGTTCACTGCCTTCGGCAAGCCGAAGCAGATGTTCACCCGCGCCGGGTCCGGAGCTGGCCCCGCTGCAACCCGCGTCACGCGCGTTCCGAGCGGCCACCCCGAAGGCTATCTCGAAGGGTTCGCCACCATCTACACTGAAGCAGCCCGCGCCATCCGAGCAGCGCGCGAAGGCAAGAAGGCCGACGCAGACGTGATCTACCCAACCGTACAGGATGGCGTTGACGGCATGAAGTTCATCGAAGCCTCTGTCGCTTCATCGAAGGCTGGCAACGTGTGGACCAAGATTGGATGAACATATCCGCCGTACCTCAGCCGCAGGACCACAAGAGCTTCATGGCAGGACACGGTCTGGCCAAAGCTTTCGGCGGCGTTGAGGTACTGAAGGACATCTCGCTCGATATCCGCTCCGGTGAAGTTCATGCCATCATCGGCGAGAACGGCGCAGGCAAATCCACCTTGATGAAGATCCTTGCCGGCCATCTTGCGCCGACGCGCGGATCGACCACGATTGACGGCGAGCCCGTCGTCTTCAGCGGACCGGTCGACGCCGAACACCGCGGCATCGTGCTGGTGCATCAGGAAATCCTGCTCGCTCCCGACCTGACGGTTGCGCAGAACATCTATCTTGGTCGCGAGATAAAAAGGGGCCTGACCGTTGACGACAAGGCCATGAATGCTGGCGCGGCGAGGGCCGTGCGCGACCTTGGCGCCAACATTGATCCGAACGCCGTCGTCGGTCGCCTTTCGATCGCCCAGCGTCAATTGGTGCAGATTGCTCGCGCGCTTCTGGTGCCGCACCGTCTGGTCATTTTCGACGAGCCAACCGCTTCGCTGACGCCGATTGAAACCGACGCGTTGCTCAAGGTGATCTCCGATATCCGCAAATCAGGCGCGGCAATACTCTATATTTCCCACCGCCTTCCGGAAGTGAAGGCGGTGGCCGACCGTGTCACCGTGCTGCGCGACGGAAAGCTGGTCACGACCCGTGAGGCGGCCGGCCTTGAACCGCTCGACATGGCACAGTTGATGGTTGGCCGCGACGTGTCCAAGCTCTATCCCGATCACCTTGCTCCTAAGACCGAGGATTATGTCCTCGAAGTCGACAACATGGATGTGCCCGGTTATGCGCGCAACGCTTCGTTCAAGCTGAAGCGCGGCGAAATCCTCGGCTTCGCCGGTCTTGTCGGTGCCGGGCGCACCGAATTGATGGAGGGTATTGTCGGTCTACGGCCCGCTATGGGCATGATCCGCCTGAACGGAAAGTCGGTTTCCTTCGCCAACGCCAGGCAGAGCATGAAGGCGGGCATCGTCTATCTTTCCGAAGATCGCAAGGGCAAGGGCCTGCTGCTGAGGGAAACGCTCGGCGTGAACCTGACGCTTGCCGGCCTGAAGAATTTTGTTCGCGGCCTGATAATTGACCGCAAGGCCGAACGCGCCGCACTCGATCAGGCGATCGCCGAATTCGACATTCGTACCCGCAACAAGGACCTGCTGGCCGGCCAGCTTTCCGGCGGCAACCAACAGAAGCTGTTCATCGCTAAGATGATGATATTGAAGCCCGACATCGTCATCATCGACGAGCCGACGCGAGGCATCGACATCGGCACGAAGGAGCAGATTTACAAGTTCATCGCCGATCTCGCAGAGCAGGGCAAGTCGGTGATCGTCGTCTCTTCCGAAATGCCCGAACTGATCGGCGTCTCGGATCGCATCGTGGTGATGCGCGAGGGCGTGATCGCCGGTGAGGTGAGCGGCAAATATATGAACGAGCGAGAAATCGTCGTGCTTGCGACGGGCGTGAAAACTTCTGAGGCGGCTTGAGATATGACCGACACGACCACCACCGCCAACCCGCAAAAGCGAAGCTTCTGGCAAGATATCGACCTGCGTGCGGTGGCGCCCTTCGTCGCGCTCGGGCTGCTACTGGTGCTGGGCTCGTTTGCTCATGACAATTTCCTGACGGCCAACAATCTGCTGAACGTCATGACCCGCTCGGCGTATATCGCGATCATCGCAATTGGCGCGACCTTCGTCATCACCGCCGGTGGGCTTGATCTCTCTGTCGGCGCGATGACCGCCTTTGTCGCCTCTCTCGCCATCATGTTCATGAATGCAGGCGGTGTCACCGATCCGTTGATGATGGTTCTGGCGGCTATGGCGCTGATGCTGGCAATCGGCATGGCCTGTGGGCTGACCAACGGACTGGTCATAACCTTAGGCAAGATCGAACCCTTCATCGCCACGCTCGGCATGATGGGAATTTATCGCGGCCTCACCACCTGGCTTTCGCAAGGCGGCGCGATCACGCTGCGCGATCCTGACGTGCAGGCGGTCTATCGTCCCGTTTACTTCGGCAATCTTTTCGGCATTCCTTACCCTGTGCTCGCAATCTTCATCACGGCAGCGATCGCAGCATTCATCCTTTATCGCACCTCATTTGGCCGCCATGTGATCGCCGTCGGCTCCAATGAAGACGTCGCGCGCTATTCGGGCATCTCGGTCGCGCGCGTGCGCACCATGACCTATGTGATCCAGGGGCTATGCGTGGCGGGAGCTTGCCTGATCTATATTCCGCGCCTTTCCTCCACCACGGCCACGACAGGTACGATGTGGGAACTGAACGCAATCACGGCCGTCGTGGTGGGTGGCACCGCTTTGCGCGGCGGTGTCGGGCGCGTCTGGGGAACGGTGGCTGGCGCCTTCATTCTGGAAATCATCGGGAACATTATGCTCCTAACGACCTATGTCAGTGAGTACCTGCTCGGCGCGATCCAGGGAGCAATCGTCATTATCGCCATGTTGGTGCAGCGTTCGCTGACGCGAAAATCGTGAAGGAAAATCGGGATTGCGGGTCGCCCGGTCGGTTCAAGCCAGACCTGTAACTTTGGGAGAGAGATGAATGCGTAAAATTCTACTGGGACTGGCGGCCGTTGCGCTCGCCGCGACCATGGGCACAGCCTTGGCGCAGGATAAGAAGACCATTGGCGTCTCGATACCGGCCGCCGACCATGGCTGGACCGCCGGCGTGGTGTTTCATGCCGAACGAGTCGCCAAGAAGCTTATGGAGGAATATCCAAACCTGAACGTCATAGTGAAGACTTCGCCCGATCCGTCGTCGCAAGCCAACGCCGTGCAGGACCTCGAAACGCAGGGTATCGACGCGCTCGTTATCCTGCCAACGGATCCCGATCCACTGGTTAGCGCGATCAAGGAAGTCAAGGCAAAAGGCAAGTTCGTCGCCCTCGTCGACCGGGCGCCCTCCGCCAATGACGACTCCGTCCGCGACCTCTACGTCGCCGGCAACAACCCGGCGCTCGGCGAAGTCGCAGGCAAGTACATTGCCGCCACCACACCGAATGCTGAAGTCGTTATCGTGCGCGGCCTGCCGATCCCGATCGACCAGCAGCGCCAGGATGGTTTCGACAAAGGCATCGCCGGCTCGGGCGTCAAAATTCTTGACCGCCAGTTCGGCAACTGGAACCGCGACGACGCCTTCAAGGTCATGCAGGACTACTTGACCAAGTATCCGAAGATCGACGTGGTCTGGGCGCAGGACGACGATATGGTCGTCGGCATTCTCGAAGCTATCGAACAGGCCAAGCGCACAGACATCCAGTATGTCGTCGGTGGCGCCGGCTCGAAGGACATGGTCAAGAAGGTCATGGACGGTGACAAGATGGTCCCGGTCGACGTTCTCTATCCGCCGGCAATGGTTGGCACCGCGATGGAACTGACGGCAGCACAGCTCTTCGACCAGGTTCCGGTTCACGGCACGTACATCCTGGACGCCACGCTCGTGACCAAGGACAACGCCGCCAACTACTACTTCCCAGATTCGCCATTCTGACCAAAGGCGTCGGGATATTACTTGTGCGACGGGGAGGCTTAGCCTCCCCGTTTGCTTTTACCCATTGAGCTTGGTCTAGGGCTGGGGTTTCACCCATTGAATTGAGTTCCTCCCAGGCGGGTGGCATGGACACGGTGGCCCCGCGCGCCAGTCGGCCGTGCATTAGGTCACAACGTCACGTCACTCGATCAGGGCTTGGATGGCTTCAATTCAACTGTCGGCCGCCGGCTTCTCAAGCAACACAGCTTCGTTGCATGATGATGTGGATAGTGGTGGAAGGGGTCCTGCCGCTTTGGACGAGAGCGAGGATACGCGGGTGCGGAGAAGACGTGGCGGCGGCAAGCCTACGATTGCGGATGTCGCGCAGCGAGCAGGTGTTGGAGCGACTACGGTTTCGCGCGCCCTGAGAGAGCCTGACCGAGTGTCCGAAGACCTTCGCAACCAAATTGCTGCGGCGATCGATGAACTTGGGTATATTCCCGACCGCAACGCTCGCGCACTCGCCTCAGCGAGGGACGACATCGTCGCTGTTTTGAACGCGAACGCCGACTTGAGCTTGGTTTCGATCATGACTTCGGCGACGCGCGCGGCGTCCATCGTATCGGCACCACGGAAGCGGATATGAAGGGTTGGGACGCGGTCTCCACCTTCGCAAGCGCACTAGTGGCGCTTGGTGATATATCGACTTTGATCACCGCGGTAACGGCTACCGGCCCGGGTCAGATTACTGGCCTTGAACGGCAACAGATCCTTGTCGCCGCCGCGCAGTTTCGCCACCCGATTTGGGCGGCAAGCTTCATACTTCAGGCAATAACGCCGATACCTGCCGAATTCACGGATGATGCGTACTGGCCGGCGTAGACTCACGCACTCATCGCCCAGATGACTGCGCTGGAAGCGCTGAAGACCGCAGCAAGAAGAAACCAATCCATTGATCCCTCCCGGCTCGCTAGATGTACCTTATGTATCCCCTGGACCGCCAATTTGGCACCTTTCAGCTAGCTCGTCCCTTCAACAACGGTGTCATCACATGACGGTTTTTGAACTGGATTTCTGGCACATCCGCTTCAGCGCCCACAAATAGGCAAGCGCATCGTGGCGCGTGTCATTGTGGCCGTCTCCGATCTCCTCGATGACCTCGGCTATGGCGCCAAGGGTTTTGTTCAGCACTTCGATGCGTGTGGCCAGTTCCTTGCTGGCAGGGGTTCGAGCGGTTGCGCGCAAAACAAGCCGCCTTATGTGCGTAACCGGAAACGGGTGACCCGCTTCCTCGATTAGCTTGGCGATCGCCTCGAAGTCATCACCGCGTTGCTGCGTCATTGCCCCTCGCATGCCGGGGCGAAACTCTAAAACCCAAGCTGCCAGAAAAAAATAGCGCTCGCCGTGCCAAATGCTACGGCGACAAAAAAACCAGTCGGCCCAGTTCATTTGATTCCTCGCTAGAGGCCAACCAACCACAATATAGCACTGGCCACGGCGACTAGAGCTACGACGAAAACAGTGTCTTCGATGGTCATCGGCTTGCCGCGAACAGGGTGGCTTTCTCCATAGGCCAGTGTCCCCATAGGACGCGCGCCGGTTCCGGTTCCCACCAAAAACGAGCAAATGACAACGTTCTGAGCCTATGCGGGCCGTGCCATGGAGGCCGCTCGCAATCATCGGGCCACGATCTGATCCCAAATTTTTGGGTGTTCTGTTTTGTGGGAACCTGAATTGAACTACCGCCATTTTTGCCGAGCGGACGGAATGGGCGTGGTCTTACCTTTCAGTTGCGCCCATCAATGAGATTCATCGCCGTAAGGGTGGGTCTTCGAAAGTCCGCGAAGCGTGGTTGTTGATCCCCCTCCGACACACTTCAAAATGGCGCTGTCGACGGCGGGCCGGCAGGCCTTTTCAATCAAATAGACCTGGCAATCAGAGCTACGGTTCGCCGGCTTGGCTAGCCGCTTGTACCTCGGGCTGCCGGCGCATCGATCATTTTGTCGGAGAACACATGACCGGGCATAAATCCATGGCCATTTGAGATGCCCGATAGCGAAGCGTAGCATGAATCATGCTCTTCCGCCGCAAGTTGGCGGGAGCGCGTTTCAACACGTCAAAGTCAAGGCTGACGCGGGAACAGCTGGAACTGCGGACACTGTTTCCTCCGTTTGGGGAAAGGGTTAGGCGAATTCCTTCGTCTAAACGTCCCGGCCACTTCCGCCAGATTTCCCACCTACCATCCACGGCAGGGGTACACTGAAGTTTTCCAAAATGTTGACCGATTTCGCGAACTCGCAACAAGCCTGTCTGGCGGCGGAAAGTGGAAAGTGGAAAGTGGAAAGTGGAAAGTGGCTATCAAACGCTTGCTGACACGCGCAAGGGCCTTCTTGTAGATGGTGCCGCGGCGGTTCTTGGGCCACTCATAGAGAATTCGAGGACATCATCCAAGCGAGCTATCTCCTCGACCATGCTCTTTGCGGACTTTGCGAAAACAGTCTGACGAAACATCCGATCGCTCATCAGATCCTCCAAGTCGAACGAAAGCTGTACTCTAATCAGGCCAACTCCCGCGACGGCAGCGGCCTGAATTCAATACGTGTAGCGCAAGGGGGTTCACGCACGAACGCACCGAGCACTTGCGCTCCAGGCAATTCGATCAATTGAAAGAGGTGGCCACGTTCTTTCGTGGCAACGGTGATCTGTCCGGCCGCAAAACCGCACCTTGCCCGGGCGAGGGCCAGTTTATTGTGATACCCAACGTGGTTTTCGCCAAGCAATATTTGCGGTTCGAGGTTCCCTAAAGTGCCTCACTGAGTAATGCACCGAAGTAAGATGTCATGGGTGCTCTCAAGAGCAAGCCTCCGCTGCTCGCAAGCCTGTAGTGTCGGAAATCCTCGTTCCCAGAGCTGGTAGGTAACTTCCCCGGTGGCTTCAACAGCACCCATCAGCGAGTACCCGCTTTCCGGCACGGCAGGAGGTGCCGACGACGTACAGCCGGCACCAGTAAGGAGGATGGCCGCTCCGCCGAGCACTTGCAATCTGCCCATAATCCCCTTCACTCCCAAGACATAGAATTGCGCGGGTGGCATGTGAATGCCCGCCGTCGTCCAACGGCAAACTACCTTTCGTCGCCGGCGAATGTGACCGACTTTAGGCGAGAATTGGCGTTTTTGAAACTGAACAGCCAGCGATGGTATGTTTCGATTGCGGGTCGGGAGGGGTTCCACTATCGCAAGATTTGACTATTGACGCTCCTTCCGCCGAAGGTGGGGAACGCCGTTTTAGGGCTTCCGACAGCCGACGAGTCCCATCACCATTGCGGGGCCAAGACCCGGAAGGGGCACCCGTGCAGGGCTAGGCCAGTCGGGGGCAAGAAGGGGTGCAAGTTCCATGGGGGAATGTCGAGCAGCCCTAAATCGGTCGAGGGCAAGGCGCCCATTGCAGAGTCCCAACGGGCACGCTGGCAGGCTAGCCGGGGGACCGACAAAGACCCCATGAGGCTCGCACCGGGGTAGATTGACCAGACATCGGTGGCCGTTGAACAAACAGGTGGTCCCGAAATGCCGCCAGCGTGAACCAATGTGACGGTTGTGAGGGCAGCTATCCATGCAAGAATTATCCTAGTCATGTAAGCCTCCTTTGTTGCTTCGCAGGGATACGAAGTGTCGGTTTTCAACCTGGCCTCTAACCCTGTGGACGATAGATTGCCATGCAGGCGTGATGACAGCGTTTGACGGGCGTGAAAGGCTGATGCTCGGTCTGCAAGTGCTACGGGCGTTAGCAAACCAGATGCTCGCGAAGCTAAAATAATGGCCCGACATTCAAACAGCGACTCACCAGCGGGCGTTTGACGTCCGGGCGGTATCCGCGACTCCAAAAGCGCAGACGCCTCTCGGCGGGCAGATATGGCCGAAACAACGACTGAGGATCCGTTGAGGGTGAGGCGCAGGCTTGCAGGAGAGACCAGAAGCACCGCGACAAGGCCGATTGCGCCGGCCAGGGCGATGACGTGAATGGTCTTCGTCATCGGGCCTAAATAGGTGCCGGGTCCGCGATTTCAACAAACCGGGCTGTCTGGCGATGCTGAAAACGGCGGTAGAGCGGCGGCTATCAAGCCGGTGCGCCTCACGGCGCGTGCCCGTCCGTCCCCCCCCCCCCCAAAGCCCCCACGCTGGGGCCTGCTGGCCAGCCCCTCGACCGGCAGGCCTGTCTGTTGTAGCTGATAGGCCGAATGGAAGGCACGACCTCAACAGAATGATCAGGCGTACGTTGACCGCCTGAAACGTTCGATTGATGGGCTTCGGTCGCGTCTGCCACCAAATTGGCCACCCGCCGCGCGGATCGACAATCGTACTAGCGGCGGCGTGATGGCCAGAGTTGGGCTCCTAAGCCTTCTCAACTTCCTTCAGTGTCATTCATCTTAACGCAAGATTGATGACCGTTTACCTCATGGCATTCTCTTCCCGCAATGCCGCCAGCATAAACCAATGTTACGGTTGTGAGGGCTGCTATCCATGCAAGAATGATCCTGATCATGTAAGCCTCCTTTGTTGCTTCGCAGGCGGAGAGTAGGTCTGCAACCTGGCGCCTCTAAACCGCCTCCGAACGATAGATTGCCATGCAGGCGTGATGACAGCGTTTGACGGGCGTGAAAGGCTGATGCTCGGTCTGCAAGCGCTACGGGCGTTAGCAAACCAGATGCTCGCGAAGCTAAAATAGTGACCCGACACTCACTCAGCGACTCACCAGCGGGCTATTGTCGTCCATGTGGTATCCGCGCCGACTCCAAAACCGCAAACGCCTCTCAGCGGGCAGATACGGCCGAAAAAGCGACGGGTGATTGGTTGGGAGTGAGCCGCAGACTGGCAGTGCGTGCTCTGTCTCTGTAACTTGTTGGCGGCGCAGTTTGGGCAAGGTAATGTCGGCCTTGCCAATGTGAGTGCGGAAGGGCCCAGCTATGATGCAGCACACCAATGCACTGTTGCATGGCAACGTTTAGCTTCATCATCCTGTCCTTTTGGGTCGCCGACCATGCCGCCGTGGTTCAGCCGTAGCCGATAGGAACAGGATTTTTTGCCGGGTGCGCGGCGGTCAACATATGCATGCTGAAGCGGAACAGCAGACGAAAAAGAAAGGCTATCTCGACGCGAGGCAAACAAAAACCCCAGCATACTGCCGGGGTTCTGAGTTGTTCAGTTTCGGGCCAATGGCGAGGCCTTCAGCCCTTCAGGCGGTCGTTGCAGAGGCTGTAGTAGCCGCCGCCCTTCTGGATCCACTTGATGCCGCCCAGCGCGTTTGCGTCCTTGAGCGCATAGTACTGCTCCAAGCATGTGTGCATTCGGGCCTTGCCAGGAGTCTCACTGGAGAACTTGCCTGCGACGCTGCGAGGGAACTTCATGCCCCTGGGGGCAGCGGTCGTCGGCTTTTCAGGCTCGCTGGTGTATTGTGCCTCGGTCGGAGCCGGCACGCTGTCATCATCAGATGCGTCAGCACCGCAATTCGCCTTGCGGTAACTATTCCACTTAAGTCCACCGAGCGTCCCGGCATCCTTGGCGGCTTGATACTTCGCGCTGCATTCCTTCATGGACAGCCCTGCCGGAGCTGCCGCCGCCTTATCTGAGGCTTTCGCGGGCTTTTTTTCAGTTGCCGCCTTCTTGGCGGGCTTGGCAGGCTCGGGCGTTGCGCTGGCATCTGAGCCGCACTGATTGTGACGGAACTGGTTCCAGGTCAGGCCACCTAAGGTGCCCGCGTCTTTCGCCGCGTTATATTTGGCACCGCATTCTTTCATGGTGAGAGCGCTGGCAGGCGCCGCCATGAACACGCCGAGCGCCACTGCCCCGGCCAAGCTCAGAAACCGAACGTTCAACATGTGAATCTCCCGTTGCTTCCCCGCGCACGTAAAAGATTCCACGCATTGTGACGGCGAGCAATGGATTTCGATCTGGGGGCCTTGGCGGCGAATGAGGAGAGGGTCGAATAGCAGCGTGGCCGCAAGCGTCAAGAAGAACGCAAAGATCAAAAGGCCCGGCAATCGCGCCATCGCTTTCCGGAGCGGCCGTCTTCTACCCAATGCGGACGCCCCAGGTCGGCAATACGAATTGCCGCGGCCGAAAGGTGGCGGGCTTTTTCCGCGTTCAGGCTTCAGCGCCGGACAAATGCCTGCTCGGAAATTCTTCCAGGCAGGCAGTTGCATCGCGCACGGTTGTTTGTGTGCCTGCGGGTGGGTGGAGTACCGACGCAATGCTCTCTTGTAGGATGTAAGGCGTTGCGCCGGCGCTCTACCCCATCAGCCCGAACGCGCGGCAAGTAACTCGATCAATGGATTGACGATGCCCATTTTTGCAGCCCGTTGAGATGTGTCGGGCGATCGGAATCCTCAGGCATTTGCAAGGCAACGCGCCCGGCCTTGCCAATCGGTAAGCAGGGAAATTGCCGCCGACCTTGAGCCGGGCGCGCGATCCGGGTCGCAGGCTGTGGGGCGATGACCCGGATGGCATCAGCATGTGCCACTCACGTTAATGAGCCATGGAAACGCAAAGCCAAATATTACCTGCTTCCAATTTTTTGTTTTGGTGGCGGCAACCATCGCAGCGTCGCGCTACCTGCCGAAAGGTGGCGGCGCTTTTTCTTTTTTTATGGGAAACTGGAAGAAGCGGTTTCCTAGACAGGGCCCGAATCTGCCGTTCCTGAGTATTTTATGGGCTCAAAGCCATGGCTTTAAGTTCCTTGCGGGCCGTCCCGAACGTCCCGAGTTGGTAGACCGACGCCCCTGTGGGCGAGAAAGTGAAGACTTCAAACGGGGCAGCTACTAACTGATCGAGGTAGGCAGCGTTGCCCACACCAATGGTAACGTGCGGATTGAATTTCTCTCCAGCTGCGACCGTAGTGAAATTGGCAACGTATTCGATCAAGGACTTCTGGATATCTTTGCCGCCCTCGGTGCTCACAAAGGCTGTGGGCGTCCCAGTCTTCGCTGTGTACGGAGCAACCGCTTCGATCAGCTTGTTCTGCAGCCGGCGCAAGTCCGGTGTCGGCTCGACGACAATACCGCCAAGGCCGAACTTGCCATCGGGAATGTAGTAATATTTTACTGCCTTGAGTTTCCATGCCGTGGGATGCTCGGCCGCAATAGCACTGTTGGCAACAGCATAGACCTTGTCGAGATCAGCTGTTCGGACGAATTGCTGCAACAGGGTGACATGCGGATGGTGCGTATCGTCCAGCGCGAAGCCCTTCGGGAAATCCTTGAGTAGGAGGGCATTAGCGGCCTTCGCATGTTCGATCATCGTGGCATCGGGTTCTAGGGCAATATCGATGGCAGTTACCACGTTATCGTCAGCTCGCGATGCTTGGTCAAAGCTCAAAAAGGCCGACGCGCCGACTAGCAGCGCGACCATCAACTTCCAAGGGTCGGACATTGGGAGACTCCCATGGTGTCATAGCAAATTGCGGTGATGACGCCCCGTGCACCCAATTCCAGCTTACTGCCGAACGCGCTGAATTACTATTGTACGCCTCCATCCGCTGCACGGGTGGGGCTTCGGTGTCCGCTCGCATCTACCAGAGCCTGCCGGCCGCCTGCTGGCAGGTCGTTTGGTTTCTAGACAATCGTCGGCGGGTCTCTCAACCGCGCTGAATCATCTATGCATCAAGCCTTGCCCGCGATGGCCCATAGCGCTTGATCTGGTTGTGTTGCCAGCGACCGTATATCGAGGTGACAAACTAGATGGACAGACTTTCGCGCGCCCACTTGTGAAGCCGATTGGCCCGGGGTGAGTTGAATAACTCGTCGAGCGTGAAACAGTCAGGTACATACGGCGCCAAACCGTTCGGAACCCACTGCACCCACAGACACGGGTGGTCTATGTCGAACACGGCTTGCCAGGTGCCACGTTCGTCTCCTGCGATGTCACAAACCATAAGAGCCATGGCGGTCTCCTTTTGGGAGAGACTGCCCGAGGCCGTACGGCTTCGCTATCGCTAGATTTGGCGGTTGACCTGCAACCAATGCCAGCCGCACTAGGCAGAAATTGGCCACAATATAGAACAATCCTGACAGGTGACCGAAGACACAAAGGATTGGTCAAGTGAATCTTGCAACCCGCTCACTGCACGTGGCGTTTGTACTTGCGGCATTTGGCTGCGTTAGTGTCAGCCTGGCGTTAGTCGAAACAAAACTCGTCTACGGACCGCCAGTGTCGGACGCCAACAGGGCCTGGTACGCCTGTCTATTTGGTTCTGCTGAGGCAGCGGTGGGCAAATTGGGGCGCGATGCGGCAGCATCGTCAATAGCGGAAACGGCACTTTCCGCATGTACCGACGGCGAGGACATTGTCAGGGAAGCGATGTTGAACGACTCGGTTTATTTCGTGTCGGTCGAAACTCAGATCGAACGGATCAAGGAACAGTTCCGTGACGCAATTGAATGGGATCTGGCGCATCGGAAAAAATGAAAGCTTCGGCGCCGCCCGGCCGGCGCCCCTTTCAGATCAACGACATCTGCCCTTCTTCAGTTGCGGGAGCAGCCGGCTTGTCGACGATCGTCAGCAATTCGTCGGGCAGGGGGCGTTGCAGGGCTCTTGCTTCCGACCATGGCGTGTCAGCCAGGTCTGTATCTCGTCGGCTGTGGTGAGGATGACCGGCATCGCCTTGGGATGGATCGGCTTGACGATGCCGTTGGGGTCGGTGGTCAGGAAGCCGTAGACCTCCCAGTCAAACACGCCGTCTCGGATCGTGCGGGCGCCACGCCAAGGCGTCCATAGCCCAGCAAAGACGGCGAGAGGTCGGTTCTCGTTCAAGGCAAACCAGAAATTGCGGTGCCGGCCAGTGTCTGGGTCTTTGTCGCTCTCGTGCGGGCTGGGCTCGGCGAAGCTGGAAAACGGGACAACGCAGCGATTTTCGATGCCGAGGTACGGCGCCCAATGTTTGCTTGTCGTGGCGCGAATGTTGGTGACGCCGCTGTCGGGCTCTTTCTTGAGCAGATCGTCGAAGTCGACGGGCTTGCCCTTGGCTTGGAGTTTCTGGGCGCGTTTCTTGGTGGCCTCGAGCAACACCTTGCCCGAGGTCGGCATGCCCCAATTCAGCATCGCCAATTGCCGGCGCCCGTCGAAGTTTCGAACCACTGGCCCGTTGCGACCGGGGTAGACGTCCAGCGTCGGCTCAAGATTGCCAGCGATATCGTCGAAGGCCTTGGTCAGACCGCGCAGCTCATCTTGGGTCGAGGAGATGTTGTAGAGGTTGCACATGGGCCAAACGTGCCCTGTCACGCCGTGGGACGTCAAGCGAGAGAGGTTGTTCTGCTTTCGCCGAACAATCGGCGATGTTATGTTTTGATTGCGGGTCGGGCATTCACTGTTCTGGAGAAGGGCATGGCAAGCAATCCCAATCGCCGTCAGGTGGTGCAGATCATGGTCGGGGGCGGCGTTGCGGCAACGCTCCTTCTGCCGACCAAATGGACCAAGCCGTTAATTCAGACCTTCATCGTGCCGGCCCACGCTCAGGCCTCGCCGCCGAGAACGACCGTGGCAACGACCACGCCTGCAGGTTCAACGACCCCAGAAGAGACAACTACGACCCCAACCCCAACCACGCCTACGACTACAACCACGACTACGACACCCATATCCCCCCAGACTAGGAAGAGAGCGGTAGACAAGTCCCTTGCTGTGGGGTCCCTTGCGAGGCAATGGGGGGGTGCGCTTTATCGCCGGAAAGCTGCCCTTACGCTAGCGTGATGTGAATTGACTCCGGAAGGGGTTTGTTCCTATTTCGTTCTCATGCCCGCGCCGAACAAATCAATGCCTTTTCCGCTGTCCAACCTGAATGATGGCCGGCAACTCGTGCGCATCCGTTGCGCCTACTGCAAGCGCAACCATCACTATTTCCCGTCCGATCTCATCCAGATATTCGGCGACGTCGATGTCGACTCGCTCATCGGCCGAATGAAGTGTGAGGCGGGAGACCACGGCTTTATGAATGTCGAGGCGGTCTATCCGAGCGGCAAGGAAGCGGTCGGGCTAAAGATCAGGCGCTTGGTGTCGATCAAGATCCGACGCGTTCCGGTCTGGCGGGAGGAATGACAGCTGCCAAGGAGCGCCGCCGATGCCGTCGGAATTCCCCTCCGATGAGGTTGGTCGTCTCGTGCGACAAGTGCGGGATGCGAAAGCAATACGACAGGGACGCCGTGCTTCGAGCATGCGGAGACCGCACCCTGGCGCATCTGCTTGATGAGATTGTCGCGCGGAGCGGTTGCCCTAAGGCCAACAGCTGGAGCGTTTATGACCGATGCGGCGCGAAGTACGACGAACTGCTGGCGTTGGCGGGCGGGCGGCAAGAAGGCGGCGGGAACCCCTACCGCAAGGCAAAGGGCCTACTGCTTCGTTGTCCACCCGAATGTAGCGATTACTTCGTCGTGGGTGGCGCCATTTTCGGCGGCAAGCGTTGCTCCAGCCTTTCGAAGGCCATGCATCGTGCAGTGGTATAGATCTGCCTGGTTGTTGCCGAGGCCATCACCCGTAAATGGGCGCCCCAAGTCGTTCGCGAGGAAGGCCAGATCGCCGCACTCTGGCGCGTGCAGCTCGCGATCGCCGCCTTTGCCATCTACGGCATCAAGCGCCGGAACGATCTGTTCAAGGCGGTGAAGGGGCTCAGGGCGGAGTTCGGTGAATGAGGCCGGCCCCCGTCGCCGTAGCCGCCGCCTACGATCGCTCAATCGAACAAGCGCACTTTGCCGCACAGATCACCCAGGAGAATGACGATGCGGGCAACGCAGCTGAGAAATGGCGTGCTGAGCTTCACCGCTGCACTGGTGGCGGCGACTTCGAAACCGGCGCCTGCCAGCAGATTTTTAGCGGTCATTCATCGACACGTAGCTTGGCCGGCGCCTCCTGGCTGGTATCGCCAGCGACAATTTCGGCAAGAACAGCGTCCTTTGTGCTGATGACAGGATCGCATCACTCCATGCCTGGCACTTCGCCGTGCTGGTATAGAATCTTCGGCTCGCCATATTCGCCAATGGCCGAATTCACCTCGCGAACCCAAGCGATAACTCCGATGTGATGGTCCTCGATCATCTTGGCGAACCGGACCGCTGCTTCGCCGCTTTGCATTTCCCGTGGCTCAAATGCCCTACGAAGCTCGCCGTCGTCGTCGCGGTCGAAGGCGGCGACCACAATCAGCTTGTCGGGTGGCGGTCGGTCCTGCATGCGGCGCTCCAACTTGGCCGGCGCCTCCCGGCCGAGTCTTCCAAAGTTGCGCCGGCCTGCGGACAGACTGCCGCCGCGCAGAAATATTATCAGTGTGCCGATGTTGGCTCAAGGTTGGCTTAGCTCTCTGCCGACTGCTTTTGACCGCAATTTCGGACCTTCGCGACGAAGATCGTCGATCTCAAGAGCAGACCGTACGCTCAGGTCGAGCCTGTTGGTCGAGCGACGATCTGCGCGGGATCCTACTGTTCTGGAAGGCAGAGGATGGACCACTTTGTGAATGGTGATGCACTCGCTCATAGCGACGTACGGCCGTGTCGCTTACTCTCAGCATCTCAAGTCAAAAAGGCCAGATCGTGAGTTCAAATCGAGACGATTTCTCTGAGGCAACAAATGGGGCTCTCGCTGGGCGTTCAGGGCATCGCTGTTCGATCTGCAAGACGCCGACGATTGGGCCAAGCGATGAGTCGCCTGTTGCGTTCATGAATGTCGGCATCGCGTTTCACATCGCTGCAGCAGCGCGGGGACAGGGCACGAAACGATACGATCCTTCGCTCACGCCAGAATATCAGGTATCGACAACGGGATATGGTTGTGCCCTGATTGTGAGACCGAGGTCGGGCTGATCGCCATCGGGCTCGTCGCTGGCGGACAGGTTGTCCACTTCAGTGCGTCCGGCCTGCACTTGGCGCTCTTCTTGCAGGATTCGGCAGAGGATCTGTTCACGTTCGTCCGCCGTTTCGACACGCAGTCGCCGCTGTCCCGATACGTTCTACTGAGTGAAATCGGACTCGGCGGACTCCTTGCAGAAGCACCAGAAGTCGCGCGGGAAGGAGCGTGGAGTGTGGGCAGCGTCCAGGATGTTGTGAACCTTCACATCTAGCCGTTGGGACCGCTGTTTGCTGGAACCTTAACCTCGGGCATCGCGCCGATCAACATGCGGGCATATTCGCTTGTCGGGGAGTCGAAGATGTCGGCGCAATCGCCTTGTTCGACGATTTCACCGCGGTTGATCAGCGCCACGCGATCGCAGAGATAGCGCACTACCGCCAAGTCGTGGCTGATGAAGAAATAGGTCAGACCCAGGCGATCCTGTAACTCGCACAGGAGATTGAGAACCTGCGCCTGCACCGACACATCGAGCGCAGAGGTCGGCTCGTCGAGAAGAAGCAGCTCCGGACCTGAAGCCAGGGCACGCGCGATGCAGATGCGCTGGCGTTGGCCCCCGGAGAACTCGTGCGGATAGCGATGCAGGTGCTGCGAGCCCATGCCGACAAGCGAGAGCAGCTCGGCTGCGCGGTCGCTGCGTTGTCGGTTTGTCAGGCCCAAGGTTTCGTGGTGGATCACCAATGGCTCGGTCACGATGTCGTAAACCGACATGCGCGGATTGAGCGAGGCATAGGGATCCTGGAAGACGATCTGGACGCGTGCGCGCAACCGACGCAGCTCGGCATCGGACAATTTCCCGAGGTCCTGGCCTTGCACACGGATACTGCCCGAAGTTGGCGTTTCCAGATGGAGGATGGAGCGGGTGAGGGTCGTCTTGCCCGAACCACTTTCGCCCACAAGGCCAAAGCTCTCGCCCTTGCGTATGCTCAGCGACACGTTCTTTAGCGCCTGGACTTCTGGCGATGTGCCGAAGATGCCGCGACGCCCTGGGTAGATCTTCGAGACGTTGTCGATCTCAAGCATGATCTCAGTCATGGACGAGCGCCTCCATTTCATTCACACGAATGCAGGCGGCAGCATGGCTGTCGCCAACCGGCACTGGTGCCGGCGTGGCTGCGGTGCACGCGGGTAGCGCGAACTGGCAGCGCGGCGCAAAACGGCAGCCCGGCGGTGGGGTGAGCAGGTTCGGCACTGATCCCGCCAATCCGCGAAGCTCACCGCGCTTGGTTTCCCGGGTCGGGATCGCCGACATCAGCGCGCGTGTATAGGGATGGACGGGATTGCCGATCACAGCAGCGACCGGACCGCTTTCGACGATGTTTCCCGCATACATGACAGCAACATGGCTGCATGTCTGGGCGACGACGCCGAGATTGTGGGTGATCAACACGACGCCCATGTTGAAGTCTTTGACGCTGTTTTTGATGAGCTCGAGGATCTGGGCCTGGACGGACACGTCGAGTGCCGTCGTCGGCTCGTCAGCGATGAGAAGGTCAGGGCGTCCAATCAGCGCCATGGCGATCAACACGCGCTGGCGCATGCCGCCGGAAAACTGATGCGGATAGCTGTCGAGCCGCTCCTGCGCATTGGGGATGCCGACGCGAGCCAGCATTTCCCCGGCCATCTTGCGTGCGGCAAGGCGCCGTGCGCGCCGCCCGGCATTGGGCGGGCAACCGATAACTTCAGGATCGCGATCGGCAGCAGCCAACGCCACGTCGACGAGCTGTTCGCCGATGCGGAAGGCCGGATTGAGGTTCGTCGTCGGGTCCTGGAAGATCATGCCGATGCGCTTGCCGCGCAGGCGCTGCATTTGGGCCGGGCTGAGCTTGAGAAGATCCTGGCCTTCGAGCAGGATCTCGCCCGCCGAGTAGTACGCAGGTGGAGTTGGCTGCAGGCGCGAGACCGACAGGCCAGTTAGCGATTTGCCGCAGCCGCTTTCTCCGACGAGCCCCCAGATCTCACCCCGGTTCACGGTGAGATTGATCCCGTTCAGGACATGTGCTCGACCGTCAAAGCTGGACATCCTGAGGTGTAGGTCGCGGATGGCAAGGAGTGGTTGGGTCATCTCAGCGCCTCGCCTTTGGATCGAGGATGTCGCGCAGGCCGTCACCCAAGAGATTAAAGCCGAACACCGCCAAGAACATCGCCATGCCAGGCGCCATGGCCGTCCACCAGTAATCGGGCATGTAGGAGCGCGACACTGAAAGCAGGGTGCCCCACTCTGGAGTTGGCGGGCGAACGCCGATGCCGATGAACCCGAGGCCTGCCACGGTCAGGATGGCAAAGCCCATGTCGAGCGACATCTTGACGATGATCGGCGAGACGACGTTGGGCAGGATGTGGCGGAAGAGGATGCGTTTCGGTGTGGCACCGAGCGCACGGGCTGCCGTTACATAGACCTCCTCGCGCGCGGCAAGGACCTCGCCGCGGACCAGTCGCGCATAGCCGGGCCACCATGACAGAGCGATGGCAATGACCATGTTGCCGAAGCCCGACCCGAGTGCCGCGGCAATCGCCATGGCAAGGATCAGTCCGGGGATGGTCAGCGTAAGGTCGGTCAGCCGCATCAGCACTTCGTCGACCCAGCCGCGGGCGAAGCCAGCAATGGCCCCGACCAGCGTGCCGATTACCGAGCCAATGAGCACGACGCCGAAGCCCGCGAGTACCGAAACGGTCGTGCCGGCCATGACGAGCGACAGCACGTCTTGGCCGAGCTCGTTGGTGCCGAAGGGATGGGCCGCTGACGGCGCCAGGAAGCGGGAAGCGGTATCAACGCTGCCCGTGACATGGTTGGGGTAGGGGGCGAGCGCGGTGCCAAAGATGGTGAAGAATATGACCAGCGCGACGATGACCGCACCAAGCATCGACAGCTTGCTCTGCGAAAAGCGGAAGAAGGCGCGGCGCAGCCTGTCGCGGCGGGGTGTGGCGAGATCGTCCGCAATGTTGTGCTCGGTGGTGGTCATGAATAACGGACCTTGGGGTTGATGACGCCGTAGAGCAGGTCGATGATGAGGTTGGCGAAGACGAAGAGCAGACCGATCACAAGCGCCACGCCGATCACCGGCATCATGTCCTGCGAGACAATGGCCTTGGTGGCGTAGAGGCCGAGGCCAGGCCAGTCGAACACCGTTTCAACCAGAACGGTGCCGCCAAGCAGCCAGCCGAAATAGAGGCCGATCACCGTCAGCGTCGCCGAAACAGCGTTGCGGGCGACGTATTTGGTGATGATCTTGCGCTGGGGCAGGCCTAGCGCGCGCGCCGTCATGACATAGTCCTGCTGCATCACCTCGATCGTCGAGGCGCGCATCATGCGCATGATGGTGGCAAGCGGGGAGAGCGACATGGCTATGGCCGGCAGCGCTAGGTGGCGCAGCGACATGAAGAAGGTATTCCAATTGCCTGCGATCAATGAATCGATGGTCAGAAAGCCGGTGACGAAGCGCGGCGGGATGACGATAATCGGCAAGCGGCCACCGAGCGGCAGCCACATCAACCACATGGCAAAGCAAAGTTGCAGAAGCAAGCCTAGGAAGAAGCGCGGCATCGAAATCGCTCCGATGGCACCCACCTGGGCGAGATAATCCGGCCAGCGGTTGCGCCAAACGGCAGTCACGAGGCCAAGCGGGATGCCGACCGCCACAGCGATGAACATCGCCGCGAACACGAGTTCGAGAGTGGCGGGAAGGTAGGCCTTAATATCGGCAGCGACGGGACGGCGCGTGAGTAGTGACGTGCCGAGGTCGCCATGGACCAGGCCGGAGACATAGGTGCCGTACTGCACCCAGATCGGCTTATCCAGGCCGTACTCCACGGCAAGTGCTGCGATTTCGGCCTGCGTTGCGTTCGGCCCAGCAGCGAGCGCCACCGGATCGCCTGGAAGAAGGCGGGCGATGGCGAACATGATGACCGTCAGTCCGACGATGACCGGTATGAGCAGCAGGAGCCGCCGCAAGATGAAATGCAGCATTGCCGATGTCCTTTGGTTGGAGCTTTGGCGGGCCCGGAGGCCCGCCAAATGTTCGACTTAGCCGAGCGACAGGCCCCAGGCCTCGATGGCGTTGGAGGCGACCGGGGTGAAGTGGTAGTCCTTCACGGTGTCGCGCATGGCGAGCTTGCGACGCTCCAGCACGCCGAAGACGTCGGGGGCGTCCTCAACGACCTTCTTTTGGAATTCGCCGTAAATGGCGACGCGCTTGGCCTGGTCGATTTCCTTGCGGCCGGCCTCGATGAGAGCGTCGACTTCCGGGTTCTTGTAGACAGCGTTCTGCCAGGCGCCGTTGCGCGACGAATGGTAAGCCGCATAGGCGATGTTATCAGGGTCGCCATAGTTCGCCGTCTGGTAAACGGGGAACAGGTCCGGGAAGGTTTCGGGCGACTTGCAGGCGGTGACCATGTCGGGCCAGTTCATCGGCACGATCTCGAGCTCGATGTTGAGCTGCTTGAGGCTGTCGAGCATGATGAGTGCCCAGCGACGCTGCTGCTCAAGACCCGAGACGTGGTACATCTTGAGCTTGAAGCCGCCTTCCGGCTTGGCCGACTTCGCCATGTATTCCTTGGCCTTGGCCATGTCGGTGCCGTAAGCGGCGAGGTTGGCGTCGAAGCCGAGGATTCCCATCGGCAGAGGGCCTTTCATCAGGTCGGCATAGCCCGCGGCGTCGAGGATCGCCTGGTAGTTGGTGGCGTAGGAGATCGCCTTGCGCAGGTTGATGTCGGCGCAGGGGCCGTGTTGGGTGTTCATCTTGATCGAGAAAGTGCGGTATTCCGGCTCGATGACGCTGACGACGCCGGCTGCATCCTTCAGTGCGTCCATGTCCTCGCTGGTGAGGTCGGTGGCGATATGGGCCTCGCCACGCTGGATCATCAGCCGCTGGGTGGCCGTTTCACGCACGATCTGCCAAATCACGCCTTCGAGGTTGCCGCCTCCGGCCTGCCAGGCGTCAGGCGTACGGGCGAGCTGGTAGAGCGTGCCGACTTCGAAACGGGCGACGGTGAACGGACCGGAGCCCGCAGTATTGGTCATGAGGTAGGTTTCACCTGAATCACTGCCGAGATTGGCCTCGACCACCGCCTTCTCGACGATGAAGATCCACGGCAGCACCTGCAGGAACGGCGCGAAGGGGGCGGTGAGCTTGAACTTGACTGTACCGGCGTCGACGGCGGTGACCCCCTCGGCGGTGACGATGTCGCGGATCATCCAGGAGTTACCCTTGGCGAGCTTCAGCGCGCGGGTGAAGGAGTAGACAACGTCGTCGGCGGTGACGGGGTTGCCGGATTGGAACTTGGCGGCCTTGTTCAGGACGAAGGTGAATTCCGTGCCGTCGGGGCTGACCGTCCAGCTCTCGGCGATGCCCGGCGCGGGCACAGGCGGGTTGCCGGAGATGCGCACCAACGGGTCATAGACGTTGCGCATGAAGAACGAGGAGGAATAGCCGGCCGCGGTGTGCGGGTCAAAATTGGGGATGTCCTGGCCTGCGGCGATGATCAGGACGCCGCCCGACTGGGCGAAGAGCTGACGCGGAAAAATCGTGGTGGCGAGGCCCACGCCGGCAAGCGCCAGCAGGCCACGCCGCGAGATGTTGAACTGGTCAGAGGTCATTGCATTGCTCCTGTCGAATGTCTGGTCGTCATTGCAAATGGGCGGCGCCAGTTGGCCGGGCGCCGCCGGATCTCGATGGGGCGGTCAGGCCCAGGCCACGTTCTCCTGGGGTGCTACGGTGCCGGAGGTTCCCGGTTCGTGGCGATAGTTGAGCGCGACGTGATCGGGCGTGACGAAGCCAAGCGCGAGGTCGCGGGAGATTGCGGCCGGGGCGCGTTCGGCGGAGTTGCCGTAGCCGGAGCCGCCGGCGAGCACGAGCTCCACCACCTGGTCGGTCCGGTGCAGCGACACCAGCTCGCCGGTGCCGCAGTCGCGCAGCACGCGTCCGTCGGTGGAGAGCACGCGCCCGCGAGCGCCGCCGCCGGCCTGGCCGCCAAACAGGCCGTCGATCGGGTTGTCGACACCTTCGGGATAGACGGAGACGAGCATCTCCAGTCCGTCCTCGTCGCGCTTGCGGAAGCGTATGACCTGGCCGAGACCGCCGCGCATCTTGCCGGCGCCGCCGCTGTCGGCACGGAACGCCTTTTCCAGCACCAGCACGGGCACGCGGCTTTCCATCAGCTCAATTGACGTGTTGGCCGCAGAGGTCGGCCACAACAGCGAGGAGTGGCCGTCACCGCGCTCGGAGCCACCCTGGCCGCCGCCGCAGAAGAGCATGTCCGAATAGAACTGCCCGTCCTTGGTCTGGCCATAGACATTCGCTGCAACCGCGAGCCCGGTGAAGGACTGCACCATTTCGGGTGAAGCCGAAGCGAGTGCTGCAAAGATGTTCGGCGCAAGATACCAGCCGGTGCGGGTACGCAGGTTCACAGCCGCCGGGTAGGTCGGGTTCAGGATCGAACCTTCTGGCGCGGTCACCGTGAACGGACGATAGCAGCCGGCATTGCCGCGCACCGCCGGCGTCAGCATGCACTTCAGCGGGTAGGTCGCATGCGCCGCCGTGTAGTTCAGCGTTGAGTTGAGACCACCCTGTGGCAGCTGCGGTGGGGCGCCGTCGAAATCGACCGTGATGCTGTCGCCTTCGACCTTGACCAGGACCGGGTAGGTGATGGTCTCGCCGAGAGGGTTGTTAGTGATGACCGAGCGATACTCGCCATCGGGCAAAGCGCGGATTGCGTCGCGCATGGCCTTTTCCGACAGACCCTGCACCACTTCGGCAAGGGCGCCGAGGTCATGCATGCCGTAGTCGTGCATGAACGCGTCGAGCCGCTCCGCGCCGAGCTTGTTGGCTGCGACGAAGGAGAAAATGTCGCCCAGCACCTGCTCGCCATTGCGGACGTTCTGGCGGATGAGCTGGATCAACGTCTCGTTGGGCCTTCCCTCCTCGAAGATCTTCATTGGCGGGATCTGCAGGCCTTCCTCGTAGATCTCGCGGGCATGCAGAGAGTCCTTGGTGCCGCCGATATCCGAGACGTGACCGACAGTGCCCATCAGGCCGACGAGCTTGCCATTGCGGAAGGCCGGTGTGACGATGGCGATGTCGAACAGGTGACCGGCGCACAGCCACGGATCGTTGGTGATCAGCACGTCGCCTGGCTTCAGCGTCTCGGCCGGGTAACGGGCCAGGAGCGCCTTGACCGCGCGCGGAAGCGTAAGGTTGAACACCGGCATGGCGCGCGGGCTGTGGGCCAGCGTCTCGCCGTCCTTGTCTAGCAGTTCGCAGGCAAAATCCTGCGCCTCAGCGATGACGAGCGAGAATGCGGTCCGACAGACAGTCAGCCACATTTCCTCGACGACGTTGACGAGGCGCGACCACATGATCTCGAGGCCGATGGGGTCGGCCTTGATGCGGGCGACTGCCTCGGCTCGCGTCATGTCGTCGGTGACGAACGCGTCGGCCGCCTTCAGCGCACCGACCTGCACGCAGAGATTCTGGCTGGCGTCGATGGTCACGCTGTCGGACGGGCCGACAACGGTGGTGGACTCGCGCTCCTCGATGATCGCGGGACCGGGAATGGTGTCGCCGCTCCGCATGGCGTAGCGGTCGTAGACGGCTGTTTCGAACTTGCCTTCATCGAACCAGCAGATGCGGTGGCCCTTGATCCGGGCTGCCGTATCGCCGCCACCGGTGGCACCGGTGAGTGAAAGCTGCGGTGTGGGGCCGGCGACGCGGACGCGGAAGTTGACGGATTCGAAGCGCGCGCCTTCGAACGGCTCTGCATAGCGGGCGGAGTAGGCGCGAACGAAGGCTTCGCGAATGGTGGGCAGGTCGGCTTCGCCGAGTGTGGTCGTGGGCAGAGGCACGCTGATGTCGTGCATCTGGCCGACGAGGCGCATGTCGGCGCTGCGCTCGACCACGATGTCGCTTGCGGCGATGCCGGAGCGCGTAAGCTGGTGGCGTCCCTCGTCTTCAAGGGTATTCAGCACGCCGTTGACAGCATCCGTGTCAAAGCCTGATTTCAGCTCGACGCGCAGCGACCGCACACCTTCGAAGGACAGGGGGGCTGCAAGGAAGCCGAGGGCAGATGCAGCGCCCGATGCTGGCGGGATCAGAACGGAGCTGATGCCCATCGCGCGCGCTACGTCTACAGCGTGCGCCGGACCCGCGCCGCCGAAACCGACCATGGAATATTCGCGCGGATCCTTGCCGCGCTCGACAAGATGCACGCGTGCGGCCGAGGCCATGCTCTCGACGACCACCTTGTGAATGCCAAGTGCTGCTTCTTCGATCGTCAGGTTCAGGGGCGCAGCCACGCGCGCAATGGCGGCACGTGCGGCCTCGAGGTCGAGCTTCATGCGACCGCCGAGGAAGAAGTTGGGATCGTAGTAGCCAAGCGTGAGATTGGCGTCGGTCACAGTCGGCTGCTTGCCGCCCATGCCGTAGCAGGCCGGGCCCGGATCGGAGCTGGCGGAATGAGGGCCGACCTTCAACAGGCCGACGTCGTCAATGGCGGCGATCGAGCCGCCGCCGGCGCCGATCTCGATCATCTCGATGACCGGAGCCTTGATCGGCAGGCCAGAGCCCTTGACGAAGCGGTGGACGCGCGCTGCTTCCATCATCGGCGAGATCTCGGCGCGGCCGTCCTCGATCATGCAGGCCTTGGCGGTGGTGCCGCCCATGTCGAAGGAAATGACGTCGGACAGGCCGGCTGCCTTGCCGAACAGTGCGGTGGCGAGGCCGCCGCCCGCCGGGCCGCTTTCCAGCAGCCGGATCGGGAAGTCGCGTGCGGTTTCCAACGACATCAGGCCGCCGGCGGAATGCATCAGCCGCAGCGCGCCCGCAAAGCCTGCGCCGCGCAGCGATTTCTCGAGCTTGGTCAGGTAGCGGTGCATCAGAGGCTGTACGAAGGCATTAGCGCAGGTGGTGACAATGCGCTGATACTCGCCCATTTCGGCCACGACCTCGCTCGACATCGAGATCGACAGTTCGGGGAAGGCAGCGCGAATGATGTCGGCGGCACGGCGCTCATGCGCCGAATTGGCGTAGGAATGTATGAAGGCGATGGCCACTGCTTCGCAGCCCTGCGCGACGAGTGCCTTGGCCGCCTGCAGCACCTGTGCTTCGTCGAGCGCGGTTTCGACCTCGCCAGAGGCGTTCATGCGCTCGTCGACCTCGAGGCGCAGGTCGCGGCTGACCATCGGATCGGGGAAGGAGACAAAGAGGTCATAGATGTCGTAGCGCTGCTCGGTTCCCATTTCGAGCAGGTCGCGGAAACCGCGCGTCGTAATGAGGCCGACTGGAGCACCCTTGCGCTCGATGACGGCGTTGGTGACCAGCGTTGTGCCGTGAACGATCTCGCTGACATCGCTGTGCTTGATGCTCTGCAGATCCAGCAGTTCCTGCAGGCCGAGAAGTGCCGCCTGGGACGGATCGTGCGGCGTGGTCAGCCGCTTGTGCAGCGTGACGGAGTGGTTCTTGCTGTCGTAGAGCACGAAGTCGGTGAAGGTTCCACCAATGTCGAACCCCACGCGCCAGCGGTTGGGCAGATCACTCATTACATGATGTCCTTTTCTTCAAATCCGGGGGGCGACGAAAGCACCGTCGCCTAGGTCCTCGGCGATGCGGGCGGCCCCTTTGGCGAGCGCAGCTATCATCTCGTCGCGGCCTTTGGTGTCCACGAGTGCGTGGGGGTAAACGATGCACAGGCTGACGGCTTCGTCGGTCCGAGGATCGGCAACTGATATTGCGATGGCGTCCACCCCGGGGGTCGCCTCCTGGCTCGAATATGCGAAGCCTAGATGCCGTACTTTTGAGAGCTGCTCGCTCAAGTCGGCCAGCGCACCGTGTCCGGCGTAGAGCGCAAGCACCTCTTCTTCGCCAAGCCGCGCCAGCAGCGATCGACCAGTGGCACTGAGATGGGCGGGCAGGCGCCGGCCGATATTGCTGACGACGCGCAGTGCGTTGGTGCCTTGGAAGTCGGCCACCGCCGTCACTTCCTTGCCGTCGCGCACGGAGATGTATCCGGTATGGCCAAAGGTGGCGCTGGCTTCGGCGACCACCTCGCTGGCGCGGCCGATCAGCAGCGAGGAGCGACGGTAGGCGGCGGCCAGGTCGAGCATCAGGCGGCCCGGACGGTGCCGGTGGCTGTCGCCGATCGTCTCCAGCATGTTCGCCTCGCGCATCGCCTTCAGCAGGCGCGACGCATTGGCCTTCGGCATGCCGAGCAGTCTCACGACGTCCGAAACCGTGAGGTCGGGACAGTCGTTGCCAAAGCACCTCAATACGTCTGCGGCATTATTCAGGACCGACATTGCTCCTCCGAGCCGTTCCATAAAATGGAACCTGAGTTCCATATAATGCAACCAATGCTCTCGTCGGGTCATTTGGTCAAGTTGAAAAATGAGCCGACTTCCCGATGTCCCCAGGCGGGCGGCGTCATCGGATCGCAAAGGCAAAGCTTCGCCGGTCCCGGCAGCGATGCAGGGATCGAGCGAATTCCTCAGATCAAGAATTTGATTTTATTGGGGGCCAATGCCCTCAGGCGGCGCCGCGTACTTCGACGAGGCGTGCGAGCAAACTGGCGCCGACCGGCAGGATCGTGTCGTCGAAAATAAATCCGGGATTGTGCAGCGGAACAGTGCCGCCATGCCCAAGATTGAAGAAAGCGCCAGGAACGACGCGTAGAAGGTCGGCCATGTCCTCCGACCCCATGGTCAGTTCGGCATTCGGCTGCGCCTTGTCGCCGACGATCTCTTGCCCGACCTCGATGAGGTTGCCCACCCGCTCCGGATCGTTTGAAAGGACATCGAAGATGTTGCGGATATCGGCCGTGATCTCGATCTCATGCGCGAGCGCAAACCCTGCGCAGAGTTTACGGATGCGCGTTTCGATCAGTTCGCCGTCGGCTTCGTCGAAATAGCGGAAGGTGCCGCGAAGGACCGCAGTTTCCGGGATGACGTTGTAGGCTGAGCCGGCATGGAACTGCGTGACCGAAACGACGGCGGGATGCGTCGGGTCGGTATTGCGCGAGACGATCTCCTGCATCTCCTTCACCAGGCCCGAGCCGATGGTGATCGGATCGCGGCTGGCCTGGGGCATGGCCCCGTGGCTGCCACGGCCATGAAGGGTAATGTCGAAGAAGCTCGCGCCGGCCTGTGCCTTGCCCGGCCGGATCGTCAGCTGGGAATGCCCCTGATAGGGCGAGTTGTGCATCCCATAGAGTTCGTCGCAGGGGAAGCGGTCGAAGAGGCCGTCGCGCAGCATGGCTCTCGCGCCGCCAAGGCCTTCCTCTGCCGGCTGGAAGATCAACACGGCGCGACCTGTGAAGTCGCGATTGCCGGCGAGATAGCGCGCGGCACCGAGCAGCATGGTTGTGTGGCCGTCGTGACCGCAGCCATGAAAGACGCCGGGGTTCTTTGACGCATAGGGCAGGTTGGTCAGCTCATCCATCGGCAGGGCGTCCATATCGGCCCGCAATCCGATGCTACGCCCTGGCCGGGTTCCTTCGATGATGCCCACCACACCGGTTCCACCGATACCGCGCTCGACAGCGACACCCCAACTTTCCAGCAATTCAGCCACTCGTTGGGAGGTACGGTGTTCTTCGAAGCCAAGTTCGGGATGCTGGTGGAAATCCTGGCGTATCGCGGTGAGATCGTCGGCGAACTGAGCAATCTGTTCAATTACAGGCATGGCGAACCGTCTTTCGTGACTTTGGCCTGTCAGTGGCACTGGCGTCTTGTGAAGGCAAGCGTTTCGTCCTAGGGCGTCGAAGACGTCGAGCGCGCAAGCTCGGTGCGCATCCTTGCCGTCGGGCTACGCGGCGAACCTGAGTCAGCTGGAAGAATGAGGAATAGATGCCCACCCAAGACACGATCGAGACGATTGCCGAGGAAGCAGTCCTGTGGCGGCGCCATCTCCACCAGCATCCCGAGCTCTTGTTCGACCTGCCTATGACGTCGACCTTCGTTGCCGATAAGCTCAGGTCGTTTGGCTGCGACGAAGTCGTCACCGGAATTGCGAAATCGGGCGTTGTCGCAGTCGTAAAGGGCAGGTTGGGCGGCCGCACCATCGGTCTGCGGGCCGATATGGATGCGCTGCCGATAACCGAGCAGACAAATCTGGCTCACGCCTCGAAAAACCTCGGCAGGATGCACGCATGCGGTCACGATGGCCACACGGCGATGCTGCTTGCTGCTGCCCGTCACTTCGCCTCCACCAAGGATTTTGCCGGAACGGTCGTGCTCATTTTCCAGCCTGCAGAGGAAGGGGGCGCCGGCGGGCGCGTGATGATCGAGGAAGGGCTTCTGGAACGCTTCGGCATCGAGGAAGTCTTCGGCATGCATAACGACCCGGGCCTGCCGATAGGTTCGTTCGCAATCCGCTCCGGGCCGATGCTGGCGGCCGCCGACCGCTTCGTTGTCACTCTACGCGGTAAGGGTGCTCATGCCGCCTCGCCGCACGAATCGCGCGACCCTGTACTGGTCAGTGCGCATCTGGTGACGGCGCTCCAGTCGATCGCCTCACGCCATGTCGATCCCTTCGATCCCGTGGTCGTATCGGTCACCTATCTCGCTGGCGGCAGTGCCGATGCACTTAACGTGATCCCGGAATCGACCGTCGTTGGCGGCACAATACGGACGATTGATCCAAAAACGCGGAAAGCGGTCGAGCAGCGTTTCCGGGATATGGTAACCAACACCGCGCGGCTGTTTGAAGCGCAAGCCGAGATCGACTGGCGACCCGGCTACCCGGTTACGGTCAACAATCCTGAGATGACGCAAGCTGCAATAGCCGCTGCCTCCAGTGTCGCCGGATCAGGTAGCGTCGACGGAAACTGTCAGTGCACGATGGGTGCGGAAGACTTTTCCTACATGCTCGAGAAGCGACCCGGGGCTATTATCTGGCTGGGTAACGGCGAGTCAGCCGGGCTTCACAATCCCGCATACGATTTCAACGACGACGCGATCATTCATGGTGTTCGCTACTGGACGACGCTCGTCAGTGACAGGCTAGCGACGCCGGCTGAGCGCTGAATGTGTGGATGCCCAGGCACAACCGACCTCACTAAGCCACGGAAGTACTGGCTAAGGTTGGGTGCAAGGACATCGAGGTCAATGCGCGCGGAACGAAGCCGCGCGTGATGCTCCTGGGCGCCCGGCGGAGCAGGCATAATGCTGTGTGCCCCGGGCTCGCTTACGTCGTGCTTGCCGAAGAGATGTAAGGTTACTTCCTAACTTCGGTCATTCCAGCATCGGTAGGCAAATGGCCGATGTTGGTTGGTTGCCGAATGGCAGCTATCCGCCGAGCTCGCCACGATAGCGGACCGACCGCTTCCGGTCCGCGGAACGTCCGCTTTGGGGACGGCGAGTCAGGTCTTCGGTCGTTCGCTTACTGGTGAGATAGACCCGGTTCCTTTTCCGGGCATTTGAAGGACTGCAGTCGCAGCATAAATTGACGTGCATAGTTCGGGTGGAAATCTCAGAGCTTATAGGCACGGCGCAGCCGATCAATGACGACCTCTCTCGTCATCGCGACCCCAAACTGCTTCGGCGTGAAATCGTCCTGCCCGGCAAGAGCGTCAACGAACGCTTGCATATCGGCCTTGATCGTCTCGGGCAGGTCGAACGTCGCCGCCGCGCTTAGGAGCTGCAACAGACGCGCAACATCGTTGCGGTGCTTCTTCACGTCCTTTTCGTCGACCTTCTCGCCCTCCGCACGACGGCGGCTGAGATCGACCCTGGCACGCGCCTTGAAGGGGATGCCTCGACAAAGGCCATGAACGTTTCGGAGAACGCCGGGTCGAGCGCCTCGACGATGAGGACAATATCGAGATCCTTGGTCGCGCGGAAATCGAGACCGACTTCCTCCATGATCAACTCGCATGCCGCGTCGCCGATCAGCACATACTGGTGCTCATGGCCGGAAAAATGCGCGCGAAAGCGGTCGACGCCAGCTACCATCCAAAGGGCTCCAAAAGGTAATCGGCTGCCTGTGCGACTCGTTCGTTCGCGTCATGCCGTGTGCTCAGATAG
Source organism: Aminobacter sp. 01T433 (assembly GCF_056398585.1). Taxonomy (NCBI): domain Bacteria; kingdom Pseudomonadati; phylum Pseudomonadota; class Alphaproteobacteria; order Hyphomicrobiales; family Phyllobacteriaceae; genus Aminobacter; species Aminobacter sp. 01T433. Next base: position 87,690 of record NZ_JBFTPR010000013.1, read on the forward strand.
AGCGAAAGTCGGTCGGCAACCTCGTTGTCGGTGAGGACCTGAGGATCATAGGCCCATGTCTGGATCTCGATCCGACGTTCGTCATAGGCCCAGGCAGGTTCCAATCCGTGTTGCCGTGCCATCCGCTTCCAAGCGGCTGCCGGCGCTGCACGGCATTCGATTCGCGGTTCGGTGAGCATCGTATATTGAGCTAGGGCGCTTTCGCCCGCCAACACCGCCTCGTTCAAGGGTAGCTCGCCCGTGACAGAGCGAATCTTGCGCACCGGCGATTGCAAGCGCCCCTCGACCGCGCGCCAGAGGTCGCCGCCACCAAAGCGCAGGCTCAGGCGCCGCTGCCGGCCGACGCGGTGCGGCCGCGCCAGTTCGAGTGCCTCCAGTTCGTCGAACGCCCGGCTCATGCTCATGATCGCGACCTTGTAGCGCTCGGCGAGCTGGGTCAGGCTTGCATCGTTCACTTCGTGCCCAAGCAGGGCGGCAAGAATCACCACTTGTGAGGTTGGGGACATGTGCTCGGGCGATGGTCCCAGCTCGCTGGAATAGGTTTCTCGCAGGTCCACAAACGCTTCAGGCACATAGAATTGCGCCCCCGGAGAAATAAACGCGACGCGCTTTTCCACGAGGCGCCGACGCAATGCCGCTGGTACGCTTTCGAGCAACAGCACGAACAGGCGGGCATCGATATGGCGCCGCATCTGGTCCCGATGCTTCAGGAACTCGTCAACGCCGCCAATGGCACCGCTTTGCGGAACTATGAATACGGCCGGGCCGTCGAGCAGCTCCCCGCGCCACATGCTATAGCGGTCATACAGAAAGTGCGGGTGTCCGAGCGGCTTGATGGGATCGAGAAGGAGGTGCGCCCCGAAGGCCTCGCGTGCATAGGTTTCCGTCGCGCTCGCAAGCGCACGCAATCGCATGTCTGGAAACTCGTCTAACATCACGCGATCTATTTAACAGCAGTGGAGTTAAATATCCACTTTAATGTTAGATAACGTGGGTTGCCGCCAGCTTGGCTAAGATCTGCCGCTCTAGTTCATAGGCTTCGGCCGCGTTCCAGGATATTTGCAACCTAGCGGGAGGCAGCAACAACAACGCTGGCCACCATCACGCCGCCGGCCGCACGGTATCCAGAACGGGAAATCGTTCTCTAGCCCAAGCCTCACAGCACCAATGACAGGGTCGGGGTCATGAGCTGCGCAGCAGAAACTGCGCTGTGAACCTTCGAGGCATAGAAACTCGCAGTCGAATAGACCAATGGCAGAATTGGGTCGGTAGTTGCCGCTAGCAACCTCGAAGCGGACACGTTCACCATTCAGCACCTTCGCCTTCGGAAAATCGACTGGAACTTCAGCAGTACTCGCCCAATGCGAGCCTCGCGTTACCTTCCTACTCGGCCATTGCAGTGCTTGGCCCTATTGTTCACGAACCTTACTCTGCAGACAATATGACAGCGCCATGGCCTTACACAGCGAGCTGCGGGACGGCTGCGAGCAGCATCTTCGTGTAGGCGTGGACAGGTTCATCAAACAGTGTGCTCACCTCCGCCTCTTCGACGATCTCACCGCGCCGCATCACCACGACCCGGTCACAAAGGTGGCGGACTACGGACAAGTCATGGCTGATGAACAGCAGCGTCAGGTTCAGGCTGCGCCGCAGCGTAATCAACAGGTTGATAACCTGCGCCTGGATTGAAACGTCGAGCGAGGCCACCGGCTCGTCACAGACAATCAGTTCGGGCTGCATGGCCAGCGCGCGGGCAATGGCGATGCGCTGGCGCTGTCCACCGGAGAACTGGTGCGGGTAGCGGTCAGCAAGCGCAGGGTCGAGCGCCACAGCCTTCAGCCAGCGGTTCACATAGGCGCGTGCTTCGGCGCGGGTACACAGGCCGTGCGCGATCGGACCTTCGGCCATGGATTGGAAGATCGTACGGCGTGGATCCAACGAGGCGTAGGGATCCTGGAAGATCATCTGCACATTCGTGCCGAGCTTGCTGCCATAGGCGCGCACCGCACGCCCGTTGACACGCACGACGCCATTGGTCGGGCTATACATGCCGCAGACGATGCGGCCGAGCGTCGACTTGCCGGAACCGGATTCGCCCACCAGACCAAGCACTTCGCCGCGTGCGATAGTCAAATTTGCGCCGATGACCGCGTGCACGACCGGCAACGGCCTAGCGAGCCCCAGCCGCTCTGCCAGACGGAAGCGGCCCACTGGTTGTTGGAAGATCATGTCGACATTGTCGACCTGCACGAACGACTCATCCGATCCGAAGGGCTCGACGGTTGCGGGCGCGGTTGTAGTCGGCGCCTCTATTGGCCCTGCCGCCTCGGTCGTGGTCGAGTTCAGCAACTGGCCGGGCTTGGCGCGCGACGGCAGCGCGTCGAGAAGTTCGCGCGTATAAGCGTGTTGCGGTGCGCCGAGCACCTGATCCATCGGCCCGGACTCGACGATGCGGCCATGGCGCATGACAGCGACTTTCTGCGAGATCGACGAAACGACTGCCAGATCGTGGCTGATCCAGATCATCGAGATGCCGAGCTCGGCAACGAGCGCCTTGATCTCCTTCAAGATGTCGGCCTGCACCGATACGTCGAGCGCGGTCGTCGGTTCGTCGGCGATTACTAGCTTCGGGTTGTGCAGCAGCGCGATTGCGATGGCGACGCGCTGGCGCATGCCGCCGGAGAACTGATGCGGATACTGGTCGACCTTATGCTCCGGGTCGACGATGCGCACCCTTGCCAGCGCTTCGATGGCGCGTCGCCTGACCTCGGCGTCAGAGGCCTTGTCATGGGCGCGGATCGCCATGCCGATCTGGTCGATGATTTTCAACACCGGGTTGAGGGTCATCATCGGGTCCTGGAAGACCATCGAGATTTCGCGACCGCGGATCTTGCGCAGCTCCGCCTGCGGCAGGCCGACCAGCTCTCGTCCATTGAGCCGGATGGAGCTGCCGTCCTGTATCTTGCCCGGCTGATCGATCAGCCCGATGATGGAAAAGCCGGTGATCGATTTGCCGGAACCGGACTCGCCCACCAGCCCCATGATCTCGCCCTTGGCGAGCGAAAAGGAAATGCCGTCGACCGACTTCACCACACCACGCTCGGTGTGGAAATAGGTCTTCAGATTGTCGACCTGGAGCAGTTCGGTCATTTGCGCAGCCTCGGGTTCAGCTGGTCGCGGACCTGATCGCCCACGAGGTTGATCGCCATGATGAGGATGATCAGGGCCAGGCCGGGATAGATCGCGATCCAGTAGCGGCCGGAGAGCAGATACTGAAAACCGTTGGCGATCAGCATGCCTAGTGACGGTTCGGTCGGCGGCAGGCCGACACCGAGGAAGGACAGGGTTGCCTCAAGCGAAATGGCGGAAGCGACCTGAACCGTGGCCACCACAATCAGCGGCGGCAGCGAATTCGGCAATATGTGTCGAGTGACCACGAACCAGCCGCTCATCGGTACCGACAGCGCCGCCTGGACATAGTCCTTTTGCCGTTCTGCCGCGGCCGCGCCATGGGCGGTGCGCACGAAATAGGCGTATTGGGCGAAGACCAGAGCCAGGATCAACTGGGCTTTGCCCTGGCCGAGCAGTGCTGCGATGACAAAAGCCAGTAGGATCGCTGGGAAGGAAAGCTGGACGTCCACGAGCCGCATGACCAGGGTTTCGGTACGGCCCCCGACATAGGCTGCGGAACAACCGACGATCGCCCCGATGACGAAGGCGATCGCGCCGGCGATCAGCCCCATCTCGAGCGAGATGCGCAGGCCGTAGATGATCGCCGACAAAAGGTCACGGCCCTGGCTGTCGGTGCCCAGAAGGTAGTGCATGCCGGTAGCGCCGACATGGCCCGGCGCCTTGCGCGCGTCGCGCAGCACCAGGGATTTCAGGTCGTAGGGATCCTGCGGCACGACCAGTGGCGCAAAGATCGCGAGCAGCGCGATGACGACGACCACGAGCAAGGCGACGACCGCCACCTTGTTGCGGGAGAAGATGCGCCAGAATTCGCGCAGCGCCGATGGCGCGACGGGGGCTGTGTTGACCTGCGGCTGGACGGTGGACATGTCAACGCCCCTTGTGACGCAGGCGTGGATCGATGACCGCATAGGCCAGATCGACGCTCAGGTTGATGACCACGAACAGGACGGAGACCATCATCAGGTAGGTCACCATCACCGGCCGATCGAGCGAGGCGATGCTGTCGATGATCAGCTTGCCTAGCCCCGGCCAGCTGAAGATCGTTTCGGTCACCAGCGCGAAGGCGAGCGTCGAGCCGAGCTCGAGGCCAAAGACCGTGACCAGCGGGATGGAGATCAGCTTCAGGACATGGCGGCGCAGGATAGTGCGCTCAGGGATGCCGGCGGCGCGCGCGAACTTGATGGTGTCCAGCATCATCACCTCGCGCGTTCCCGCCGCAGCAAGCCGGCACATCATCGACATCTTGAACAGCGACAGGTTGATGACGGGCAACAGCAGATGCGCCCAGCCATCACGCGTCAGGAAGGAGAACGGGATGCCGAACAGTTCGGCAGTCTGGCCGCGGCCGCCAGCTGGTAATGCGCCGAACTGCACCGCAAAGACCATGATGAGCATCAGTCCGATCCAGAAGGTCGGGACCGAAAAGCCGAGGATCGAGCCGGCCATGATGACCTTCGACGCCAGACTGTCAGGCCGGTAGCCGGCATAGATGCCGAGTGGCACGCCGACGACCGTCGCCAAAAGGACCGCGATGATGGCAAGCTCGAGGGTGGCTGGAAGCCGCTGCAGGATCAGTTCGCCTACCGGCATGTTGAACACGAAGGAGCGGCCGAAATCGCCGCTCAGCATGTTGCCGACAAAGTCGGCATATTGTTTCCACAGCGGCTGGTTGAGCCCGTATTCCTCGATCACGCGCTGCCTTATCTCCTGCGTCGCGTCGGGCGAAATCAGTACATCGATAGGGTTGCCGATGACAAAGACGCCGACGAAGACGAGGATCGACATGACGATGAGTACGATCAGCGCCTGTGCCAGCCTGCGAAGAACGAAGCTGGTCATCTGAACGCCTTCCGGGCCGTGGGTCGAAAATACATGACGGGCCGCCTCTTCTGTCGCCGCTTGGCGCACCGAGCCCAAAGGCTAAACGATGCGTTGATCCAGTATTCAGAGCGTCCTTTTGCGTCCTTGCGGACGCAAGGCGCGCCTTAGTGCCAGTCGTGCTCGATTTCGTGCCGGGTCTCTTCGACGCCGACCTGCCAGATCGCCATCATGTCGGCGTCCGGCCGCTGGAATACGCCGTGATAATTACCTTCGCCGATGCGCTCGCGCTTGCGGCCGGCATCGACGCGTGCGGACGCGGCGAAGTCGATACGCGCCTTTTTGAAGTTCGGGATCGGTGCGCCTTCCAGCCGGGTCCAGGGGAAGTTCTCCATCCAGCTGGCATGGCTGGCGGCAGGGTCGATCTCGACCACTTTCCCCATCGTCTTGGGCGCGCGCCACCAGTCGTGGAGCTTGACCGAGGTGTCGCGGTGGCTGTTCATCCACTCTGACAGCAAGGGGTTGATTGGCGTGTTTCCGCCATGGCCATTGACGATCAATATGCGGCGGAAGCCCGACCGATAGATGCTTTCCAAAATGTCTTCGATGACGTTGATGTAGGTCCGCAAGGACAGCGTGATCGTGCCGGGGAAATCGGCAAAGCCTGAGGCCATGCCATAGGGCAGGCAGGGGAACACCGGCACGCCGAGCGGCTCGGCTGCCTCTACCGAAATGCGCTCCGCCAAGATCATGTCGGTCGCCAGGCTGAGATAGGCGTGCTGCTCGATCGAGCCGATCGGCAGGACGCAGCGGTCGTCCTCTTTGGCTCTCGCCTCGACCATCGCCCAATGCATGTCTTGAATGCGCATTCTCGTCTCTCCGTGTGCCATCGCCAGCGTGGATGGCAAGCCGCTTCGCCTGCTTTTGGCGATCCTGTCCCCCGCCAAAGCTGAAGCGGCCCTATATCAAACAAGTTCCATTAGGAACAAAAAATCGCGGTTGACGCAACATTATTTTACGATACGGTTCCGATTGGAACTAATTGGAGGGAGGGGGAGATGGATCAGTCGCTGCACCCAGCCTTGTATGAGGCACGCGCTGGCCGGACGAAGTCCGAGCTGGCAGATCTTTCGCCGGACGATCCGCTGTTTCCCAAGCTCTGGGAAAACCCTTGCTGGTTTTCGTTCCGGCTGAATTTCCTGGCCTTGCAGTTCAACACCCCAGTCTATGGCCGCATCCAGCAGCAGCTGGGTCTTCTCAGGCCTGAATTCGTGGTGCTGTGGTCGCTCTATCTGAGCGACAAGCTGACCCTGACCGAGGTCGTCCGCTCCTCCGGCTTTCCCAAGAACACGCTCAGCCGCGCCGTCAACAAGCTGGCGACGCTCGGCATGATCGACCGCGAAACCGATCTCGCCGACCTACGGCGCGCCACCTTGCTCCTGACGCCAAAGGGGCGCGCGGCGGTGATGGAGGTGGAGCAGCTGATGATCAACCAAGAACGCATGATGCTGGAAAAGCTGTCGCCGGCGGAGCGGCTCAGCCTGTCCGAAATTCTCACCAAACTCGTCGTGGCCTCGGAAGGTTGGCCGCGCGAGATCGAAGATGATGCGGAAAGCTCTGGCAGCCAGCTGACGTAGCGTCCGTCCGATTTCAAGCAAAGACCATGAGGAAATCTATGAAACTCGCATCTCTTCTGCGCGCCACACTGCTGGCGACGACACTGCTGACGCCGATGGTGGCGCTGGCCGACGACCTCGTCATCGCCACCAAGTCCGGCCCGGCCTCCATGGACCCGCACTTCACCGCGACTTCGGCCAACGCCGAGGCGACCAAGCACATCTTCGACACGCTGCTGAGGTCCGGCAACAATCTCGAAATCAAGCCCGGCCTGGCGCTGAGCTGGACAGTGGTCGACGACGCAACTTGGGAGTTCAAGTTGCGCGACGGCGTGAAATTCCATGATGGCTCGGACTTCACCGCCGAGGACGTGAAATTTTCGATCGAGCGCATCCCCAATGTGACTGGCCCCAACCCGTCGACCATCTTCGTGCGCCGGGTTAAGAGCGTCGAGGTCGTCGACAAGCTGACCGTGCGCATCAAGACGGAAGGCGCAGCCCCGACGCTGCCCAACGATTTCGTGCGCCTGTTCATCGTCTCGCACAAGGCTGCTGCAGCCTATTCGACTAAGGAGACGGCCGCCGAAGGCTTCAATTCCGGCAAGGCGACGATCGGTACCGGCCCCTACAAATTCGTCAGCTGGGCGCCCACGCAGGATATGGTAATCGAGAAGTTCGACGGCTACTGGGACGGCGCCCAGCCTTGGGACAAGGTGACCCGCAAGGAAATCCCCAATGACGCAGCGCGCGTCGCGCAGCTGAAAGCCGGTCAGGTCGACCTGGTCTCTAAGGTTCCAGCGACCGATCTGGCCAACCTCGAGGCCGACAGCAACATTCAGGTCATCAAGGACGAGTCGGTCTATATTCCCTACCTCGAGTTCGACTTCCGCGAGAGCTCGCCGATGGTTTGGGATAATGCCGGCAAGAAGCTCGACAAGAACCCCTTCCTCGATCCGCGTGTTCGTGAAGCCTTCGATCTAGCGCTCGACCGCCTGACGATCTCGGAGGTTGCGCTCGAAGGCATGGGCGTGGTGCCCACGCAAATGGTGTCGTCGAACATCTTCGGCTACAACAAGGACATCCAGCCAGCCGCCTTTGACGTGGAGAAGGCGAAGCAGCTGATGGCCGACGCCGGCTATGCTGATGGCTTCAAGGTGTCGCTCAACTACGCCAACGACCGCATGCCATCCGAGCTCGGACCGACCGTTGCGCAGCTAATGGCCGCTATCAATGTGAACATGGAAGTCAACGGCGTTCCGGCCGCCGTGTTCAACCCGGCCAAGACGCGCGGCGAATATTCGCTGTACATGGCTTCCTGGGGCACGTTGACCGGCGAGGCGAACTACATGCTGTCGTCGCTGATGCACACCAACGATCCCTCCAAGTCGCTGGGCGCCTTCAACGTGCGTGGCTACTCCAACGCCGAAATGGATAAGCTGATCCAGGATGCCGGCGCCGAGATGGACGAAGCCAAGCGCCGCGAACTGCTGGAAAAGGCCAATCTGCTTGTTTCGACTGACCGCCCCGACCTGCCGCTGGCCGTCAACGTGTCGGCCTGGGGCGCAAAGGCCGGCAAGATCGTCTACACGCCGCGCTCTGATGAAGACACGCTGGCGATGGACGTGAAGCCGAAGCAGTAACCCGACCAAGTCTCCCGAGGCGGCCCTACCCAGGGCCGCCTTCCTCTTTTTTTGCAGGATTAAATCGAATGAGCACTTTTGCCCTGGCTATCCACGGCGGCTGCGGCGTCATGGCCAAGCTCGACCTCACCGAGGACGAGTGGATTGCAGCCCGGCACGATCTCGGGCGCGCGCTGGAGAGCGGATACGCCATCCTCAAGGGTGGCGGGACGGCACTTGACGCCGTGCAGGCTGCGGTCGTCGTGATGGAGGACAGCCCGCATTTCAATGCCGGACATGGCGCAGCTCTGAACACCGAGGGCGTCCATGAGCTCGACGCTTCCATCATGGATGGCGCGACGCTGGCTGCAGGTGCAGTCAGCGCCGCCCGCAACGTCCGCAACCCGGTCCTTGCCGCCCGTGCCGTCATGGAAAATGGCGATGCGCTGTTGCTGACCGGCCCCGCTGCGGACCGTTTCGCCGACGACCAGGGCTTGGCGATCGTCGAACAGGCCTACTTCACCACCGAGCGGCGCAAGGCAGCACTGGAGGCCCTGAAGGCACATGCCCTGGCCGGCACGGCTGCGAAGGCAAGCGAATCCGAAAAGCACGGCACGGTGGGCGCGGTCGCGCTTGACAGCCATGGCCACCTGGCCGCGGCGACCTCGACCGGCGGCTACAACAATAAGCCCGACGGCCGCGTCGGCGACAGCCCGATCATCGGCGCCGGCACCTATGCGCGCGATGGCGTCTGCGCCGTCTCAGGAACCGGCAAGGGCGAATTCTTCATCCGCCATGTCGTCGGCCACGAAGTGGCGTCGCGCATGGCCTATCTGGGCGAAAGCTTAGAGGCTGCCGCGACCAAGGTGATCATGCATGACATGAAACCGCACGACATCGGTGCCGGTCTGGTGGCTGTCAGTGCCGACGGCGCAATCTCAGCCCCCTACAACACCGACGGCATGTTCCGCGGGTGGGTAGGCGAAGACGGTAAGATATTCGTCGCGTCCCACAGCGAGGTCTTCGCCCACAATTGACGGCTAGGGACAGGCCGGAAGCAGCACAGGGATCCGGCTTGATTCCGCTGGACCGCATTGAGCCGAGGTCGGCAACGCTACGAAGTCTGCGAGCTCATACACGTAGAACTGGTTCAGGCTAGCGCCCTGCCTGGGTTGCGCTTAGATCGACGAGGTATTCGGCGACGAAGCGCTCTGCTTGTCAGTTAGCGCCACGTCTGGTTTACCTGGTATACGGCCGGCGGGTTGAGGGGAGATTCATTTGTCAGGTTTTCTAAATAGACGATCCCTGATTGTGGGAGGGTTGTCATTCCTAGCCCTATTCGGACGTGCCGAAGCCTCCCAGAAGCGTTGGTATATTGGGAGAATTCCAGATCAGCCGTTTGATATTCCTCTGGTCGACAAGGCGCTTGTTCCCAGGCAGTTCCACCGGCAGTCTGTAGCTTATTTAGGCAAGGAAGCTGTCGGAACGATCCTTATCAACAAGCAAGAGCGCTTCCTGTACTACATCGAAGGCCCTGGTAGGGCGATCCGCTTCGGGATTGCAGTCGGTCGGGACGGACAGAAATGGAGTGGTGAGGCAACAGTTCAACGAAGGGCCAAATGGCCAACGTGGACACCTACCGCCAATATGCGACGCCGTAATCCGAACTTGCCAGTGCGCGTTCCCGGAGGCCCGCAAAATCCGCTCGGAGCAAGGGCTCTGTATCTCTATCGTGATGGCCGGGATACCCTATACCGTATTCATGGGACCAATGAGCCGTGGTCTATTGGCACTGCTGCATCGTCCGGTTGCATTCGGATGTTGAACGAGCACGTTTTTGAGCTCTTTGGGACAGTGCGCAACGGCGCCCGAGTTATCGTTGTCTAGTCACTTTGCGCCAAGGTCAGGGGATCAGAAGCCTTGTCCGTCCGAAGTTCTGATTTCGTATCGATCGACAGGCCACTTGAGCGGTTGGGATGGTAGCCGCCCTCGACCGATTAGAAGCGCTCGTTGCGGGAGGGATGCGCCATTTGCAGCAATGGGGTCGCAAGCGGTCGGGCGGCAAGAAACTGGCGAACGGCGGCTCTACCCGCATTAGCAGCCAAAAGCTGCCCAACTGGGTTCGAGCATGCGCCGCCAAAGAAGCCTTTGCGGCTACCTTGCGACGGCAGCTGAGGGACTTCCGGTACTCTACAAGACATGTTACCCCAACTGTAGGCGAAATACACATACGGATTTCTACCTAATGTCTCTGTGGCAACCTCGATTGGAACGCGATGCCCGTTTGAAGTATCTGGCAATCGTCGAGGCGCTGGAGGCAGATGTTCGCGCTGGCCGAGTACATCCGGGAGATCGCTTGCCGGCCCAGCGCTCGATAGCCGAAGTGCTCGATGTGGACCTGACGACTGTTACGCGTGCTTTGAACGAAGCCCGTCGCAGAGGGCTGGTCGATGCGCACGCCGGGCGCGGGACATTCATTCGAGAGGGCGTTGGGAACCAGCAGTCCGCAGGCAACTTTAGCGGGACACCACTGCTTGACCTCAGCATGAATATCCCGCCGCAGCCGGTCGCCGCCGACCTTCGGCGCAGGATACCGGCCGGAATTGCCGATCTCCTCTCCAGCCCTCGAGGCATGCTTCACCTCCACTACCAAGAAAGCACCGGCAGCGATCCGGATAGGGCGGCAGCGGCGGACTGGCTAGAGCAGCGGGTCGGGGCTGTTGCCCCCGGTAGAATCCTTGTCGCGGGCGGCGCACAAAGCGCACTCTTTGCGATCTGCGAGTATCTGACCAAACCAGGCGATGCGATCGCTGCCGGGGCACTGACCTATCCCGGCTTGAAGGCCGTGGCCCAGCAGCGTGGGCTGGTGCTCGAGCCCATCTCAATGGATGCTGAAGGCATCGTGCCGGATTCATTTGAAGAATGCTGCCGCAAAGCGCCACCCAAGGCGATTTACATCGTGCCGGCAATGGACAATCCGACGACGGCGACGCTCAACGAAGTCCGCCGGCACCAGATCGTCGACATCGCGCGCAACCATGGCGTGGCGATCATCGAAGACGATCCCTATTCACCGCTAAGCGCCACAGGGGTCACGGCCCTTGCCGATATGGCAAGCGACCTGACCTGGCATATCGCAACACTATCCAAGTGCGTGACGCCGGCGCTGCGGGTGGCGTATGTCGTTGCGCCGGGCAATACGCAGGCTAGGCGGCTTGCAGGGATCTTGCGGGCCACCAACCTTATGGCGCCGCCTCTCAATGCCGCATTGGCATCGAGGTGGATCGCAGACGGCACATTGGCTTCGATAACCACGGCAATCCGGGATGAAAATGTCGAGCGCCAGAAACTGGCGGCGTCGATATTACGCGGATCGAGTTTTTCGGCTGACCCTTTCGGACATCATATTTGGCTCAGGCTGCCGCAGCATTGGCGAGCGACGGATTTTGCAGAGCACGCCGATCGGTCTGGTGTTGCTATCGTTCCAAGTTCCACGTTCTCGATTGCCGTACAGCCACCGGAAGCCGTTCGCATTTCACTTGGTGTGGCGCCCGACAGAGCGGCTCTTGAAGACGCCTTGACCCTGCTTGCTTCGCTTGTCGATCAGCCTTCGCTCGCAACAAGAGCCGTCGTCTAGCTCCCGCATATTGCGGTCGCGCAGCACGCTATCGCAACAAATATCCATACAAACTTGGCGAGGCACTTCAGTCAATCTGATGCAGTTCTGGAGCAAAGCTATGTTTGCTTCACCTCGCTAGTTGTCTGGCGGCCAAGGGAAACTTGCATTGATTTGGGTATTGCGAGTCGCGTGGTGCCTACTGGCAATCATGACGATTGCCCTGCAGAACCAACTCTGCTACGGGTAAATGTCCGTACAATTAGGAGCTGCCATGCCAAGTCCTTCATTTTCTCGCCGCGGTGTCATAGGTGCAGCGGCCTTCATTGCAACATCGTCGAATATTGGGTTAGCAAAAGCGTCGTCTGAGGCGCGGCCCGACAGTTCATCAGGCGCTACCTGGACGCGGTTTTCCATTGGCGAGATCCAGGCAACAATTGTCAGCGATGGGAGCCTTGGCATGGGAGACCCAAAGCAGTGGTTTGTCGGATTGAAGCCGGGTGAAATGGAAACTGTCTTTCAGGACAATTTTCTCAGCGAGACCAACCTTACGCTCGCCGAGAACATTCTGGTCCTGAACACTGGCAAACGAAAGGTCCTCTTCGATACTGGAACAGGAGGGTCGCCGCGGCTTGGCAAGGCGGCTGGAAATCTCATGGAGAACCTTTTGGCCGCCGGAATCGATCCGACCACAATAGACGATGTCATCCTCACGCACGCACATCCCGATCACGTCTTCGGCCTGGCTGACGCTGACGGTACCCAAAATTTTCCAAACGCCCAGATCCATCTCAGCGAGACAGACTTCGATTTCTTTACCGATACCGCAAACTCAAATGATCCTAAAAATGGTGCCTTCATTCCTGAATTGCACACCAAGCTCATGGGCGTAAGAGACAGGCTCTCAATGATCGCACCGGGGCAAGAGGTGCTTCCGGGGATTACTGCCATCGCTGCCCCGGGCCACACAATGGGCCACACTGCCTTCGTAATTTCGTCGGGCAACGCGGCACTGCTCAACGCTGGTGACCTGGCGCATCATCACGCGCTTTTCACCAAGCATCCAGAGGTCAATTTTGCCGCGGATCAAGACCCGCAGCTAATGGCCGAAACGCGCAGGAAAATGTTCGACATGATAGCAACCGATCGACTCAAAATGGTCGGCTATCATTTTCCCTTCCCCGGCGCGGGTCACCTTGTCAAAGCAAGTGCAGGATACGACTTCATCCCTGTCAGCCTTGATACTATCTGAGAATGCCTGAATGTCCGAACGATTGGCGTAAGACGTCAGTTCAGGGCAGCTCCGGCTCAGTGATTTGTATGATTTTTCAACGCACTGGCAGAAGATACTTCAAGCCCTGCGTGAAGCCACGCGGTGCGACGCGTGACATGATCCTCGTCGTTCAGTACCGTCGATTTCAATAGCAGGTTTGGATACTTTCGGCTTTGTAACGCTGTTTCCAGAGCCTTGTTGTCGACCACCATGTCCACTGATTGATTGTAGCGCCGATCGCCTTTGCGCAGGGCCTCATAGGCACCAACGTAAAGATAGACCTTCGCCGGAAGGTCCTGACGCTGAGTGGCGTAGTTTGCTTCGAGCTTTAAGGCGTGGCGCTTGTCGTACCAAAGAGAGGGACTTCCAAGGATATAGCCGCTGAACAGATCGGGTTCAGTGAAAAGGATCTGCACACCGAGCAATGCCCCGTAGGAGTGTCCAAGAAAGAGTGATCTTTTAGGATCGGTCCGATAGCGGGCGGCGATGAATGGCTTCACCTGGTCGCGCAGATATCTCTGATAGGCCTCCGCCTGACCATGGACTGCATGGGCTGGGGCGGTGCTTGGGCCGTTAACCGTCGGAGTGTAATCGCGCTGACGGCTTATCATGCTGTCCTCACCTTTTGCGTAAGACAAGCCGACAAGGATGAATTCCTCAATCTTTGGCCCTTCGACGTTCAAGCGGCGGCCGATCTGCCGGATGATCGGGAAAGCGTAGTCAGCGTCAGTGACGTAAAGCACGGGGTAACGGCGCTGTGGCTGCTTCGCATATGACGGTGGTAACGCGACGAAAACCTGGTAGTCGCGACCTGAAGCTGGGTCGGGTACGTCCCAGACTTCACTATCGATGATTTCGTATGCGCGCCCCTCTCCAGACTGCACTTTTGGAGCCGACTGGGCGTTCGTCGGAGTGCTAGAGACGCTCAAGCTGGTCACGGCTGCAATCAGCAGAGTGGTCAGAAATCGTTTTCGCATGTGGAGTCTCCGCCGTTTCGCACCGGCTTCAGAGCACCGGATTGGTGTGATTTCGATCATTGGCGGCGCATATGCATGGCAACAAGATTAAGATGTTATTGATTGAATCCATTTTCAGCAAACGTGACGGCTGAGCTTGGAGGTGTCAGCATATAGTTTTGCAACGCACAGTTTACGCGCTGAGTGTCACGCTGCGACGGACGGTACCTTCTCGCTCTACATCCGTGCATATTGGGGCAAGGAACCGATCCTGGACGGCTCATGGCAGCCACTGAAGATCGAACGAGCTTAGCCGTCGAAGAGTGGCGCAGGGTGCGCGCTGGCTAGTAAGATGCCCGAGAGCCGCTCAAACGCGGGCGGCTCTATCGACGAGGACAGCTGATTCCCAGACAGGGAAGCTTGTGCAGGGGATAAACTCCCGATCTAGTGACCGGGAGCGTCGTCCTCTTCACCGGAATCGTCTGTCCCTTCCAAGGCATTGCGCCAGCGGCCGATGAGGGCCAGCAGTTCAGCTTGAGCGCTAGATAGGGCGACATGCTCCTGCTGCCGAAGCGCCATGCGCACCGACGTCCTCGACAGCCTCGTCGCCGGCAACTCGGTCTCGTCCGGCTCCTTGCCGTTCCGTAGAACCTCTTCGACCAGCGACTTTACCGCCACTGCCTCTGCGATCCCGAAGTCCTTTAGCAGGGATTGGAAAGCTGAATGCAGCCGTTGGTCGAAGGGCCTGTCTTGTCCCATCTCGTCGCTGACGGGATTTCCGGGATGCAGTGAGCCCACAGGCAATAGCCCAACAGGAATTGGCGTGTTGGCAGAGTGGGTTCGCCCACCTTTCAGAAGTTTTGGCAGAACATGAGTGTGCGGCCCCGCCGGCGAGACCCCGCCCGTGTCTGGGCCACCGATCTTCTGGTAGACCTCGACGCGGCCGATATTGGTCAGCGCAACCCGATGAGGATGCGCCGAGAGGATCGCGGCCATCGCGTGGTTTGCGGGGTCCATCACCGAGAGGCCGAGATTGGCTCTCAACACGCCCAACAGCTTCGGATCGCTGGTGCGAACGCAGAAGTCGCATTGCGGCAGCGACAGGCCCATGTCGAACAGGATACCCGTGCGGTCGATGCCGCGGATGGCATTGTCATCTGGGCCAATTTCGGTCAACACTTGGCGCGCAGGTCTGCGCGCCAGGTGTTCAGGCAGGCAGAGCGCCAGTGCCTGGCTCCAGCGATGTCGTTTCGGGCTGAGAGTCTCGTACGCAACGGGAACAATGTTCGCGAGAGCTGTAGGCTCGATACGGACTCCGCCCCTTCGCGTCGCTCGCGTGAGGCGAGCTGGATCGTCAATCACCGGAATTTCGCCGAGGTCCTGATGAAACTCGGCAATGGCCCCAAAGGTGCCCATGCTCCAGCCGCTCTGCCAATTGGCAAGGTGCTGGCCAAGAAGGTCCTGAAGTCGGCTCATGGGATCATTCCTTTGTGGGGGCTGGTTGCCAGATCTAGCGGTTGCACCAGCATTCCGCCTCTCGCTTCGCCGAAATGAGCTTCCACCCCATAGACGGAGCGGAGCGTATCGGGTGTGAGCACTTCGGAAGGCGGTCCGTCAGCGACGATCCGGCCTGCGTCTATGAGCAAGAGTCTGGAGCACCACCGCGCCGCAAGCCCTAGGTCGTGCATCGAGGCGATGACGCTTCCTCCCCTGCGCGCCTGATCGGTGAAGAGGCGCATCAGGGCGATCTGGTGCGAAGGATCGAGGCCTGCAGTGGGTTCGTCGGCAAACAGCAGGGGCGTGTCCTGCGCGAGCGCTCGCGCGATGAGCACGCGCGCCTTTTCGCCGCCAGACAGATCTGTCGCCGGGCGTTCACGAAATGGCTGCACCTCCATCCGTGCCATCGCTTCTTCGACGATCTGCCTGTCCTTGTCCGACAAAGGCGCGAAGCTTGGGCGATGCGGGGCTCGTCCGAGGCTGACGAGCATTTCAACCGAAACCGACCAGGCAATCTCCCTGTCCTGGGCGACATAGGCGGCATGGCGGGCCCGTTCGCGTGCTGAGAGCCGGGCAGCATCGAGAGAACCGAAAGCGACGCTTCCCACTGCAGGAAGCAGCCCAAGCAGCGCACGCAGCAACGTCGACTTGCCTGCACCATTGGGGCCAATCAGGCCTATGAACTCGCCCTCGGCGACATCGAAGGAGATCCCATTGATGACCGGGCGGGTTCCAAGCGAGACCTTGAAGTTCTGGACATCTAGCAGCATCAGGCGAGCTTCCTTCTCGTGCGCCAGACCAGCCATAGGAAGAACGGCGCGCCGACGATGGCGGTAAGGACTCCGAGCTTGAGGTCCTTACCGGGCGCGATGATGCGCACCAGGATATCGGCCGCCAGCAGCATGGCAGCACCGCCAAGCGCGCTCGCTGGAAGAAGCCGGGAAGGGCGCGATCCGACGAGGGGGCGCAACAGGTGGGGCACGATGAGCCCGACGAAGCCGATCGCGCCGGACACCGCGGTCGCGGCGCCGACCGATGCTGCGGTTCCAAACACGGCCAGAAACTGGACCCGACGAAGATCGACCCCCATGGTGGCAGCGGTATCGTTGCCGAGGGTCAGCGCATCTAGGGCCTGCCCCAACGCCGCGAGCATCAACCAGCCGATGAGCATGAATGGCAACGCAAGCCAGACGTGGGTCATCGACCGGTCGGTCAAGGAGCCCAGCATCCAGAACATGATCTCGAGCGCGGCAAATGGGTTCGGAGAGAGATTGAGCGCAAGAGATGTCATCGCGCCTGCGAAACTCGATACGGCGACACCTGCCAGAATGATGGTCAGCGTGCTGCCGCGGAGACCTGCCAAAGCCTGGACGACCACGACTGCGACGGCGGCAGCAGCGAGCGCTGAAAGCGGCAGTGCCAGGGCAAACACTGATGTGAGCCCGGAGTAGATGGCGACCACCGCACCAAGCGATGCCGATGCACTCACGCCGATCAGCCCGGGTTCAGCCAGCGGATTGCGCAGGTATCCCTGGAGTGCGGCACCCGACAGGCCAAGGGTAGCTCCTACCATCAGGCCGAGCAGGGCACGGGGCAGGCGGATTTCCTGCATGACCAGAGCGATCGCATCAGCCTTTGGAGAGAACAATGCGGCGAGGCTGTCAGAAAACGCTATCGCCGCCGGGCCTACGGTCAGCGACAGCAGAAATAGGCAGGCAGTAACTAGCGCCAAGGCCGCGAGGACCGCATAGTAGGTCATTGGGGCTCTCATGGATTTCCCCTGTTGTTGCTGGCTGCAGCCTGGAGGATCCGAGCCGCTTCGAGCGTGAAGGGAGCACCACAGATCGTGTAGCCGGAGGGAACGGTGACCGATCTTCCTGAGGCAGCGATGGCGCGATAGGCCGGGTGGACAAAGTTATCTTGCGCAAGCGCAGGAGCCCCGTAGGACGTGTTTCCGTCGGCGATCAGGTCAGGCTGGGCGAGGACGAGCATTTCCAGCGGCAACCGCGAGGTTCCAGACAGGCCGAGCTTGTCCGCGAGGTTGGCGAGGCCCGAAAGCTTGACGACCTCGTCGACCAGCGTGCCGGCGCCTGACGTGTAGCTATTGGCATAGTAGGTGGCTACCGTCTTGCCTGAGGGTGGTTCCTTCTCGAGCTGGGTGATGCCCTTGTCGAGTTCGCCGACAAGTTCGGCTGCCCGATCCTCCCTGGCGAGGATCTTACCCATTCGAAGGATGTTCGCACGGATGTCGGCGATCGAATTGTCGGGTGCGAATTCCTCGACTCGGATGCCCAGGCGCCGAAGCAGTTCCACCGTCGTTCTCGTGGTGTAGGTGCCTGCCAGCACGAGGTCGGGTTGCATCAGGAAGACCTCCTCCGCAAGACCGTGATTGACGGCAATCCCAGCCGCCTTCTCGAAAAGAGCGGAGGTGCTGGGATCGCTTGCCATGTAGGAGACCGAGTGCAGCTGTTCCTTGTCTGCAATCAGCATGGCCAACTGATCGGTGCACACGTTCATCGAAACCACGCGGCTGGGGCCGTCGGTTGCTTCTGCCGCGGGTGCAAAGGCCGCCAGAACGAGCGCGCCAGCGAACGAGCACCGCCATTGATGAAGGCTTGCTCTTGAAAGGCAGCTTAGAGACATCCGCATCATCTCAGAACTGGCGCGTGAAGCTGAGGTTGATGGTCCGACCTGGCGCTCGATAGTCGGTAACGGTTGGGTACTGCTCATCGAATAGATTCTCGACCGAAAATTTCAGGCTCGATCTGTCATCAAAGGCATAGTCGGCCGTGAAGTCCACGGTGACATATTCCGGCAGCTTGACCGTATTTGCGGCATTGGCATAGCGCGGGGAGGCGTAAAGCAGCTTGGCCGTGAGGTTGAGCTGCTCGTTCGCTAGGTAGCCTATCTCCGCCGTGGCCTTGAACCGGTCGCGGTAGGGAATGTAGAGCCCGTTGTCTTGGTTCTTTGGCTCGCGATAGTCGATCGTAGCCTTTCCGCTCCAACTGTCGCTGAATTGGTGAGACACCGAAGCCTCTATGCCCGAAACCTTGGCTCTGGCGACGTTGAAGGGGAGGTAAGTTGGGGGATTGGACGCAATCGCGTCGGTGAGCCAAGTCTGGTAGACGGCTACGTCAACCGTCGTGTCGACCGTCGGCCGCCAGTTCAGGCCGATCTCGTAGGAACGAGACTTTTCCGGCTTGAGGTTTGGATTCGAGTAGCCCGGATAATAGAGGTCGTTGAAGGTCGGGGCACGGAAGCCTGTGCCGTAGGACGCTCGCGCGATGAGATCCGGAACGATTTCCCAGCTGGCACCGAGATTGTAAGTCGTCGCATCGCCGAACTGTTCATTGTGGTCGTAGCGCAGGCCGCTATCGATGGTGAGTGCGCCATACTCGACCGAATATTGCCCGAAGACCGCACCCAGATTGCGGGAGTCGACACCGAAGTCGACGGTCGACTCCACACCTTCGCGATAGGCTTCAGCTCCGCCAGCCACGACATGCGTTGCGTCGCCAATCTCCAAGGATTTCTCGGTTGAGGCGAAGATTCCAATGCGCTGAGTGTCAAACTCACTGTTGCCAACAACACCATCACGGAAGTTGGTCGAACGGTCTAGGCCGCTGGAAACCTCGACGGTCGAATTCCAGCTGTCCGAATGCTTCAACGTGGCGCCGATCTTTCCGGCGAATGTATCGGTGTCGACCTCGTTGAACGACGGAAACGAATTATCATACTCCGTCCGGCCACGGGCAAAGAGGCCGTCGGCGTAAAGCCGACCCCAGTCGTAGGATTTGGCGACAGAGAAATTCATTGAGCCCTGCAGGAAACCGTCATCGTCGGGTTCATGGCCCCATGCCAAGGGTGTGGTGAAGTCATAACCTTGGGTGCCGAGGAGACTGCCGCCCAGAGCGTATTCAACGCCGCCTGCCGTCTGGCCACGCACGTTGCCGGATACATGTGCTCCCCAGGGATATGTTACCCCCGTGGTAATCGATCCGCAGCGATCGCGTCCGTCGTCGCACTTGCCGCCCTGCCTGGTGATGATGTTGATCACCCCTCCAATGGCATCAGCGCCGTATTGGGCTGAATGCGGACCCTTCGCTATTTCGATACGCTCGATCGCGGAGAGCGGGATGTTGAAGATCGAGCTTGTTCCGCTGGTGGCTGAGGCCGTACGCACCCCATTGACGAGCACGAGTGTCTGTCCCGAGGACATGCCCCGAAGATAGACATTTGATGCGGAGCCTTGGCCGCCATAACCGATGATCGAAACGCCGGGATAGCGCTTGAGGAGCGAGGGCAGATCGGGCGCAGCCGATCCCTTGATCTCGTCTTCATCGATGACCGTGACGGAGGAGGTAGCCCGCACAAGCGAGCTTGCGCGGCGAAGAGGCGTGGTGATCACCAGCCTGTCGAGCAGGGTCGGCCCTGATGAAGGCGCCTCTTGCGCGTAGGTGTGACCGGGAAGTGCCAGCGACAGTGCGCCGGCGGCAATGAGTAGTCTCTGCAATTTTGCCCCCAAATGGTTCGGGTGGCGCGGTTAAGGCGCGCCAGTTTCTCCAAACCGCAGGCAGGCTGGTGCAGGGAATGCAATTCACACTGCGGCCCTCCGCATGCGGCAACACTTTTCAATGTCACCGCCACGAGCGACCGCGCCTGTCCGCACCCCGTGGACAAAGCATGGGTGACTGGAACGGGCAGGTCTCCTGACTTCCGTGTCTCAGCCTTTCTCCGCCTTCCCGACCGCATAACGTGCGCTCAGTGGCATGTTGGAGAAGGCTCAACGGTTACAGTTGCGGGGGCAGTCGCGGATTCGGCCAGTGGCCTCACCGTGTTCCCTTTTCATCCACCTCTCGGCGGAACCAATTCCGAGTCGGAAAATAGCCAGCGCCCCGAAGCGTTGTCAATTGCAGGGGTATCGGAATTATTGCAGCGAGAGCAGCTCATCTGGGCGTAGACAAATTGAAGGATGTCAAATGCAGGTCGAATCCAGTGATTGCTACCTAGATGGGAATTGTTTTCTGTATTATTTGTCAGGCGTGTGCCTTCATGCCGCAGGTATATTATTCTGTATTTGCGAAGAATTATGACAGCGACCGATGCGATGCGCCCGCCGCGACGCACGTTCAGATAAGTGGCGTAGATCCACAGATACGGCCAGTCGCCTTCGATTGGCCGGGCCAGGAAGGCCTGACCTTGTCGTGGTCTCTTCGCACAGGCAGGTGACTTGGCTATCGGAAATACCGCTCATGCACATCGCCTTGACCGGATCGTGGACCGAGCGCGTCGAGATGCGGCTGCCCCGGGGCCCATCAGTGTTCTAGCTCCAAAACTGCATGATTGGCGTCCGCAGGCGCTCGTAGTCACGTGCATGATGGCTGGGCGCGGTTCGGATTGGTCGGCTGGCGCGGCAGAAGAAATAGCAAAATCAGATGGTTACGCAGCTATTTTAATTTTCTATCCGATGCCTAATAGGCATTTCACATGAAGTCTAATACGAATTTTACGGGTGGTTTGCGGGCTCGTGCCAAACGTACCAAAGCCCGCACTCGAACCCACCCAACTTCCCGGCGAGTATTCCTAACCACTGTGCTCGGTCATTGCGACTCGCACGGAGATCAGAGGGTTTTCGAAGAGAGGGGCAGCAAAGAGCCTCGGGTTTCAACGGCATAACGTTCACCGAACAGTTTCGAAATTCTTGCCGCACAATTGGCCTCGGATCAGGCGCTCTCTGCGCCTCCACTCAGCCTTTGCAGCAGACCTTTCTCGACGCCATGCTGAGTCTTTTGAAACCCTCCACGCCGCGCGATCAAGCCTTAACAGTACGCGTACTCGACCGTGGTGATCTGAAACGTTCTGGCTCTTTCCCCAGCACGACAAAAAATCGACTTCATCCGCCAGCTATGTATCGAGCCAACCGGGCATCGGTTCAGGCAAAGGAATGGCGTCGAGCAATGACCGTGTGTAGTCGGATTGCGGTGCGTTGAAAACGCGGCTGCATGGGCCTTCCTCCGCGACTCTGCCTCCCTCCAGTACCATCACCCGGTCGCAAATGGCGCGGATGACCGACAGGTCGTGGCTGATGAAGGCAACCGCGAGACCCATTTCGCGGCTGAGCTCGGCGATAAGGGCGAGCACCTGCGCCTGCGTTGACACATCCAGGCCCGATACGACTTCATCGGCAAGCACGAAATCCGGCTGCATCACTACCGCGCGCGCGATGCCTACCCGTTGACGCTGTCCACCCGATAGTTCGTGCGGGTTCCTGTCGAGCGCTGAAACGGGAAGGCCGACACGTTCGACGATACGCGCCGCTTGCCTGAGGGCATCCTTGGCGTTCGGCGCGAGACCGTGCAGGAGGAGGGGGCCTGTCAAAATCCTGCGAATGGTATGCCGCGGATTAAGGGAGGACATGGGGTCCTGGAAAATCATTTGCATGCGCCGCCTGAGCGGCCGCATGGCGGCTTCATCGAAATTCGTTATGTCCTTGCCATCGAACGTGATGGTGCCGGCGGTTACGTTGATGAGGCGCAACAGAGCGCGCCCCAGCGTCGTCTTGCCCGAACCAGATTCGCCAACGATACCCAGCGTCTCGCCTCTCGCGATCGAAAGGTCGATCCCATGCAGCACCTTCAGGTTGCGGGTTGCGCCATAAGCGACTTCGATATTTTTGGCCGCCAGAAGAACGTCACCCATGACGCGTCGTTCCGCGATCGAAGGCAGCGAGTTCCTCGCGCAGGCCGGTGAAAACAGTCTCCGGCACAGGCGCCAGCGTGCGATCGGGACGATCATAGCGTGGTCCCGCCGCGAGAAGCGCACGCATGTAAGGGTGGCGCGGGTTGGTCAGAATATCCCCGGTGTTGCCGGTTTCCACCACCATGCCGCCATAGAGCAGCATCACACGGTCGCAAATCTGCGCGACCACCCCAAGGTCATGCGTCACGAAGATGACGCTCGTTCCATGTTTTGCCTGCATAGCGCGGATCAGCCGCAGGATTTGCTTTTGCACGGTCACGTCGAGCGCCGTCGTTGGTTCGTCGGCGATCACCAGTTTCGGGTTCATGGCGAAGGCGGCGGCAATGAGGACGCGCTGGCGCATGCCGCCCGACAACTCATGCGGATAGGCCTTCAAGACGCGCTCTGGCTCACGAATGTGAACCTCGTCAAGCAAAGTGAGGGCGCGCTCGCGGGCTGCAGCCGATTTCATTCCTAGCTTGAGCCGCAAACCATCGGTCAACTGGCTTTCTATGCGCCGACCGGGATTGAGGCCTGTCATTGGATCCTGCGGGATCAGCGTTATTTCCGATCCGTGGATTTCCCTGAGTTCACGGGGAGGCAGGCGAAGAAGGTCGCGGCCACCAAAAAGAACTGTGCCGGTGGTGATCCGCACGGTACGCGGCAATACGCCGAGCACCGCCTTGGCTATGGTCGACTTGCCGGCGCCACTTTCGCCGACCAGGCCAAGTACCTCACCAGCCTGCAACTCCAGGGAAACCCCGCGCAGGATCGCCGCGCCGGCATCCCGGTCGCTGACTGCGCCGAGATCTGCGATGGAAAGCACTGGGGCGCTCATCGGCGCATTACCGGATCGAGCACGCGGCGCAACCCATCGCCGAGCTGGTTGAAGGCCAGCACCGTGGCAAAAAGCAAGAGGAGTGGAAACGCCAGTACCCACCAGCCATGGTGAACGATCTGGCGGCCCTGTGCGATCATTCCGCCCCAAGTGGGGGTGTCGGAAGAAACCGAAAGGCCGACAAAGGAAAGAATGGCTTCGACGATCACCGCGATACCCATTTCCAGACTGACAAGTGCAACGAGTACCGGCGCCACATTGGGCAGGATCTCCCGCATCAAAATCGTGAACCGTGGAAAGCCGATTGTTCGGGCGGCCGTCACATAGTCCATAGTTGCCTGCGCGACGGTTTCGGCGCGTACGACGCGGCAAAAACGTGTCCAGTCGATGATGACGATGGCCGCAATGACCGAGTGGACGCCTGACCCGAGGATGGCCACCAGAAGGATCGACAACAGAACGGGCGGGAACGCCATCCAGATGTCGACCAGGCGAGAGACGACCACGTCTATCCAACCGCCGTACCAGCCGGCGACGAGCCCGAGCAAAGTGCCGATGATGGCGGCGAGGCTGGCTGCGACGAAAGCAACCGTAAGGGCGATGCGGCAGCCATAGATGAGGCGGGACAGGACATCACGGCCAAGATCGTCCGTGCCCAGATAGTAACCCGGTTCCGCGCCGGAAAATCCTGCCGGCGGCAATGAGCCGAGCATGAGATCCTGCTCCAGCGGGTCTCTGGGGGCGATCCATGGCGCGAAGAGCGCCATCACGATGAGAAGCAGGATGAAACCGCCGCCAAAGACAACCTTCGGTTCGCGGAGCAAAGCACCAAAATGTTGGCGGCGTTGTCTCGGCTGTTCAGCCGCAGAAACCTCAACCATGCCGAAGCCGCGGATTGAGAGCGACCACGGCGAGGTCGACGAGAATGTTTATGAGGATGAAGATCAGCCCGAAGGCAAGTACCAGACCCTGGATCAGCGGCAGGTCGCGGTTGATCACGGCATCAATCGCCATGTTTCCAACTCCAGGATAAGAGAAGATGCGCTCGACGATAACTGTGCCGCCGATCAGAAAGGTTAGTTGCACGCCGGTCAGCGCAAGCGTGGGACCAACGGCATTGCGCAGCGCCTCCTGCAGGATAAGCCGCCACTCGGACATGCCCTTCAGTCTTGCAAGCAGGACATAGTCCTGCACCATCGCCTCCGACAATGCATCCTTGAGAACCCGTGCGATGATGGCAGCGAGCGGCAGCGCCAGGGCAAGCGTCGGCATGACCATATGAGAAGCCACCTCTGCGAATTTGTCGAAGCGCAGCGTGACAACGCTCTCCAGTAGATAAAACCGCGTAGCAAAATCGGAGGCCGATTGTGGATCAACGCGGCCCGAAAGCGGAAAGACCGGGTAGAGGACACCCAACACGAGAACCAGCGCCAACGCCCAGACAAAATCCGGGACCGCCAGGAAGAGTCCATTGGCCGCGTCGATCACCGATTCACCGACGGTTCGGCGCAGACGCACCCCAATCACCGCGACCGCACCGCCAAGCAAGACGGCGACCAGAAAAGCGGCCATTGCAAGTTCCAAAGTCGCCGGCAGTCTTTCAGCCAGCAGTTCGAGAACGTCGCGGCGCAGCGAGATTGAAGTGCCGAAATCGCCGGATAGAATGCCTTTCAGCCAAATGAAGAACTGGACAGCAATGCTGTCGTCAAGGCCGTAACGGGCACGCAAGGCAACGATGTCGGCCGGGCTGGCGCCCGGCGCGATCATCATGGAGATCGGATCTCCCGGCACCACGCGCAGCAACACGAAGACGATCAGCCCGACGCCAAGAAGTGTCATGGCTGCCATCAGCACCTGTTTGCAAACCCGCGCAAAGCCCATCTACGCACTGACCTTCGTATCGGCTGCTCTGGCTGGCGGATTACGCCTTTGCAACGAGGATGGGCTGCAGCGAGCCCGCCACGCTCGGCGTGACCTTCAGATCAGACTTGTAGACGATTGGCTGCACATATTGCAGCAACGGAATGACGTAGCCGTTCTCCGCGATATATTTCGACACGGCTTTCCACCCGGCGATGCGCTTTTCCTCGTTCTTCTCGCCCCAAAGCGGCGCGATCATGTTGTCGAGATCATCGGTGTTCCACACGGAGTGCGGAGACGGGCCAAACATGGCAAAGCCGGTCGATGTCGTCGGATCGCCGATCGCGTTGCCCCAGTTGTAGAACGCCGCAGGCGCGAGTTGATCGGCAGCGCGAAGCTCGTAATGCTTGGCGATTTCGTAGACTTCGATCTCGGCTTCGATGCCAACCTTGCGCCACATGCCGACGATCGCCTGGATCATCTCGTAGTCTTTTGGCTTGAGACCGCGCGTGGTCTGGATGGTGAATTTCGCTGGCTTGTCGGTCGAGAAGCCGCTGGCGGCCAAAAGTTGTTTGGATTTCTCCGGATCATAACCAACAACAATGGTCGGATCGTAGGCTGCATATTCAGGAGCCTCGAGCGTATCGATCGGCACGCCGTAACCGTGCAGCAGGCGTTCGACGATCGCCTTCTTGTCGATGGCGTGATGGGCGGCGAGGCGCACGTTCTGGTCGAGCATGACATCGACATTGTTGAGGAAGATCATGCCGATATCTGTGATTGGCGTAGTGACGCCGGCCAGGCCCGAAACAGCCTTCAAGCGATCGAACTCTTCGTAGGGAACGTCGATTGTCACATCGGACGATCCGCTTTCGATTTCCGCCACGCGGCTGGTCGCGTCCGGAACGAACTTGAACACCACGGTCTCGAATGCGGGCTTGCCGCCGAAATAATTCGGATTTGCCTTCAGCCGGAGAAACGCGTTGCCTTCGTAGGCGTCGACCATATACGGGCCGGTGCCGATCGGCTTTTTCTCGAAACCCTCGGCGCCCACCTTTTCGTAATAGGCCTTGGGCAGGACATAGCCGGTGAGGAAAGCCATCCATTTGAAGAAGGTCGGCTCGAAGCGCAGCACGTCGCCGGTGATCTTGTTGCCTTCAATCTTGTAGTTGCCGGCGGTCGACCAGATGAACTGGATCGGGTTGCCGGTCTCCTGCTTGGCAGCTCGCTCAAGCGACCATACGACATCCTCGGCGGTGAAGGGTGATCCGTCGTGCCAGGTGACGCCGTCGCGCACTGTCATCCAGACCTTCGTCTTGTCGTCGTTCCAGCCCCATTCGGTCAGCAGACCCGGCTTGAAGGAAAGGTCGGGTGCCTGGCCGATGAACTGGTCGAAAACCGACTGATAAATCGCCTGAATCGTCGGGTTGACCGCGGATGGGCCAACAGTTGGATCAAAGGACGGCAGGTTTACGTTGAATGCAATCGTCAATGCATCGCCGACGGCGGCAGCCGATGCAATGCCTCGACCGGCAAGCAACCCGGCCAGAAATGTACCGGCACCCAGCGCAAGCGTCTCACGTCTTGTAAAATTCGTCATTGGTTCCTCCCTGATCCCTTGCTTCGCCGGTGTTCTTGCCGATGGGACCATCAGCGGCGCCGGTCTGAAGAGATATTTTAATGTTAAAATGGTTTCCGCCGTTTTGCCAAGCGGATTTATATGCAAACGGATATTTTTTACGCCGGTCGCGTAGGCTGAAGCAAAACACGGTCAACAGGCTTGATCCGATCGAAAATGTTGTCCAGCTTCTGGATGGGGCGTTCGGATCGGGTGCCGGATTTGCAGGAATGGGGGAGCCATAACAATATGAGCGACGCTGATTACATTGTCGTTGGCAGCGGCATCAACGCGCTTGTCGCCGCCGCTATGCTCGGCCGCAAAGGCCGCAAGGTTCTGGTACTGGAACGCAACGACAGGCTCGGTGGCTGCCTGCGTACCGAAGAAATTACGGCACCCGGCTTTGTCCATGATGTGATGGCAACGACCGTCGTCCTGTTTCTTCTCTCGCCGGCCTATGCAGCGCTCGGCAAAGATCTGCATGCGCGCGGCCTCGAGATCGCTACCACCGATACGCCGACCGCCGTTCTGCTGCCCGATGGCCGGGCGGCGGTGTTCTCAACTGAACGGGCGCGCAATATCGCCTTGTTCGATGGTCTGGCCGCGGGCGACGGCGGGCGCTTTGCCAAGGTGATGGAGGGCATGGGTGCCGATGCGCCGTTTGTTTTCTCGCTGCTCGGTGGTTCTCTCTGGTCCGGCGGCATGCTGAAAACAGTCCTGAAGGAGACCTGGCGGCGGGGGCCGCGCGCCATGGCGTCCTTCTTCGGCGAGGCGCTGGAGACGGCGCGGGCTCATCTCGAAACCACCTACCGGTCGGAGGTGACGCAAGCGCTATGGGCGCCGTGGGTCCTGCATACCGGACTTGGTCCTGAAAGCGCCTATTCGGCGCAAATGGCCAAGGTGATTGCATTTGCTGTTGAGGCCGCCGGCTGTCCGATCGTGAAGGGAGGGACCCAGAATCTGGTTGCCGCTTTCAAGCGCCTCATCGAAGACCAGCATGGCATGGTGAAGACAGGCGCGGATGTCGAGGCGATCGTGCTTGATGGCGGCGGCGCCGCAAAAGGCGTGCGGCTTTCCGACGGCACGACGCTACACGCAGCCAAGGGTGTCATCTGCTCGGTTACGCCGAACCAGCTCTATAATCGATTGCTTGCCGGCAAGCAGCTTCCTTCCGCCGTCACGGATGGCGTCACCGCCTATCGTTATGGCAAGGGCAACATGCAGATACACTACGCGCTGTCACAGCCGCCCCGATGGAAGGCGGATGGTCTCGACAAGGTCGCGCTCATCCATATGACCCCTGGTCTCGACGGCGTCTCACGCGCCTCCAACGAGGCTGAGCGTGGCATGCTGCCCGCCATTTCGACGATCTGCGTCGGTCAACCGACAGCGCTCGATCCGGGACGCGCTCCGGAAGGCAAGGCGATCCTGTGGCTGCAACTGCCTGAAGTGCCGCGTTTGCTTAAAGGTGACGCGGCGGGCTTGATCGAAACGCCTAAGGACGGTCGCTGGACCGAGCCTGTCAGGGAAAAATTCGCCGACCGCATCGAGGATATTCTTGCGACCAATATCGAAGGCTTCCGCGAAACCGTGCTGGCGCGTCGCAGCTACTCACCGGCTGATCTTGAAGCGCTGAATGTCAACCTTGTAGGTGGCGACCCCTATGGTGGCTATTGCGGCATTGACCAGTTCTTTCTCTGGCGTCCGCTCAAGAATTCGGTCAACCATCGGACGCATG
This sequence comes from Aminobacter sp. 01T433, assembly GCF_056398585.1. Classification (NCBI taxonomy): domain Bacteria; kingdom Pseudomonadati; phylum Pseudomonadota; class Alphaproteobacteria; order Hyphomicrobiales; family Phyllobacteriaceae; genus Aminobacter; species Aminobacter sp. 01T433. Next base: position 116,069 of record NZ_JBFTPR010000013.1, read on the forward strand.
TTCCGGGGCTTTACCACATTGGCGCATCCACCCATCCCGGGCCGGGATTGGGCGGCGGCTCCGGTTTCCTGCTAGGCTCCTCGCTCAAGTAGACATTGCTTTATGCGGGTTACTTGCCGGCCAATTTCCGGCCGAGCAGGTAGCCCGATCCTGCCCCTGTGCCGGCGCCCGGCCATGTCGAAGCGCCGCAGAGATAGAGCTTTTCTATCGGCGTCCTGTAGCGGGACCAGCCTGCAACAGGCCTGAACATGAAGTTCTGATCGAGCCGGTGGCTGCCCGACAAATTGTCACCGCCGATGAGGTTCGGGTTTTCGCGTTCGAGATCCACAGGAGAGAACACCGCTCGCCCGAGAATCTTGGAGCGAACCCCCGGCGCGTAGGTATCGAGCAGATCGAGAACCCGTTCCGCATAAGCATCCTTGGCTTCGTCCCATGAACGCGCTGCGATGGTTCCAGCAGCATCGCCGAGAATCTCCGCCGGGACCACCCGCACCTGCACCCAGAGCACATGCTTACCCGCCGGAGCGCGACTTGCGTCGACCGCTGTGGGCTGGCCGACAACCAGCACAGGTTCCCGTGGCAGCAATCCACCCGTAGCTTCCGCATAAGTTCGTGCCATGAGGCCCATCTCGGGCGCAAGATGCACGTAGGCGAAGCGTTGGAGATCTTCACCAGCCTTCCAGTCCGGCAGACTGTCCAGTGCGAGATGAAGCATCATCGTTCCGGGGCCAGCGCGAAAGCCGGCAATTCTGGTGTCGAAGGATGCGCGGTCTGGGTCATCGGGCAGGAGTTTGCCAAAGACAAGCTGCGGATGCGCATTGGCGACAACGGCGCGGCTTGCCGGCAAAACGCGGCCATCGGCAAGCCTAACGCCCGTCGCGCGTTTACGGTCGGTTTCAATTCGTTCGACCGCCGTACCGAGGATGATCTCGCCGCCCTTCGCCTTGAGAAGCGAACTCATCGCGCGAATGATCGTATCGGCTCCGCCCTTGCCAATGACCATTCCGAAAGCCTGGTTCGCCATCGATTCCAGATAGGGGAACAGCGCGCCGCCCGCCGTGTCGGGCGCGAAATCCAGATGCAAGCCCCATGCGGCCATCATGGCCTTCACCTTGGCGCTCTCAAAATGCGCGTCAAGGAAATCGCGAGGTGTGGCGAGCAGCATGCGCGCCATGTCGTAGACTCCGCCGGTGCCCAAAGCACGCCAGGCATTCCAGGCAACCCTTGCGGTTTTCAGCGAAGGCATCTCGGCACCGAGCAGGCCGAAAATATGTGGCGCCTGTACGCCGAATTTGGCGAACATCGTCCGCCACGCCTCGGCATCCTTCGGCGACATGGCTGCAATGCGTGATGCGGTCTCTTCCAGGCTCGCGCTGACGCCCAACCAGCCGCCATCGGGAAAGGCAGACGCAAACGTATCCGACGCCGGCGCCAGTTCCAGTCCATGTGCGACCAGTTCGTCCTTGTAGTCGGCAAAAAAGGCGGACCCTGCGAACATGGAAAGATTCATGGCGCAAAGGTCGTGACGGAAGCCAGGCAACGTCACCTCGCGGGTCTTGACCGCGCCGCCGGCCTCGACGGCCTGCTCGATGACCGCAACTTTCCAGCCGCGCGAGGCAAGGTGTATGGCCGCAGCGAGGCCATTGTGGCCTGCACCTACGACAATCGCTTCATACATGAGCCCCTCCGTCCGGTTTTCATTTGCCCATTCCCGCAGGCATCGAACGTGTTCGCCGCCGTCCCGGTGCGAATGCTCGCGGGAACAAGCTTTCCATAAAAAAACTTTTAAGTCTAAAGTAATTTCAGGCCTTCGAAGCCAGACCGCTCCAGGCGAGAAAACGAGAGGGAGGGACCAGTGCGCTTTTCGATATCTTGTGCGGCGGCAGGTCTTTTGCGGCTTTGCCATTCCTCTCGGCGGCCCAGGCTGGCGGCCTGCCCTGCATGCGAGGACTGGTAGCCGGTTGCGGCGGCGTACTCCGAGAACTGCAGACAGGCAGACTCGTTGGATGTCCGCTACTGGCCAAGTATTTTGCTAAGCCGTCAGGCTGCTTGCGGCCCATTGCTGCCGTTGCCCATGGGCGCTCCCTAGCTTTGGGCCAACCTCTCATGGGATTGGTCAATGCTCACGTCTCTGGCACGAGTTCCGGAGAACGGCGAGTCCATCCAATGCTCGCGAAGGCGATTGCACCCCCGATGCCAAGCACGATGGCAACGGAAAGAGCGGACCAGGTCCCAACACGTGCCATGAGGATGGAGAAAATGAACGGCGCGAGTGCGGAGACGATCAACCTGATGGCGGAGATGCGGCCAAGCAGTGCTCCGTAGCCTTCAGAGCCAAACAGGGCCAGGGGAAGGGAACCCTGGACGATGCTGGTCAATCCTGACCCCAGTCCGAAGAGGATGGCAAAGGCGACACCGCCGGCAAACCAAGGGGCAGTGGTTAGCAGCACCATCAGTCCTGTGACCAAAAACATCGCTGAGACGACTGCCAGTATCAGTGGCGAAAGCCCGCGTCCGACAAGCATGTTAACGAAGCGGCTGAAAACCTGGGATGGCCCAAACAGCGTCCCCACCAGAACTGCACTTGCTCCGAGCCCGACTGCAGTGAGTAGCGGAACCATGTGTACGAGCAAGGCGGAGAGGACAAAGCCTTCGAGAGCGAAACCAAGCCCCATCAGTGTGAAAGTTCTCCGCCGATCTGGTGCGCTGATGCTCCCCTCGATTGCCGCCGCGCTTTCTGATTTCGCCAGCCCTTGCCTCGATCTGTCCGCCTTCATGGCTCTCGCCAGCCAAAAATGAACAGGCAGGCAGACAACCAAGTTTAGCGCGGCAAACGCCAGATACACCTCACGCCACGTCAGATGTTTGTGAAGCTCGGAGGTAATCGGCCAGAACAAGGTGGATGCGAACCCGGCGATCAGGGTCAGATGGGTGATGCTCCTCTGCGCTGTCTGGGGGGTGATCTGCACCAGTGCCGCGAAGGCGGCGTTGTAGAGGACAAATGCGGACGCGATCTCCATGACGACCATTCCCGCAATGAAGGGAATGCGCCCTGGAGCCCACGCACACAAAATCAGAGCGCATGCGGCTACAAGGGATCCAAGGGCCATCATGGGGCCTGCGCCATGTTGATCGATCCGACGACCAATCGACGGAGCCGCTAAACCGCCAACAAGCAGCGAGGCTGAAAAGATGCCGAACACCCATTCCTGCGGCCAGTCGAAGTCCTTGGCCATTCCAGGAGCAAGGATGCTGAAGCTGTAATAGAGGGTGCCGTATCCAATAATCTGGGTTAGGCCCAGGCCCCAGATGACCATGCTGCGACGATGTTCAATTGAAACAGCCGATGACATATTTCGTCTTTCTGGCATTATCGAAGTTTCAGGTAAAAATTAAGCTGCGTCGTCCCGTTTTTGGGTGGCCGCATCAGCGCAGCATTCGTCGACCAGGAACCCAAGCAATCCGTTCATGGCAGCGTAGTTGGCCCTGCAGATCAGCGTCGTCGCCTGCCGTTCCTGCGTGACCAGTCCAGTGGCGATCAGTCGATGTAAATGATGGGAAAGCGTCGATGCGGCGATGCCGATCCTGTCTTGCAGATGTCCAACGGCAAGACCTTCTTCGCCGGCACGGACGAGCGCCCGGTACACCCGCAAGCGAGTCTGATTGCCGAGCGCCTCAAGCTGATTGGCTGCTGTTTCGATGTTCATGGAAGTAGGCTAGGCGCAGCAGTTCACCCCGTCAATTCATACTTCGATAGTTATCGAAATATGACAGGTTCATGAATGCGTCCAACCTTATTGAAAGTCATGCCGCAAATGCTGCAATGACAGATGGTTGAGCGGAGGTGGAGAAGGAATGGGCAATAAGCAGGGGGCGAAGGCTCGTTCTGGGGTGGCCGCGTTTGGGGGCGGAGCCATTATCGGCACTCTGGGCGGGTTGATTGGATTGGGAGGTGCTGAATTCAGACTGCCTCTTCTCATAGGTCTGTTTCGCTTCGCTCCTCTCGAGGCGATCATCCTGAACAAAGCAATGAGCCTTGTGGTCGTCGCTTCAGCCTTGCCGTTCCGTATGCAGGCCGTACCTGCCGCGGACATTCTTCAACATTGGGGAGTAATCGCCAATCTGTTGGCCGGGAGCATTGTGGGCGCGTGGTTCGGAGCCGGATGGGCGACAAGGCTGAGCTCAGAAAGGCTGAGCTCAGAAACGCTTTTCAGGATTATCGCCGTTCTTCTTGTTCTGATTGCTGGAGTCCTCCTGATCGGCCACGGCCAAGGCCACGGCGCGCCTGCTCTTTCAGACGGTTATCTGGTGGTCGCAGGCGTATTCGCAGGTTTCCTGATTGGCGTCGTCGCCTCGCTCCTTGGCGTAGCGGGCGGCGAATTGCTGATACCAACGCTGATCTTGCTTTTTGGTGCCGACATTAAATTGGCTGGAAGTCTGTCGCTGGCAGTCAGCCTTCCGACCATGACTGCCGGATTTGCCCGCTACAGCAGGGATCAGAGTTTTTCGGTCCTTAAACGCAACCAGGCGTTTCTGGTGATTATGGCCGTGGGTTCAATCGTTGGCAGCTTCATCGGTGGGAGGTTGCTTGGCATTGTCCCCAGCGCCCTGCTTTTGCCGATGCTTTCGCTGATCCTGGTCATTTCTGCGGTGAAGGTTTGGCAACATCGCTGACCTCCATCATCAATCTCGGGGGCTCAGATGGCCTTCAGCCTGACCCGTGCCTCGAGTTTCTCGGCGTCCTCTTTTCGCTCACTGTAGCGACTGGTCAGGTAGCCGGAGACATCCCGGGTGAGCAGCGTGAATTTTACCAATTCTTCCATGACGTCCACCACGCGATCGTAATAGGACGATGGCTTCATGCGGCCAGCCTCATCGAATTCCTGATAGGCCTTGGCCACAGAGGACTGGTTGGGGATGGTGATCATGCGCATCCAACGGCCGAGGATCCGCATCTGGCTGACCGCGTTGAAAGACTGCGATCCTCCAGACACTTGCATGACCGCAAGCGTACGCCCCTGCGTCGGCCTGATCGACCCAACAGCGAGCGGGATCCAGTCAATCTGGGACTTCATGACACCACTCATTGCGCCGTGTCGTTCCGGGCTAGTCCAGACTTGGCCTTCCGACCAAAGTGATAGGTCACGAAGCTCTTTGACCTTCGGATGATCCGTAGGTGCGCCGTCGGGCAAGGGAAGGCCCGTCGGGTCGAAGATACGCGTTTCTGCTCCGAAGTGTTCGAGCAGACGAGCCGCTTCCTGTGTGAGAAAACGGCTGTAGGAACGGTCTCGCAGTGAGCCATACAGTAGCAGAATGCGTGGCCTGTGAGTGGAGGAGGGGGCGGACAGGCGGGCAGGGTCGGGAAGCTGGAGCGCTTCCCCTATGATGTTTGGCACGTCACGCAACTCGGTTTCCTTCGGCATCGATCAGCACTTCACCGTCTTCCTTGTAGAAAGGTCCCTTTTGAGGAAGCGGCAGGATTTCAAGAACGACCTCGGACGGGCGGCTGAGGCGTACGCCCCAGGGGGTCACAACGAATGGGCGATTGATCAGGATCGGGCTCTCCAGCATGGCATCCAGCAGCTGGTCGTCGGTCAGTGCCGGATCATCCAGGCCCAAATCCGCAAACGGCGTTCCCTTCTGCCTGATGGCTTCGCGTACCGTCAGGCCTGCCTTGGCAATTAGATCCTGGAGGACGGTACGCGTCGGCGGCGATTTCAGGTACTCGATCAATGTTGGCTCGATGCCAGCATTGCGTATCAATGCCAACGTATTGCGCGACGTGCCGCAAGCGGGGTTGTGATAGATGGTGACGTCCATCATGCAGTCCTTTCAGTTTCTTTTGTTGCAGTGACCGCCGAGCCGCGCTCGTACCAGCCCTTGCTGCGGTTCACGATCCAGACGACGGACAGCATCACGGGGACTTCGACCAAGACGCCGACGACGGTCGCCAGTGCTGCTCCTGAGCTGAAGCCAAACAGGCTGATCGCCGCGGCTACGGCCAGCTCGAAGAAGTTGGATGCCCCAATCAATGCGGAGGGACCCGCGACGCAATGCTGTTCACCAGAAATGCGGTTGAGCAGGTAGGCCAGCCCGGAAGTGAAATAGACCTGGATCAGGATCGGAACGGCCAGCAGCGCGATGATCGTGGGCTGGGCGATGATCTGTTCGCCCTGAAAGCCAAACAGCAGCACCAACGTCGCAAGCAATGCCACAAGGGACAGCGGCTGGAGCTTGTGGAGAATGCGGTCGAGCGCCTTTTGTCCTCCAGAAGCAAGTAGCCGGCGTCGTACCACCTGCGCGATGATCACGGGAATAACGATGTAGAGCACCACTGACAGGACGAGCGTGCCCCACGGAACGGTGATCGCGGAAAGGCCGAGGAGCAGTCCGACGATTGGGGCAAAGGCCACAACCATGATGGCATCATTGAGCGCCACTTGTGACAGCGTGAAATGAGGTTCACCCTTGGTCAGGTTCGACCATACGAAAACCATGGCAGTGCAGGGGGCCGCGGCCAGGATGATCAAGCCTGCAATGTAGGAATCGATCTGGTCAACGGGCAGATAGGGCCGAAACAGCCAGCCAATGAAAAGCCACCCCAGCAGGGCCATGGAGAACGGTTTCACAGCCCAATTGATGAAGAGGGTCACGCCGATACCGCGCCAGTGCCGCCCGACCTCGCCCATGGCAGCGAAGTCGATCTTCAGGAGCATTGGGATGATCATCAGCCAGATCAGAACGGCGACGGGGACGTTGACCTTGGCAATTTCTGCACCTCCGATGGCCTGGAACAGGCCCGGCATCAGATGGCCCAAGGCGATACCCGCGACAATGCAAAGCGCAACCCAGAGGGTCAGGTAGCGTTCAAATGTCGACATGGCTCAGGCTGCGTCCGTGCTCTTTGAAGTAGACCGTTCCAAGCGGCCAATCACTTGGAGGTGGTGGTGGACCTGCACCTTCCTTGCGGTCATTGGACAGTATCCGTTGGTTCACAGAATGAGGGGGTGAGGGCAGGTGCGCAAATGGCGGGGTTGCCCGCGCAGCAATCCTCCATCAGGAAGCGGATCAGGCCGCTCAACGCCTGGAATTCAGCTGAATAGACGATCGACCGTGCATCCCTACGGGCAGCAACCAGACCGCCACGTTCAAGTTCCTTCAGATGGAATGAAACGTTTGAGGCCGACACCCCAGCGGCTTCTGCAATGTTACCTGCGGGCATGCCTTGCGGCCCCGCTCTTACCAGCAGCCTTACAATCTTGAGCCGCGTTTCCTGGGACATTGCCCCAAACGCAATCAGCGCTTGACGTTCATCCATATTTCAACAATCCTAAAAGTGTCAAAATTACTGATAACGCAGATGCTCGCGCCTGACAACCGCGAATTTGAACGGGTCATTGAGACGGCTTTTGATGGGATCGCGATTGGCGGGCTGCTCGGCTTCCTTGCAGAGCATCAGGAGAAGCGGCTTTGGCGTCGGTTCGCAGCTGAGCCCCAACGGCCAAGCCTAATTTGGGTCCCGCACCACCATCGCGCTTCTCCGCTGGCCTTCACCCTCTGGATCTTTGCTAGATCGGCCTCCTAATTTTCAAGGTTGGTCCGAGAGAACCAGCACGGCAGCGACCGTGACAGGCGAGCGGCCATTTGGAGCTTCGTCGCTACAGGGCATAGATCGTTGGCGACGCGCCCGAGTTCATCTCAGACGTGGTGCCTCAATCGAATGAGCCAATAGAAGCCGATCGCCATCGATTTGACCGGCTTCCACGTTCCAGAGAGCTGGCGAGGTTATTCATTGGCTCTTTTCGATCGAGTGGATCATCCCTCGCAATTCTGCCATTGCCTTGACAAGTCCGATAGGCGTGTATCCCGGTACGAAATCCGCTCTTTCCTGATCGTAGAGGATTCGACAGGCGTGGTCTGCGCGGTAGGGGATCTCCCAGTCGGCAATGCCCTGCCTGCGCCTGCGTGCCTCCTCCGCCATCAGAAGCGCGAGAACATCGTGGAGGTCGAATGCTCCTAAGCCGCCCAGATGCTCAGCCTCGGTGAAGCTTCCGAATTCGTCTCGGAAGCGTATGCGCCGGGGATGGGCATAAAAGATGCGCGGACCGAACCTGTCGATGAAATCCGTCAGCGCATTGTCGCGCCTGCTGGCGAGCGATCCTGAGCAGAATATCATGCCTGCGCGCGGAGATGATACGCCTTCAAAGATTTTCCTGAAATCCTCCAGGGTGCTTGCGATGCGTGGCAGTCCGCACAATGGGATCGGAGGATCGTCGGGATGGATAGCGAACACCGCTCCCTCCGCCTCGCAGGTGCGCGCCACTTCACCGAGAAAATCGATCAGGTTTTGCCGATAGGCTTCCGTTCCCATTTTCTGATAGGCACCGAGCAATGAATGGAATTCGCCGCTGCGATACTGTCCGGGGCCGCCTGGCAGGCCGCGCGTAAGCATGGACAACAATTTCTGCCACCGCTGCGCTGGTGTTTCGAGATGGCGCCGGCGGGCCGCCGCGGCGATTTCCGGAACGATCTCCTCCTCAGCGCCGGGCCGCTTAAGCAGATGGATGTCGAAAACCGCAAAATCGACCGCATCGAAGCCCAACGCCTCGGCTCCGCTTTCAAGGCTTGTGTCCAGCCCGGTCCGAACCCAATCGAGCAGTGGCATCACGGTGAAGTTGATACGGCGTACGCCCGCTTGCGCCAACCGCCGTACTGTCTCCTGAAAATTGGCGGTCAGCCTCGCAGTACCCTGGCGGCCCAACTTGATGTCGTCGTGAATGGCGATGCCGCCGAGCGTATCCCATTCGAGCGGTGTGTGCCCTGCGGGAGCCGTCTGGACAAGTTTCTTCAACTCGTCGATAGCATCTGCCTCCCACAGGCATCCAGGGGGCAGTTGGGACAGGCTGGCTTCGATGCTGGTCGCACCCGACTGGCGTATCCAGTCGATCGTCATCGGATCTTGTGGACCGAACCACCGCCATGTTGCGCGCATTGAGTTGTTTCCTTCTTTACTGATACTGAAATGAATTTTTGGACCACTGAAAGAAAAAATTTCACCATGGCGCGTACGCCCGAAGTAATTCCTCCCGAGGCTCCATGCTGAGCCTGCGCGAAATACTGGATTGGGAAATCCTCTCCGGCCACACGGTCATAGCCGGCACAGGCTCTTTGGCCGTCGATGTACGGTCGGTTACCGTTATCGACGCTCCTGATGCGGTGAACTGGGTAAAGCCGCACGAATTCGTCGTGACCAGCACCTACCCGGTCCAGCAAAGCCCGGATGCGCTCGTTGTCTTGATCGAACAGCTTGCAGCGCGCAATGCCGCAGGTCTTGGCGTCAAGCTGACGAGGTACCTGCGCGAATTTCCCGACAACGCGTACCGCCGTGCCGAGGAGCTTGGATTTCCTATCATTTCCCTGCCCGGGCCGCTGGCGTGGAGCGATCTCATCGGAAGGGTATTTTCCCATGGCGGTCAGCAACAGGGCAAGGAAGCGGCTTACCTCAGCGCCATCTACCGCGCATTTTCGCAGCATCAGTCGGGCATTGGCTCGCTGCGCGAGCTGTTCGAACTGGTGGCTGGCTTTATCAAGCTGCCGCTGGTCCTTGCCTTTGAAAATGAAGCGGGTTTGCAGCTCGAAAGTCGGGGGGTCGCGGCTGCAGAGGCCGAAATGCTGGCGGAAGCCCTCATCGAGGGGGCGGTGACTGGTGCCCAGCCGGACGACATACCTCTGCGCATGACGGTCGCTGGCACAAAGGTCGCGGTGGCGCGTTCGGGAATGGGGGCGGACGGCGGCGGCATGGTAGCTGTCGTCGAGCGCGACCAGAGCGCTTCCGAGCCCGATCTCGAGTGCTTGCGCCTCTCCGTACATCTGCTGCAGACGCTGGTAGACGCAAACGCCGGCACGCGCGCCAATCTTGCGAGCAACGCGAAACTGCTCAGCGATCTGCTTGATCCGATGCTTTCGCGCGAAGCCAGGAATGTGCTCATTGCCAAGGCCCTGCCGCCGGCAAATGGATGGCATGCGGTGGTTGCCCGCATTTTTGATGCCGATACGCTCGATGCCGCACTGTTCAGGCTGCGCCTGCGCCAGTTTTCGCGGCGCCACAAGGCATTGTTGCTCGAGGAAGAAGATGGCAGCGAGTACGTTATTGCCGTGCCGGTTCCAGGAGCCGATCCCCGTTCCTACGAGGCTGTGCTGCGAGAACTGCATCAGGTTTTCGAGCGGCAACTCGAACACGCTCGTGGCCTTCGCTATGGTCTTGGTCAGTCGGGACCGGCGGACCTGTCCGAGGTGGCTGTCCTGCGGCGTGAGGCCAAGCAAGCAATGACTTTCGGCATCAGGCTGAACGGCTTCAATCGCATCAGCCGGCATGAGGACATGTTGCTGCTGCGGCTGCTCGCCCATCCCTCTGTCATCGAGGAAAGCCGCCCTGGCTTCCTGCGACTGCTCGATCCGCTGCTGGCCATGGGCGAGCAGGGGGCGACGCTCATGGAGACGCTGAAGGTATGGCTGCGGGAAGATGAAAGCATGCCTCGCACCGCGGAGCTTCTGGGCCTGCATGTCAACACGGTTCGCCAGAGGCTGGAGCGATGTCGTTCGGCGCTCGGGCTGACCGATTTCAGGACCGATACGCGGCTTCGCCTTTACGTGGCACTGCAGCTTCTTCCTATGCTGACGAACGCAGAGGGCTGAAGCAGAAGCCTTTCTGCTAGCCCTCCGCGCTGTGTTCATTGGACGATGTTTTTCAGCATTCCGATGCCCGAGATCTCGACCTCGATCCGGTCGCCAGACTGCATTGGGCTCACGCCCGAAGGGGTTCCGGTGATGATGACGTCGCCCGGCTCCAGCGTCATGATCGAGCTGACGAACTCGATGATGAAGGACGTCGAGAAAATCATGTCAGCCGTGGTCGAGTCCTGCCTGACTACCCCGTTCTGGAGGAGACGGATGCTCTGGTCATCAGGGTTCAGATCCGTTTCGATCCATGGTCCCATGGGCTTGTAGGTATCAAACGACTTGGCCCGCGTGAACTGCTTGTCCTTGAGCTGGAGGTTACGGTTCGAAACGTCGTTGGCGCAGGTGTACCCCAAAACGACCGATGCCGCCTCGGCTGCCGGAACGTTGCGGGCACGTTTCTTGATAACAATCGCAAGCTCGGCCTCGAACTCGACGCGCTGCTCGTGGTTGTCCAGAACGATTGCCTCGCCGGGGCCGATGATCGCCTGCGGCGAGCACATGAACAGCAGTGGTTCGTCGGGGAGCGGCAGACCGGATTCACGTGCGTGCAGGACATAGTTGAGCCCGACGCAGACTAGTTTACCAGGCTTCACCGGAGCAAGAAGCTTGACCCCAGCAAGCGGTAGGACATCCGCCGACGGCACAATCTCGCCGAAGGGACCGTCGGGCAGGGTGCGCACCCCTTCGTTGTCGAGCAGGCCCCAATGCTCGGCGTTGTTTTGGGCAAAGCGTACGATCTTCATGACTATGTCCTGTGTGGGTCAGTGCTTGTCGTAGTGTCCATTCAGCCAGCGGATGGACTGCGCCATTGCCGCTTCGGCGTCGGGAACCTGGAAATGCTCAGCGGTGGTCCAGCCGTCGTAGCCGATCGCGTCGAGATCGTTCAGGGCGGCGGCGATATCCCAGCCGCCATGGCCAACGGCCCGGCGGTCGCTGTCGCAGACATGGTAGTGCCAGAGCAGGTCGCCAGCCTCCCGGAGGCTGTCGCGGTGCACTTCCCCTTCGATGGTGATGTGGGCCAGATCGAGCATCAGGCCGATGTTCGCCCGCTCAAGGTCGCGCACAAAACGCACGGCTTCGGCCGTACCCATCAGGAAGTTTGCATATTGATGGTTGACGGGCTCCAGAACGATGCGGGTATCGGGGCGCGCGTCCGCGGCCGCCTGCATCCCCTCGACGACCCACGCTTCGGTCTGGCCGCGCGCGATCCCGTCGAGATAGCGACCGCGCATGCGCCCGACATTGACCATGGCACCGAAGCGTGCCGCCAAGTCCATGGCGGCGATCATTCGTTCCAGCGTCTCGGCCCGGCGTGCCGGATCGGGATCGGCAAGGGAGAGCTTGTCCTCACCGTAGACCTCACCAGTGCAGATGGCCGGCATGGCGAGGCCCGCATCTGCAAGCTGACGCTCGATCAAGCCATGATCGAGGGCGCGCGGATCGCGCACGAGGAGTTCGACACCGTCATAACCCAGTTCGCGGATTCGGGCGAAACAGGCCGAAGCGTCGCCCTGTATTGCGGTGACCTGTGCCGGCGTCACCTCCGGAGTGGCGTACATGTAGGCGAGCTTCATTGCATGAAACTCAAGTCGTTGCGCTTGACCATCTCCGCATGAATCACTTCCTTACGCAGCACGCTGACATTGGGAATGGCGAACTCCTGTATCTGGAAATACTCGGCCTTGCCTTGTTCGCCGCGCGCGATGCGCATCACTAGATCGACCAGTTCCTCCCCGACCTGGCGCAGCGATTTCGTGCCTTCCAGGATGTCGCCTGCGCTGATGTCGATGTCGTCGGGCATCTCGCGGAAGACGCGGTTGTTGGAGCTTACCTTCAGAACGGGGGCAATGGCCGAACCCGAAGGCGTGCCCTTTCCGGTGGTGAAGAGCACCATGTGGGCGCCACCGATGATCTTGCCGGTCACTGACGAAATGTCGTAGCCGGGCGTATCCATGATGATGACACCCTTCTCATGAGGTTGCTGGCCGTAGTCGACCACCTCTGTGATCGGGCGGGTGCCGGCCTTGTAAATGCAGCCGAGTGATTTCTCCTCGATCGTCGTCAGCCCACCCTCTATGTTTCCGGGCGAGATGAACACGCCGCTGTCGTCCTCGGTGGTCATCGACAGCTCGATCTCGTAGGCCTTGATGCGGCGCATGAGTTCGTCGCGCACCTCGGGCGTCTTGCAGCGGCGATAAAGGACGCTTTCGGCGCCGACCATTTCGGTGAGCTCCGAGAGGATGACCGTGCCACCTGCGTCGACGATGATGTCGGCGGCCTCGCCCACGGCGGGGTTGGCCGTGAGCCCAGAGAAGGCATCTGAAGAGCCACATTCGAGTGCAATGATGAGTTCAGAAAGATCGCCTTCGTCCGTCGGCTGCGCCGCCAATTCGGCCTTCATGTGTTCCACGATCGTTACACCGGCGTCGGAGGTCGTGCGCGAACCGCCGGCTTTCTGAACGACCAGGCGCTCGACCGGTCGCCCCGATGCGTTGATGGCGTCGAACACTTTCGAACCGGATGCCGTTTCGCAGCCGAGGCTTACCACCAGCACCGCACCGACATTCGGGTGCAGGCCGTGGCCGATAAAGGCCTCTTCTGTGGTCCGGTTCTCCTCCGCATCAAAGGTACAGCCATAGGGATGCATGAATGTCGCGGCGCCGGTGCGGTTGGAAATGTCCATCGCGACACGGTTGACGCAGGCCACTGTAGGAATGACCAGCACATGGTTTCGGATGCCGATGCGGCCGTCTGGCCGTCGATAGCCTTGGAACTTCATAACAGTGCTCCTCTCAGCCTATGAATGGCGCCGGGCCTTCACGCCCCAGCAGTTGTGCGTGTGAACATGACCACCCTCGGCTATGTCCGTTGTCGCTTCGCCGATGACCTCGCCGTATTTCAGGATTTGCTCGTGTTCCTGAATCGGCCGGATTGCCAGCTTGTGGCCCGCCGGCATGTCGTTGCGTGCGATGATCTCGCGGGTTTTCCCCTGTCCGGTGATCAAGACGGCATCGCCGGCCGCAACCGCTCCGGTCAGCGTCGCGACATGATCCTGCGCGCGGATAAGAATTGCCGTTACGGGCATCTCAGGACATCTCCATTGAAGCTTCGTTGAAAAGGGTCGGAATCGCAGCCAGAAGCTGCTTGGTGTAGTCGTGACGCGGGGAGGACAGTACCTGCGATCCTGTTCCGGTCTCGACGATCTTGCCGTGCTGCATCACCGCGATGCGATCACACATTCGCGCTGCGACCCTGAGGTCGTGGGTGATGAAGAGCATGGCGAAATCGAGTTTCTTTTGAAGTTCCTCGAACAGGTCGAGCACCTGCGCCTGAACCGAAACATCGAGCGCCGACACGGGTTCATCCGCGACGATGAGCACTGGGTCCATCGCCAGCGCTCTGGCGATGCCGACGCGTTGGCGTTGTCCGCCGGAAAACTCATGCGGATAGCGGTTGGCTGCATCTGGCTTGATGCTGACAAGTTCAAGCAGTTCGCGGGCACGGCGCCAGGCTGCATCGCGTGGAACGCCCTGCGTCATGGGACCGATGGCGATGGACTGCCCGATGCTCATCTTCGGATTGAGCGACGAGAAGGGGTCCTGGAAGATCATCTGCACACGTCCACCACGATGGCCCTTGACCGCGCGGTGACGGTTCAGCTCCTCGTCGGCAAAGACGAGGCTGCCTTCGTCAGGTGCTTCCAGCCCGACCACGCAGCGTCCCAGTGTGGATTTGCCGGAGCCGGATTCGCCGACGATCCCGAGTGTCGAGCCCCGCTCGAGCGTGAAGCTGACACCCTTCAGGGCTTCCAACTTGCGTGGCGCCTTGAACAGCCCAGACGTCAGGAAGTAGGTTCGCTCGAGGTCTTTGACTTCAAGAAGTGGCCTGGCCGAATTCTCAGCGCGAGGCGCGGCCGTTCCGGTGGGAATGGCCCCGATGAGCTGGCGGGTGTAGCCGGAGGCGGGGTTGCTCAACACCTCGCGCGCCGGACCCTGTTCCTCGATGCGGCCATTGCGCATGACGATCACATCGTCGGCGATCTCGGAGACCACGCCGAAATCATGGGTGATGAAGAGCACGCCCGTTCCGCGCCGCTCGCGCAACGAAGCGATCAGCTTGAGGATCTGCGCCTGGGTTGTGACATCCAGCGCGGTGGTCGGCTCGTCGCAGATCAGCAGGCGCGGTTCCAGCATCATCGCGCAGGCAATCACCACGCGCTGACGCTGCCCGCCCGAGAGACGGAAAGGGTAGCTCTCATAGAGCTCTTGCACCCTTGGCAGCCCAACGTCACTCAAGGCGACAAGGGCACGGCGGCGACGTTCGGCAGCGGACAGGGATAAGTGGACTTCCAGCACCTCTTCCAGCTGTGCCCCAATCTTCATCAGCGGGTTCAAGGCGGCCATCGGCTCCTGGAAGACCATGCCGATCTCGCGTCCGCGCAAGGCGCGCATGCCCGCCTCGTCGAGTTTGAGAAGATCGAGGTCGCCGAAATGGATCGATCCGGCTTTCGCCTCCAGGTGCGGACGTGGCAGCAGACCCATGATGGCATCGGCAATGGTGGATTTGCCGGAGCCGGACTCGCCCACAATGCAGACGGTGCGGCCCGGCATGAGGTTGAAGGATGCCCCTGAGACTGCGAGTTCTCGGTCCGAGCCCTTGGGCAGCGAGATGTCGAGTCCCTGGACTCTGAGCAATGGAGTGGCGTCGGTCGACATGGCCTTCACCTGTTGCGCGAATGGATATTGAGAGCGTCATTGAGCGCTTCGCCCAATACGTTCAGGACTAGGACGGTTATGGCGATGGCAAGCCCCGGGAAGGTTGCCATCCACCATGCCTGGCGCAGAACCGTACGCGAAGCGCCGATCATGAAGCCCCAGCTCATCTGGTTGGGATCACCAAGGCCGAGGAAGCTGAGGCTCGACTCCAGCAGGATGGCGGTCGCCACCATCAGAGAGCCCATGACGATGATGGGAGACGCCACGTTGGGCAGAATCTGCCGGAACATGATGGCGAGCGCGCTTTGGCCCTGAAGCTTGGCCGCCAGCACGAAATCCCGGCTGCGTAGTGACAGGAATTCCGCACGCACGAGGCGCGCTACTGGCGGCCAGGAGACGATACCGATCGCCATGACGATAGAGCCCACGGAAGGTTGCAGGACGGCGACAAGAACTAGCGCCAGCGCGAAGCTTGGCACCACCTGGAATATCTCGGTGAAGCGCATCAGCGCGCTGTCGACGTGGCCGCCGCCATAGCCGGCGATTGCGCCTATGACGACACCAATGAAGACCGAAACAACCGTCGAGACCAGCCCGATCAGGAGCGAGACCCGGCCGCCCCACACCAGGCCCGCGAGAATGTCGCGGCCGGTGGTGTCGGTTCCCAGCGGAAAACGCATTTCCGACATTGGGGGAAGGAAGGGCCGGCCGCCCATTGCCCATGGCCCGCGCGGGAAAAGCAGGGGCGCAAGCAACGATATGGCAACGATGACGAAGATGATAATCAGGCCGACCCACACTTCCGTGCGGGTGAACATGCGGCGGAGAACGGAGTTCGCGATCACAGTGCAATCCTCGGATCGATCACGGTGTAGATGAGGTCCGTGATGATGTTGAAGACGATGGCCAGCGCCGCTGCGACCAGGAAAGCGCCAAGCAGCAGGTTGTAGTCGCGTTGCAGCAGCGCATCGAACATCAGCCTGCCGATGCCGGGCCAGGCGAAGACGGTTTCGGTCATGATCGCGCCACCGACCATGTTGCCGGCCTGCAGCCCAGCAAGCGTCACCACCGGCAAAAGCGCGTTGCGCAAGACGTGGCGGAACTGGATCCGCGTTTCGCCGACACCTTTTGCGCGTGCGGTCTTGACGAAAGCCATCTGCGCCATCGCCATCATGTTGGCGCGGGTCATGCGAGTGTAGACCGCGATGTAGAAGAAGGAGAGTGCAAGCGTCGGCAAGATGAGATGCTTGGCGACATCCAGTGCGGCGGCCATGCCGGTAAGGTTGGCGCCGACGGAGCTGTAGCCGAATGCCGGCAGCCAGCCGAGCTGAATCGAAAAGACCAAAACCGCCATCAATGCCAGCCAGTACATGGGCGCGGCGTAGAAGATCAGCGCGGCGAAGCCGATCGCCCGGTCCACCAAGCCGCCGGGTCGGCGGCTGGCGAGCACGCCCAACCCCACCCCGACAACCAGCGAAAACACGAAGGCGCAGACAGTCAGCAACAGAGTTGCGGGCAATCGGTCAGCAATCAGTTGCGCAACCGTTTCCTGCTGGCGGTAGGAAAAGCCGAGGTCGAGCGTGGCAATGCGCGAGATGTAGGTCCACCACTGCACGAGAAGTGGTTGATCCAGCCCGTACTGGATCCGCAATGCGTCCAGGAACCGCTTGTCGACCGCGCCTGCTTCGCCCGCCATCACGGCGACGGGGTCGCCCGGTGCGGCGCGGATCAACAGGAAATTCAGGGTGGCTATGACAAAGAGCGCAACCACGCCCTGCACGATGCGCCCCAGCAGAAATCTCAGACGGTTCACACTCTTCGCCCCTGAACAAAACCTCATGGCAGCCCGGGCATCCGGGCTGCCAGTTGACGCTGTTTGCGCGTCCTATTCGACCCGGGCGCGCCCAAGGCTGTCGTTGAGGCCGACCGCCGACGAGATCAGGTTCTTGATGTTCGAGCGGTGGATCGTCGGCCAAATCATCTCGAATAGCCAAGCGAGCGGAACTTCCTCGGCGATAAGCGCCTGGGCGTCCTGATAGATTTTTGCACGCTTTTCCGGATCGATCTCAACCGCACCCGCATCGAACAGCTTGTCGAGCTCTGGGTTGGAGAAGGCCGAAACGTTATTCCAAGGCGAACCCTCGATGATGTTGGACGTGGTGTAGAGACGTGCGACACCCAGCGCCGGGTCGCCATACTGCGACATGTACGAGAAGGCGATGTCGTAGTCCTTCTCGCCCAGGCGCTGGTTCCAGCCGGCGACGTCGGTGGCGGTGAGTTCCACTTGGATGCCGGCCTCGATGAGGTTCTCACGTGCAATTTCCGCGAGCCGCTGCCAGGTTTCGCCATAGGGCAGGGGCAGCAGGCGGATCGGGCTGCCGTCATATCCGGCTTCGGCGAGCAGTGCCTTGGCCTTTTCAACATCGCGCGGGTACTGCTTGATGTTTTCAGAATAGAACCTGGTCGAGCTGTTCCACGGGCTCGGCGCGACTTTGGCATAGCCGAAGAAGGCGATGTCGCGCATGTTCTCGCGGTCGAGCGCATACATGATCGCCTGACGGATGCGCTTGTCCTGGATCCACTTCGACCCGTTGTTGAGCCACAGGAAGCACTGCGATCCCTGGAATTCCCAGCCCTTGGTCGTCAGTTCCGAGTTCGGCAGTTCGGCGAGGCGCTGCACGTCGAAATATTCGACAGCGCCGCCCGGCAGCACGTCCACCTTGCCGGTTTCATAGGCGGTCGCGCGACTGGCGCCATCGGGGATGACGTGGAAATAGACCGCGTCGATCGTCGGCACGCCTTCCTCGTGATAGGTCTCGTTGGCGACCAGCTTGAGGTACGAGCCCCTCTGCCATTCACCGAACTTGAGCGGACCGGTTCCGATGGGAGCATTGTTGATTGGATTGGTGTTGTAGTCCGTGCCTTCGTAGAGATGCTTCGGAAGCATCGGCATCGAGCCGACCTCGAAGGACTGGATGAAGGGCGCGAAAGGGGTCTTCATCTTGAAGTCCACCTTGTAGGGCCCGTCTGCGGTGATACTCTCCACCGCCTTGAGGAAATTACGGACGCGCGGATGGGTCTCGCGCAGCATCTTGTCGACGCTGAAGACCACGTCTTCCGAGGTGAAGGGCTTACCGTCGTGCCACAGCACATTTTCCTTCAGCTTGAAGGAATAAAACATGCCATCGGCTGCTTCCTCCCAGCTTGTGGCCAGCAGCGGGTGCGGTTTCAGGTCGGCGTCGAAACGCAGCAGACCTTCGAAGATGTTGCCTCCGACCATCTGAGAGGGCACGTTCTGATAGATGCCGATCATGATGCCGGGCGGCTCCGGCTGGACTACCACATTCAGAACGCCACCCTTGGCCTGTGCCTGGGCCATGAGGGGAACGCCGCTGAGTACCCCGGCGCTGACGGTGGCAGCGGAAATCTGCAGGAATTGACGACGATCGAGTGACATTGAAACTCCTCCTGGAAAAAATCGTTGGTTCCTCTTGGTGGGAACTTGGATGTTGGGCGCCGGCCCTGACGCTCAGGATCGGCGTGTGACGTCTCTCTCGTTATTCGGGAGAGTGCAGAAAGCGGCGGGCCATTTCCGTGTAGATACGACGGGAGGTCAGAAAGTCCGAAAGGTCGAGGCTCTCATCCGTCTGGTGCGCCTCGCCGGGGTCGCCGGGGCCTAGTATTAGGATGTCGGTGCCGACAGACTGCAGAACCGAACCGTCGGTGAAGTAGCTGGCGCCACCGGCTTCGCCGGCAGGCGCGCCCAGTTCGTGCCTGATGTCCAGAGCCGCGCGAACGATCGAGCTGTCGGCTGGGGTGTCGAGCGCGGGCAGAGAAATGATTGGCTCGACGACGATCTTGCCGCCCTCATATTCGGCTTCAATTTCACGCGCGATCGTTTGTATCGCCGCGAGGATGTCGTCGTGGCTCTGCCCGGGCAGCGTGCGCATGTCGAATTCGGCGATAGCGCGGTCGGGAATGACGTTGACCTGCGTGCCGCCTTGCAAGCGGGTGAGGCAGATGGTCGGCCGGCCCAGAAGCGGGTCGGACGCGGCGAGGGCGTCGAGATCGATCAGCCTTTGCCGGAACTGGACCAGCATGTCCAACGCATTGAGACCCATCTGCGGCATTGACCCGTGGCTCGTGCGTCCGGTTGCCGTGAAGCCCAGCCACAGCACTCCCTTGTGGCAGCGCACCGCCCGGTTGGAGGTCGGTTCGGCAATGATCATGGCGTCGAACGGGGCGAGGCTACCGTCGCCGGCCATCAGGCTCGCGCCCTCGGAGCCAGTTTCCTCGCCATAGGTCACGGCCAGCGAAAGCCGGCCCGACCAGTCATCACGGACGTACATGTCGAGGAAGCTGGCGATGAGGGCGGCAAGGCCGCCTTTCATGTCCGAACTGCCACGCCCATAGATGCGCCCACCCTCGACCGTCCCTCCGAATGGCGATTTTTTCCATTCGCGGTCCCCGAGGGGTACGGTGTCGCAATGCCCGCAAAAGACCAGATGCGGGCCCGCACGGCCGTTGTCGAGGCTCGCGATCAGATTGGCCCGTCCGTCATCCCCCTGGATCGTTGTCGACGCGACGCCACGCTCGGCCAGATAGTTGACTAGCTCGGCCACAAAGCCTTGTTCACGGCCCTGCAATGCCGTCGTGTCGTGCCGCAACATCCACTGCAGGAGAGATATGCAATCGTCATCCGACAGGATGCCCGACTGGATAGTCGAAAGCGAACTGTCTTGGCTGGCAGATTTTGGATGGGATTGAAGCACGATCGTCACCTCGCTGGATAACAAACAGCGTAGTCACTCTCGTCATTTCCTGTCCATTGTGCTTTTATACATTCAATATATTCAGGAATGTAAAAAATTACATATGTTCTTGGTGGGCCAGCTCTGCCTTCACGCTTGGGTCAATACCTGAAATTACCAGCGATCGCTGCAATCACGCCCGAACGCCTTCCTTGACGGCCGACCGTTGCGCGCCTTCCAGAATCCGGGCGCTGCTATGGCCAAGCTGGCAAAGCGCCCTGCCAGACAGGCGAACCACGATGTCGTTTCGATAGGTCAATTCGCTTTGGCCGATGCGACCGCATCAGGGTAAGCTTGTGGCGGGTTTGGAAATACGGGGCCCATTGAGAAGGCCGGCAGGCAGGGATCAGGTCGACGGCCTGTGCATCATCGTCGTCGAACGTGCCTTCCTCGTATTTCTGGATTTGCGGACCCAGATGCGGATCTGGCATCCGCTTTGCCAATCCATGCGCGTCTACCCCGACAAATATTCCTGCGCGACCTAGCGCTAAAACTCGATGCGCGCAGTTTTCATTCGGCAGAAACCTGTTGTGCTGGCGCGCCGCTAACCTGCCCCCGCGCCCGATACTTTCTCATGCAAGAGGCGAGCCGTAATCGACAGAGTTGGGGTGCCAGAGCTGACGGAGATAAACCTTGAGTTATAAAACTTTAACCACGATCCAATGATAAGCTGGTGTTTCGACACTAACACGCCCGTTGTGATGGTCTGTCTTCGGCAATTTGACGTCGTTCGAGTGTGCCGGGCTCCGAACAGAGCAAGATGCATCATGAATGCGGTGTCATCGCTTGGGATTGGACTGACGACATCTGGTCGTCGACGTCGAATATTAGGAGATCGCAAAACGGTCGTGTTCCGCCCACGGCTGTCTTTCTCGATATCTCGACGGAGGAAGCCAGCGAGGGTGATAGGACCTTCGCCTTCGAAGCAAGCGCACTTCCAAATGGTAGGCGCAAGACAGGGTTGCGAGGGCGACGGTCTGGTGATGTCAGTTTCGACTGCATCGACCTAGACCTTGAGGATCTCTGCAAGAACCAAGATCGAGGCGAAGCAGCGCGGATGATCCGAGCGGCTGGCTTGTTCCTCTACAATGCTGCAAGCCATTCAAGCATTGGTCTTGAGGAACGCGGAGGTGTTCATTTGTTGCTCCGACGCGAGATTGTAGAAGGCGCGCTGGGGTGTCCGATGCCTTCGGCCAACACTATGACGGAGGCGATGGTCGAGTCTCACGTCGCCATGTTCCTGAGGGAACAGATGTTGCTTCTAGCCCAGGTGATGACCACTCTCACCAAAGAGGACAACAACTTTCTGCTCAATCAAACTGCGCGCTTAGCGCTATACACCCTTAAGGGGATGTCGGAGGCCCCGCAGCGAGCTTTGTCGACAGATTCCGTACGAGCGGAACTTTATGATGCCGCGCAGGAATATATTCAGCGGCATTTTTCGAACTTCAATCTTGATGCAAAGCGCATTGCCAAGGGCATTGGAGCTTCGCGTGCCACCTTATATCGCGCTTACGCCGACCGCGGTCGCACGGTCGCGGACGCGATACGGAAAATCCGCTTAGAGCATGCCGAGGAAATGCTTAGAGCAGGCCCCGTGTCGACAAGCATTGACGTGATCGCGGAAACCTGTGGGTTTTCATACTCACGCAGTTTTCAGCGCGCATTCCGGACGTTTTACGGGTTCAACCCGAGTAACCTTCGTCGGCGACGCCGCTGAGCATTGCCCTGAGTTCAGGGCCATCACCCGGCGGGCGCGCAAAATACTCAAAAATATAAACGCATGAGACGGCATGTCTCTTGTGAGACTCCGTGTCGTAGAATGATCTCGGAATCTACGATATGAACTCGTCGCACTGTAACTTTGACATGCAATGATCTTGTTAACGACCAAGCGGCTCCGGGTCTAAAGGTCCGGGCTGTTCAGCGAAGATTTGTAGTTTCTCCAATCTATGGCGTTGCCGCACCACCACGATGCATTGCTTGCAAGGTGCACAGCTTCTCAGTCGATTCAACAGGAGGAAGTGCGTCATGACGAACAACAGAGAGACAGTCAACCAGCATATATTCGCCCTCAAATACGATCCGAAGACCGTCATGGTTTTCAACGGTACCCAGATCGCAAATGTCGATCTGCCGACCGAAAGTCGTTTCGACGGGTCTACCTACCTCGTCGTCACCCGGGAGAAGTGCAGTTACGATGCCGACTTCGACATCGCTGTGCCGAGCGCCTTTGACGATGTCACCTATCCGGGAGCGCTGCTGCTTGCGAGCAACGAATTGCTCGACGGGAAGCCGCAAGAGCTGGCGACCGGAAAGGCATCGATCAACATCACCGTCAATTTGCCCGGCACGAAGGACATATCGTTTGCTACCGAACCCACCTATTCCAAGGTTCAGGCGGGCATCAACGAAACCTTGGTGAAGTGGTTTGACAGCCACGGTGGCGAGTGGAGCTTGCCAGCGAATTTCCAGTACCGCAGCAGTCTAATCTATGATGAGAACGAACTCGCACTCAAGTTCGGTTGCGACGTCACGTATCTGAAGCAGAAGCTGGGCATCGACTTCTCCCGCAAGAACATGGAAAAGAAGTCGGTCTATCTCGTCCAGTTCAAGCAGATCTTTTACACCGTGTCGGCGGAGCGACCGAGCAAGCCGGCTGACATCTTCAGCGAGTCGACCACCTGGGAAGACCTATCGCATGCGGGTATCAGCGATGTGCATCCGCCGCTGTTCGTCAAAAATGTCCAGTATGGCCGCCAGATTTTTCTCAAGTTCGAGTCCACTTTGACGTCAACAGAACTCGAGTCGATCATCAAGGCCAATGTTACGGCCAACGGCGTTCAAACAGACAGCCACGGCTCGACCGAATACAAATCGAAACTGAGCAAAATCAACGTCAGTCTCGTCGCGCTCGGCGGATCCGAGGAGGTCTACAAGGACCTCAATCTCGGTGGTGCAGAGGACTCGCTGAAAATCAACAAGATTATTTTCGAGAACGCCAAGCTGTCCCGTTCGAATCCCGCAGCACCTCTGAACTACTACACCGTCTATCTCAAGGACGGCGTTACGGCGGGAGTGCATGGAAAGACCGAGTACGTCGCCGAAAAGACGGAGAGCTTCACAGGCGGAGAAATCAAGCTCGAACACACAGGCGCCTATGTCGGCCGGTTCTGGGTCTCATGGGATGAAATTGGCTACGACGACAAGGGCGTGAAGGTTACCCGTCGCGTGAACTGGAATGGCAGCGGAGCGGATCGCACGGCTTCGTATGCGACGAATATCCCCCTTCGCGGCAATGCTCGCGGAATCAACATTAAGACCGAGGGTTGCACAGGCCTCGCCTGGGAATGGTGGCGCACCTCAGGCGACAAAGTCGACCTTGCTCTCGTGCC
This sequence comes from Aminobacter sp. 01T433, assembly GCF_056398585.1. NCBI lineage: Bacteria > Pseudomonadati > Pseudomonadota > Alphaproteobacteria > Hyphomicrobiales > Phyllobacteriaceae > Aminobacter > Aminobacter sp. 01T433. Next base: position 139,730 of record NZ_JBFTPR010000013.1, read on the forward strand.
CGAGCGGAAGGTGTCGATCGGCGGTACGACGCTTCATCAAAGCTTCGTCATGAATCCTGGTGCTTAGCCAGCTCTGGTGGGGGAGTTGCCTGACTCAATGAGGCCGTTGAGGGCCTCGAAAGATGCGGTCGCTGCCACACCGGACCAGCCTGCAAATTCATCCAACTGCCAGCGCGCATTGCCCTGGCTCCTTCAACGATTGAGGTATTCAAGATGACTTACTTCACAATCGCGAGCTTCAACATCGAGAAAAACGGACAATCATCCGAGCTCCTCAAGCAGCAGAAAGTGGAAGAATTTATCGACTACTGCTGCAGGCGTGGAACAGACCTGATATTCCTATGTGAGGTGCATTCGAGAAGGATTGAAGACTACATCTCTCACTTGAGGGCTGTGTACAGCGAATATTCGTGTGACTTTCTTCCCGGTGGCGGCAGCAACGCATACGTGATCCTTTATCGCAACGCGACCGGATTCACATTGTCATTCGATGGTTTGCGTGGCCTCAACCGCAACTTCCTCCTGTGCCATATCGCTGACAAGGTGGCGCTCGGATTTGCACATTTTAAGTCCGGTCAGAATGGTCTGACAAAGGACCAAATCCAGGCAGGGGCAGACTTTATGAGCTCGTTCGCCAACGGCACAGAGCGCTGGGCAATTACTGGTGACATGAATTGGGACCTGCATCGCGTCAATGAATTGGCGTTGCCAAACGGAACGCACTACGCGACTTGCTGGCAGGACATGACGCAAAAGAGTGGCGGAATTCTAGATTGGTGCCTTGCTGGCCGCGGTATCCAGCTTGCAGCGGTGAATGGTCCAACTGAGTTCAATCCAGCCTTTCAAGTGATGGATGGTCCAGATCATAGACCCGTATTGTTTCAGGTTGAATGCTGATTGTCGGAGCATGTCATGGACCGCCTAGGTCCATGACATGCCGATCTAGATCATTCCGGACGAGGTCAAAGGCGTGGCTGGGGTGGCAGGGCCGGCATAGGATCCGATAACGGACGACACCGTCTGACCATCGAGGTGAAGCGAGAACTCAAGGACGACTATCTCGATAGCCTGCGGCGCCGCTGGTTGAGTTCCTTCCAAGGAGGAACTCAACATGTCCGATGAAAACAACCGGGAGACCGGAGCTCGCGCACCTCAGCCAAAGCGGACGAGGGATGCCCGAGACGAAGTTTCGCAGAAAGCGGCTGAGAATAAGCAACCGGCTGACAAATATGGGAACACGGAGTCTACCGATGACGCGCCAGAAAAGACACGCCATTCCGATGGTCAAAATATGAGATCGAAGGCAACATCCAGCCCAGCGACCGAAAGGACGTCGGGTGCCGGCCCCGCAATTGCCGAGAGATCGAAGGACGCCAAGACAACGAAGCCCGGCCGCCAAGCCGGGGCATACGTCAAGCGCTAAAATCCCCGACCCCCGGGTGGCCGTCCCGCCCGTGGCGGGTGTTTGACCTGCGCGTGGATCGATGCTGCCTGGTCGCGCGTTACATAGCGAATGAACCGTGCTTGGCGACGCAAACACCGTGAAAGACATCAAGTCCATAGATTTGGACGAGCCCGCCACCTTCTATGAGACGCGGCTGGTCCCTGGAATGGTGTTCGACCACCTTTCCAGGGCACTACGGCACGCCGTGAATGTCCCGCTGCGCAAGCAGCATCACTCGGCAAAAATCCTTACCCAGTCCGGTGATCAATACGGATGGGAAGAGATCAACCTTCTTCACGACCGGCTACGGGCAACGGACAAGAAATAATCGCAGGATTGGTCGTATGCGGAATAACAGCCAAATGATCTACACAATGATGGTGGCCATGGCGGTTGTGGTGGTGGCCTTGTTCGTCTTCGGCGTCGTTGACCGCGCGAAGGAACCTGCATCTTTCGAGCAGGTTAGCGAACAGAGTTCAAACTAGCCAGCATGCCGGGCGGCCACGCCCTTTTTCGTTTCCAGCCATCTGTCCGGAAACCGACAGACGGCACGCAGGCCATCAGTGCGTTGTGGCTGGCGCGACCTTGGCGCTGGAACGCTTGGCGGACGTCGAGCGCTTGGCCGCAGTCGTTCGGCTCTTGGGCTTCGTCGGCGCCGAAGGAATGGGTTCGAAATCAGAGGGAACGCTGGCAATGAATTCTCGGCCGAAGCGATAGAACGCGTAGCCAACGGCTAGCAGGGCGATAGTTCTTAACATGGTGGTCTCCTTTGCCTCTTCGAACGTCGGCTGGCGCCGATGGTTCCAGCCAGATCGGGACGGAGGGTCGCTACTATGATTTTTCTGGCGGAAAATCGTCAATCGACCTCGGCCATGGCGGGAAGTCATTGGAGAGGCGGCGAGAGCCTTGCTCGCCACCTCCAGCCGGTTGGCGCTTAGTTCAGGTAATCGACCTTCAGATGCCGGATCTTGCCATTGAAGGCGAACGGCTTGCGGTCAAAATACGCAAGTGAGACCGGGGAATAGCTGTCCCGGCCGACGTCAAAGGCGTCATTGGCGGTAAAGGTGATCGCTGTCGAGCGTGGGACACGCCCCTTGCTGACCTCTTTGCCGTCAATGCGGATGACGATGTCGAGAGGCGCGGGGCGGATGCCGTCAGCCTTGCGGGTTTCGACCTCGATTTTTACTTTTCCTGTCGGGAGTAGTGTGGAGGTTTGCAACTGCGTCCGTTCGATCTCGAACAGATTGTACTCGTAGTTAAGCTTCCCGTTCTCGATCCAAAGGGCGACACCGCCTGAGACGGCACCGAGCGCGTAGAGTACGCCCTTCGAGTCGGGCTTTAGATCCGCATCGATCGTGACAAGATTGCTGCGCGATCCCAGTCGCGGTGCGGTGAACTCGGGAACACCAACAACCTCCTGCGTGTACTCGAACGTCGTGGCCGGATTGGATGGTGCGTCTTCCGGGTGGAAGACTGCGGACCATAACCCCCCGCCAACCGGATAGACCTTGTTGTCGTTCGCGCTGACCTCGAACCCGTTCTTCAGCTCAATGAGCTTGTCTGAATTCTCGGCGGCGATGTCCTTCGCCTGGGAGAAATCCTTGTTGAGATCATAGAGCTCCCAAACATCGTCCTTCGGAGACCATTTCATGATCGAAGGATCGACGCCTGCTTGCCAAGGCACTCTCGGCCCGAATGCCGAAGCCATCCAACCGTCCTTGTAGTAGGCACGACTGCCCATCACCTCGAAATACTGCTCCTTCTTGTGTTCCGGCGCGGTCGGCGACGCGAAGGAATAGGTCATGCTGGTGCCGTCGATCTGATCCTGGCTCACGCCGTCGACAAGCTTCGGCGGCGCGATGCTCAGGATGTCGTAGATCGTCGGCACGATATCGTTGACGTGATGGAATTGCGGACGCGGCGTCTTGTCCGCCTTGATCCTGGTTGGCCAGGACACTGCCAGCGGCGTGCGGGTTCCACCAAAATGCGCTGCAATCAGCTTGGTCGACCGGTATGGGGTGGAGCCAGCCCAAGCCCAGCCGGCATGGTACATGTTGTCCATCTTGGGCGAGCCGAGCACATCCAGGCCGCCGAGCTCGTTCATGGTGCGAATGTGATCCTTGATCTCGGAAGGAATGCCATTCTGCGCCAGGAGTTCGCTGATCGTTCCGTTCTGGCCTTCCGCGCTCGAGCCGTTGTCGCCCCAGATGTAGAAGACGAGCGTGTTGTCGCGGATGCCGAGCTCGTCCAGGGCATCGATCAACCGGCCGGCCTGCGCGTCAGCGTGTTCGGTGTATCCGGCGAATACTTCCATGAGCCGACGCTGGAATGGCTTTTCATCCTCGGGAATATCGGCCCATGCGGCAAGCGTCGTCGGCCGCGGCGTCAGTTCGGTGTCTTTCGGGATCCAGCCGAGTTCCTTCTGGCGGGCAAAGACGCGCTCGCGCATGACATCCCAGCCGTCGTCGAACTTGCCCTTATACTTGTCCGCCCATTCCTTGAAGATGTGATGCGGGCCATGGGAAGCGCCGGGGGCCCAATACATGAAGAACGGCCGCTCCGGCGTCAGCGCGTGGACCTGCTTCATCCAAGAGACGGCCTTGTCGGTCATGTCTTCGGTGAAATGATATTCCGTCTTGCCTTCAGACGGATTCACCCGAACCGTGTTTTCGACGACCGCAGGCTCCCATTGCGAGGACTCTCCGGCAAGGAAACCGTAGAAGTAGTCGAACCCGATCCCCTGACCCGCCGGCCAGTTCGTATAGGGGCCGACGGCCGTGGTCTCGTTGGCCGGCGTGTTGTGCCATTTTCCGAAGGCGCTAGTCGCGTAGCCATAATAACCGAGGACCTTGGCAGCGGTCGCGGATGTGCGCGGGATCCGGCCGGAATAGCCATCCCAGTCGTTCGCCAGTTCGGCGATCTGGCCGTAGCCGACGCGGTGGTGATTGCGCCCGGTCAGCAGTGCCGCTCGGGTGGGGGAGCACATCGCTGCGTTGTGGAAGCGATTATAGGTGATCCCGTCTCCGGCAACGCGGCTCAACGTGGGTGTATCGATCACGCCGCCAAAGGTGCTCGGTAGAGCCGGACCAACGTCGTCAAGCATGATCACGACGATGTTCGGCGCGTTGGCCGGAAGATGCGACTTTGCCGGCAGGGGGCTGTAGGTCGACTCCGCGATCGTCGGGCCGGCCTTGCTGCCTGAGGGTGTTGGCGGAAACGGCAGCGATTCCTGGGCTGCAGCGGGCGATCCCAACATCAGGAGTGTCGTGCTTACGCCCAACCAGCGCGCTCTGAATCTGTGACTAAGAGGCAGTTTCATTCATTTCTCCATTGATCTGAGCCCATCCAGCAGGTTCCGGCGCGCACGAAAATCATGCCGACGTGCGCACTCTCCGAAGACAAATCCGTCTGAGCCTTCTCAGCCTGCGTTGCCAGCCTTCCCGTCAAGCTACATCATGATCGCGAGCGCACTCGCGACCCGCGCAAACCCATACAGGGTATGATGACTGAGATTGTTCCGGTGGTACGTTTCACGAGATTCATTGCGTCTCCTCGAGCAGGTCGCGCAGACCAGGTGCGTCTTCGCTGACGGCGGAGCGGCAGAAGTACCGGCCATACGAATGGCGTACGGAGCGGGAGAATATCGCCGAAGCTGAGGTCGAGATTGGCCGCGGGGAGAGGCGGCGGCGAGGTGGAAGCCCGCCTGTCGAGCGGGGCGGCCCCGGCATAGCCGGTGAAGGGAAAGCTCGGTCCGTTGGACAGCAGTGTCGGAGGGGCAAAGCGAAATCAGGCGCTGAAGTGAGCAGATCGACTGCGGCGGCAAGAACGGAGCCGAAGTACTGGCTCCGATTGCATCTCCCTCGGCGGATCATGCACGAATCGGTGGAACGAGACTGTTCCGTTGGTACAATCTCTTAGTTTGAATGTGCTATGGGCTCCATATGAGCCCGCGATTGATCAAAAGAGACGCCGCCGAGGCCATTCTCCGGCAGAATGGCTGGCTGTCCTATCAGCCCGAGGCTTTCCAGAACGAGGTCCTGCGGCGCTCAATCCTTGTAAATCTTGCGCCACGCGAGCTGATTTTCGGCTTCGGCGACGAACTGGGAGGCATCTATGGACTCGTCAGCGGCACGGCGACGATAAACACCGCTCCGCCAGACCATATCCCGCAGTTAATCAATATTGGTGCGCCTGGTGCCTGGGCCGGAGAAGGCTGCTTCCTAGCACGCCAGCCGCGGAGCGTCGAACTACGCGCCTTGGTCGAGACCTGGCTCATGTACCTGCCTCTTGAGCAGATGGACGAAATGGCTGACGCCGACCCGATGGTCGCTTACAACTTCGGCCAGATCATCATGACCAATGTCGACGCACTCATCAGAGTGATCCATGACCTGCAGAGGGTCGATCCCGATCGCAGAATTGCCTCCGTTCTACAGCGGGCGCGGTGGATCGGGGAGCATCCCCTCCCGTTGACGCAGTCCGAGATCGGCACCATAGCCCGCGCGTCACGCAGGCAGGTCAACGCCGCCTTGAAGCGTTTTGCGGACTACGGATGGCTGAAGACCGGCTATCGGTCGGTCACCATCCTCAATCATGAGAAGCTACGGCTCTTTTCAACCGAAGATGACTAAGCCAACCCGTCTAGGCGGCGTGTTTGTCGGTTCTATGTGAGGCGGTGGTTCATGAGCGCAATCTTGATCAAAAGAGCAAACGCAGAGGCCATCCTTCGCCAGAACGGATGGCTTTCGACACAACCTGAGGCTTTCCGGAACGAGGTCTTGCGACGCTCCATCCTGCTGCGTTTCGCGCCTGATGAGGTCATTTATCACTTCGGCGATGACCTTGGGGGGATCTATGGCCTTGTGAGCGGCGTCGTTGCAGTCAATACCGCCCCCCAAAGCAATGCTCCACAGTTGGTCCACATGGGCGTGCCTGGTGCCTGGACCGGCGAAGACAGCTATCTGATCCGCGAGCCGCGGCGGCTCGAACTGCGCGCAGTGATCGAGACCTGGGTGATGCATCTGCCCCTTGACCAGATGGCCCAGATGACCGCTGCCGATCCTACGGTCATTCGCAATTTCTGCCAGAATCTCCTGCACGGCGTCGGCGTGCTCATCAGGATCATCCACGATCTGCAGAAGCAGGATCCCGATCGCAGGATAGCCTCGGTGCTGCAGCGCATGACCTGGAGTAGCAAACAGGTCCTGTTGACGCAGACCGAGGTCGGCACGATGGCTTCAGTGTCACGCCGCCAAGTCAATGCCGCCTTGAAGCGGTTTGCCGAGAACGGATGGCTGACGACCAATTATGGTTCGATCACAGTCTTGAATGCCGAAGCGTTACGGATCTTCGGAGATGATGATCGTCGCTGAGTTAAGCCGCAGAACAAGGTCCTGTTCCATTCTGACCAGGGCTCCCAATTCACCAGCACGGAAGCGGCAGCGTTCCTGAGGCACCACAATCTTGAGCCTTCGGAAAGCCTAGGAAAACTTCTAGCTTGAAGCCGTCGGGCACCTAGGCAACCGAGTCGTTCGGAATCCACTGAATGCAGAGACACGGATTGGCTCTGTCGAACGCGCCTTGTCAGGTACCGCGATCGTTTCCTGATATGTCACAAACCATAAGCGTCATGGCGATCTGCTTTTAGGAGGAGTCTGCCGCAGGTCATGCGGCACGCTATCGCAAAATTTTGCGATGGCGTAAGCAGTTTCTCGACGCCCGGCAAATGATCGCCCCGCTGCCGAGAGGAGCAAGAACACCGACTTTGGTTCACAGAGGATGCCGCTGGAAATCAGGCTTTGTAGTCCTATTGGCGGACGCGCAGGGATAGTGGCCCCGCGAGACGCATGTTGCGGTTGGCGATCTTGATGTGGATGGCGATCTCGTTCTGTTGCGCGGCGAAGTAGGTGCTACGGCATCCAGTTCACTACCACCGGCGCCGGCGGTTCGGCCGTTCCGCTAATCAAGGAGGCCATCGCAAACGGCCAACTCTTCCGCGCCCATGCCTTCGAATACGCCTGCGCCGCAAACGACATCGAACACCGCACGACCAAGGCAAGGCACCCCTGGGCCAACGGCCAGGTCGAAAGGATGAACCGGACCATCAATCATGCGATCGTCAGGCGCTTCTGCTATGAGAGCCACGACCACTCCGCCACCACCTTGCCGACTTCGTCTCGGCCTACAATTTCGGCCGCAGGCTCAAGAACCTCAAAGCCTCACGCCTACGAATTCATCTGCAAGAGATCGCTTTCCCAGCCCGAACGATTCTCTCTCGACCCGCTCCAGCAAATGCCGGGACTAAACATCTAGCAACTCACTTGGCGATGACTGAGAACACGATCGCGATTGTCGCGATCCAGACAGCGGGGAACAAGGACAGCTCCGTGCCGATTTCATATTGTTGATGGGATCAGAACTCCCAAGACGAGACAAGATCGAGTGTTGTGATTGCGAAATCGCTCAAGTTGCGGGTTGCAAGACGGCCGCCATTCACCGATGCGATTGCCGCAATCATGCCATCGGGCGCTGACATTCCACGACCCTGACGGGTTGCCGTTTCCATAATCTGTCCGTAGGCGACAGCCGCTTCCTCTGTCAGGCCGAATATTCGATCCGCAAAGCGACGGCGCCAATCGGAAAGCCCCTGTTCCAGTCGGTCCGCGCGCTGATCGGGCCGTATTTTCTGAATGCCGAAGGCGATTTCTGCAATCGTCACAGTGGGGAGCGCCAGTTCGGCATCATGGCGAACAAGCCAAGCGACAACAGCATCGCTAGGAGACTTCTTCAGGGTTTCGGATATGACGTTTGTATCCAGAAAGATCACAGGTCGATACCTGTGTGCACTTGCCGGCCGTTCTTGATGATGGATTCGAGATCGATGTCCGTACCATAAGCAATTGCCAGCCGTGCGTAGAATGCTGACGCTGGCTCATGGCCCGCCTCCCTTACGTCATATGATTCGAGTGCCCGCTCGACGACATCGGCAATCGATCTGTTTTCCCTGCGGGCTAACCGATGAGCAAGATCGCGTGCCTTGGCGCTGCGAACTGACAGTTGGGGCTCGGCCATTGTGGTCTCCTTTGCGGCGCTAGCAGCGGTTGCTAGCAAGATGGCAGCTGCCGGCTTGCCGTCAAGGATTAGTCCATTCTCGTCCGCGCAACACCAGCCAAACTTGCGCTGCTTCCTCTTCGCGTTCGTGGATGAACACGGCCTCAGTGGGAATCTTTGGGCACGTCCTTGCCGCGGTAGCCACGCAGGAAGTCAAAATCCGCGCCGGTGTCCGCGCCGGTCACGTGCTTGTGGTAAAGCATGGCGTAACCACCTTTCGGTTGCTTTACCGGACTGCTCCATATTGCTAGCCGGCGCTCGATCTCGGCTTGCGAGATGTCGAGATGCAGGCGCCGGTTCGGCACGTCGAGTTCGATGAAATCGCCATCCTGCACAATCGCGAAGGGGCCGCCTGCCGCGGCTTCAGGGCTGGTATGAAGAATCACCGTGCCGTAGGCAGTACCAGACATGCGCGCATCTGAGATGCGCACCATGTCCGTGATTCCCTTCTTAAGAATCTTCGACGGCAGGCCCATGTTACCGACCTCGGCCATGCCGGGATAGCCGCGTGGCCCGCAGTTCTTGAGCACCATTACACAGGTCTCGTCGATATCCAGACCAGGATCGTCGATCTTCCTTTTGTAGTCGCCAATGTCCTCAAAAACCACCGCGCGACCGCGATGCACCATCAGTGAAGCCGTTGCCGCCGACGGCTTCAGCACCGCGCCATTTGGGGCCAGATTGCCCCGAAGCACAGCAATTCCACCTTGTGCCATCAATGCCTGGTCGACCGGGCGGATTACATCCGTGTTCCAGTTGGACGCGTCCTTGACTTCATCCCATACAGTCTCACCGGAAACAGTCAGCGCATCCTTGTCGAGCAGACCGCCTTCGCCCAGGGTCTTGAGGACAACGGGCAGGCCCCCGGCATAGAAGAATTCCTCCATGAGGTATTTGCCGGACGGCATTAGATTGACGATGGTCGGCACGTCTCGCCCGAGCCTGTCCCAGTCGTCGAGCGTCAGATCGACTTCGGTACGGCCGGCCAACGCCAATAGATGGACTACTGCGTTCGTCGAACCACCGATAGCGCCATTGCAGCGAATGGCATTCTCAAAGGCAGCCCTTGTCAGTACGTCGGACGGCTTCAAGTCGTCCTTGACCATCTGGACGATACGGCGGCCTGTTAGCTGCGCCATCACGCGGCGGCGGCTATCAACGGCCGGGATGGCAGCATTGCCTGACAGAGCCATGCCCAGCGCTTCGGCCATCGAAGCCATGGTCGACGCCGTGCCCATGGTGTTGCACGATCCCGGAGAGCGGCTCATGGCCTGTTCTGCTTCGAGGAAATCGGCCTGGCTCATAGCCCCGGCCTTTATCGCCTCCGACATCTGCCATAGTGCGGTTCCAGAGCCGATGCGTTCGTTTCGGAACCAGCCGTTCAGCATCGGCCCACCGGTCACCACGATCGCAGGAATGTCGACCGATGCGGCCCCCATCAACAGCGCTGGAGTGGTCTTGTCGCAGCCGACCATCAGTACCACGCCGTCGAGCGGGTTTGCCCGTAACGCCTCTTCGACATCCATGGAGGCGAGGTTGCGATACATCATTGCCGTTGGACGCAGCGCGCTTTCGCCCGTCGAGAAGACCGGAAATTCCAGTGGAAGGCCGCCGGCTTCGTAGATGCCGTGTTTTACGCGTTGCGCCAGATCGCGCAGATGCGCATTGCAGGGCGTCAACTCCGACCAGGTGTTGCAGATGCCGATAACTGGCCGGCCGTCGAACAGATCCGCCGGCAATCCTTGGTTCTTCATCCAAGACCGGTGATAGATGTGGTCGCGCGACGTGCCCCCGAACCATTCAGTCGAGCGCAGCTTGCGAGGCCATTGCGCCGGCACGAATTTTGTTGGTTGCGGCTTGGAATGTATTGTCACGCCGACGGTCCTCCTGGCGGATGTTTGCCAGTCACTTCAGACACCCTGTCGACGCCTTCCTGGATGACCTTGCGCATGGCCTGGCGGGCGGCCTCTGAGTTGCCCATTTCTATCGCTTCCGCGATCGCGCGGTGGCGCTGGACGGTGAGCTTGTGCTGTTCGGTGTTGGGGATAGGCGAACTGACCCTGAATGTCGCCGCCAAAGCTACTTCAATCAGCGCACTGATGGATCGCATGAATGGATTTTGCGAGGCTTCCGCAACTGTCACGTGAAACCGCAAGTCATAGTCGACGAAGTCCTGTCCCGATACTGTCGGCTCGCCCATTTTATCAACCCAGGTATAGATCTCGACAACCTGTTCGTCCGTGCGTCGCGATGCAGCGAGCGCTGCGGCTTCCGGCTCGAGCGCAAGGCGCATCTCAGAGAGGCTGAACAGGAACTTGGCATCGACAGCGCCGACCTCTGCATGCCACTGCAGGATGTCTGGATCGAAAAGGTTCCAGCTTTGCCGGGACAGGACGCGCGTGCCGATCTTCGCTTTCGGTTGCACCATTCCCTTCGCGGCAAGTGTTTTCAGGGCTTCGCGCATGACGGTGCGCGAAACTCCGTAAAATTGCTGCAACTCGCCATCGCGGGGCAGGATTGAGTTCTCGGCATAGACCGCCCCGACGATGCTGCGGCCGAGATCACCCATGACATGGCCGTGGAAACCTTTGGCCGGCAAGGTGCCGGTGATGCTGCTTTGAATCGAGCTCATGAAATGACGCCTCTCAATGTTCCCTTGCGGGCCGATAGGACAACCAATAGCCGCTGCAGGGCGATGAAGGCAAAGAGCAACAAGCCGACGACGATCTTCGTCCACCAGCTCGATAGCGTACCATCGAAGACAATATAGGTCTGGATAATCCCTTGGATGATCACACCGATGAACGTGCCTGCCACCAGGCCAACGCCACCGGTCAGTAGTGTGCCTCCAATGACAACGGCTGCGATCGTGTCGAGTTCGACGCCGACGGCCGAAAGCGAATATCCAGCCGAAGTGTAGAGGGAAAAAACAACGCCAGCGAGGCCGGACAAAAACCCCGACAGCGCATAGATGCCAATAGTTGTGCGCGCCACCGGCACGCCCATTAGTTCGGCTGAGACCTTGTTGCCGCCGATCGCGTAGACACAGGAGCCGAAGCGCGTGAAATGCGCAAGCATGATGCCAGCGACAAAGACCAGCACCATTAGCCCGCCGATGAAAGTGATGCGCCCGCCGCCTGGCATGCGCAGGTATAGCCCCGAAAGTGTCGAGTAGAATTCATGCTTGATCGGAATGGATTCCGTGGTGATGACGAAGGCCATGCCGCGGGCCAGAAACATGCCCGCAAGTGTGACGATGAAGGCCGGTACGTCCAGATAGTGGATGACGGCACCCATCGCCGCGCCGAATGCCGTGGCGATTACCAGCGCGATGAAAAAAGCCGCCAGCGGGTGAACACCATACCAGCCGATCAGCACGGCGATCAGAACGCCCGTAAAACCGATGACCGATCCGACGGAGAGATCGATACCTCCGGACAGGATGACGAAAGTCATGCCGACTGCTGCAATGCCTAGGAAGGCGTTGTCAGTGAGCAGATTGCCCAGCACTCGCGTCGACAACATGTTGGGAAACTGGAACACGCACACAGCATAAGCCAGTACGCAGATAACCACCGTGGCGTAGAAAGGCAGGAGACGCGACGACATCATTTCGCACCAGCCTTTTTCGGCGCCAGCTCTGCCCTTACCCACCAACCGAAGCCGGACAGTGAGGCCGACTGCGCCAGCAGGATCATGATGATCACGCAGGCCTTTACGATCAGATTGTATTCCGGCGGAAAACCGGAGATCAGAATGCCCGTGTTCATGGACTGGATAATGATAGCGCCGAGCACCGACATAAGGATGGAGAAGCGCCCACCAAGCAGCGATGTTCCGCCAATGACTACGGCAAGGATCGCATCGAGCTCCAACCAAAGACCAGCATTGTTGGCATCGGCGCCGCGGATATCGGCGGCCACGATGATGCCCGCCAATGCTGCGCAGAAACCGCAGAATGTGTAGACGAGAATCAGCAGACCCCGACTGTTGATGCCGGCGTAGCTCGATGCCGAACGATTCACGCCAATCGACTCGATAAGCAGTCCGAGCGCGGTCCGCCGGATGACGAACACGCCCAGAAATGCCAGTACAGCCGCAATCACCACCGGCATCGGCATGCCGAGAAAAGACCCGGTACCAACGAAGATAAGGCCGGGCTCGACGAACGTTACGATGACGCCTTCGGTAATGAGCTGCGCAATGCCGCGACCAGCTACCATCAGGATCAGCGTCGCAACGATCGGCTGTAAATCCAGCACCGCCACCAGCAAGCCATTCAGCAACCCGCAGGCAATGCCGGTGGCAAGTGCTGCAGTGAGTACTATCGGCAATGCGTGGCCGTCGACGGTCATCGTGGCGGCTACAGCGCCGGCCATCGCCATCACAGCGCCAACGGAAAGATCAACGCCTTTTGAGGCAATGACCGGTGTCATGCCGATTGCAAGGATGGCGACAGGGGCACCGCGATTCAATACGTCGATCAGACTGCCGAACAGCCGACCATCCTGGAGGCGCATTTCGAAGAAGCCGGGGAATGCCATCCAGTTGAAGAACAGAATGATTGCCAAGCATGTAACCTGTGGCAACGCCTTGCGCAGGCCCGCAGGAAGCGCGTTCATTGCGCCGCTCCTTCCTGCGCGATGGCGCGCATGATATTGCCTGTCGAAATGTCGTTGCCCGTCAGCTCGCCTGCGTGCATGCGGTCGCGAAGTATGCGCACACGCGTCGAATAGGCGACAATCTCATCGATTTCCGACGAGATGACCAGCAGGGCCAGTCCATCGTCGCAAAGCCGGTTGATCAGTTCGATGATCTCGGCATGAGCGCCAACATCGATGCCGCGCGTAGGTTCATCGAGGATCAGGAACCGTGGCTGGGTTGCCAGCCAGCGCGCGAGGATCACCTTCTGCTGGTTGCCACCGGAAAGTAGTTTCACCGGTTTGTCGATGTTGGTGGTGCGGATGTCGAGCGCCTTGACGAAACGGTTAGCCAGGTCAGTCTGATCCCTGGTCGACATACGCTTGAGCCATCCTCGCCGCGCCTGGAGCGCGAGCGCGATATTTTCGCGAACTGAAAGATCGCCAATGATCCCCTCGGCCTTCCGGTCTTCTGGGCAGAGCCCGAAACCGAAGCGAATTGCAGCGCGGGGGGAGGCGATCTTGACCGGCCTGCCATCGATCTCGATCGAACCGCTGTCGGGCATGTCTATGCCAAACATCAGCCGCGCGGTTTCGGTCCGGCCGGACCCCAGAAGTCCCGCCACGCCAACCACCTCGCCAGCGCCAATCGTCAGGTCGAAGGGGGAAATCGAGCGAGCCCGTCCGAACTGGGCAAAGCCGATCTTGCGATCCGAAGCCGCCGGCGCGGGCCGCCGCCCATGTTCCGTTACAGCGGCTAGCGTGCGACCGAGCATCAACGAGACGAGCTCCACTTTCGGCAGCAGCTTACTGTCATGCGTGCCCATCAGCCTGCCGTTGCGCAGCACAGTAATCCGGTCGGAGACGGCATATACCTGGTTGAGGAAATGAGTGATGAAGACGATGCCGATGCCGCGGGCCCGCAACTTTCGCATCACAGTAAAAAGCAGTTCGACTTCATGCCTGTCGAGGCTGGCTGTCGGCTCGTCAAGAACAAGTACGGAGCCCGACATGTCGACGGCACGAGCAATCGCGATCAGTTGCTGTACCGCTACGGAAAAGCTGGAGAGCTGTGCACTGACGTCGATATTGATGTCATATTGGGCAAGTAGTGCAGTGGCCTGCCGACGCATGGTTCTTGCGTCCACGAGTCCGAACCTTCTTGGCTGGCGGCCGATGTAAAGGTTCTCCGCCACGGTGAGGTTCGGCAGGAGATTGACCTCCTGGTAGACTGTGCCGATGCCAAGCTGCTGGGCATGCAGTGTGTCCCGTACCGCAATCGGCTCGCCCTTGAGCTCGATGACCCCGCTGTCGGCCTTCACGACGCCGGTCAGTACTTTGATCAGGGTCGATTTACCGGCGCCATTCTCGCCAAGAAGGGCGTGGATTTCGCCGCTTCGGACTGAAAAATCGACACCGTCGAGTGCCTTGAAACCTAGGAAAGATTTGGAGACGTTCTTTGCGACGAGTAGCGGATCAGGTTCGCTCACGACTTCCTCCACGCGTGTCGGACGGCGAGCAGCCCCGTCCGATAGCTGTAACAGGGCTAGCCGGGCGCAGTACCGCGCCCGGCTAGTTTAATCGAAGTCAGTATCCGAGGCCTTTCTTCTCCTCGTAGACCTTCATGGGATTGTCGGCTTGCGTGTAGAGCTTCGATTCCGTGATGATCTGCTTCGGCGGTACTGTCCCGTCCTTCTTGAACGCTTCGAGCGCGTCAAAGGCCGGGCCAGCCATGTTCGGTGTCAGTTCGACCGTGGCGTTGGCTTCCTTGTCGGCCATCGCCTTGAAAATATCGGGCACGGCGTCGATCGACACGACTTTGATGTCAGTACCTGGTTTCAGGCCGGCTTCTTTGATCGCCTGGATTGCGCCTACCGCCATGTCGTCATTGTGGGCGTACAGGGCGCAAATGTTTTTGCCACCGTTTTCGGCCTTTAGGAAACCCTCCATGACTTCCTTGCCCTTTGCGCGGGTAAAGTCGCCAGTTTGGCTGCGGGTAATCTTGATATTTGCTGCGCCAGCAATCGCCTCTTCGAAGCCCTTCTTGCGATTGATGGCAGGTGACGAGCCCGTGGTGCCCTGCAGTTCAACCACATTACAGTCTTTGCCCGACACATCCTTGACCAGCCATTCGCCCGCGACCTTACCTTCAAGGACTTGATCAGAGGCCACCATTGTCATGTAAAGATCTGGAGAACCCTCGATACCACGATCGAGAAGGATGACCGGAATTGACGCATCTTTGGCTTCCTGAAGCACGGTGTCCCACCCGGTCGCCACCACCGGCGCGACCATGATCGCATCGACGCCCTGCGCGATGAAGCCACGGATCGCCTTGATCTGATTTTCCTGCTTTTGCTGCGCATCTGCGAACTTCAGGTCAACACCGCGCTTTTCGGCTTCTCGCTTGGTTACGCTGGTCTCGGCTGCCCGCCAGCCGGATTCCGAACCGATTTGCGAGAAACCAACCGTAAGGCCTGCAGCGTGCACGGCGCCTCCCAACGCCAATGCAGTGGCCGAACCTAGTAGCAAGGTCTTGAGAATTCTCGTCATTGACACCTCCCAGTAGACACAATCGCAGGCCAATCTGCGATCTGCGATATAGTCATATAGTATGATTTTTTGAAAAGGAAGATGTCGAGTCACTAGGGATCAAAGAATGCGCGGGCTCGCTTTTTTGGCATTCCCACCCAAACCGCACTTCAAGGTGGAACCCAATCGCAGGATTGGTCGTATGCGGAATAACAGCCAAATGACCTATACAATGATGGTGGCCATGGCGGTTGTGGTGGTGGCCTTGTTCGTCTTCGGCGTCGTTGACCGCGCGAACGAACCTGCATCTTTCGAGCAAGTCAGCGAACAGAGTTCAAACAAGCTCGCAAAGGGCAGCCGAGCGGCCACGCCCTTTTTCGTTTCCAGCGATCTTTCTGGCACCGACCGACGGCACGCTGGCTATCAGTGCGTTGTGGCTGGCGCGACCTTGGCGCTGGAACGCTTGGCGGATGTCGAGCGCTTGGCCGCAGTGGTTCGCCTCTTGGGCTTCGTCGGCGCCGAAGGCATGGGTTCGAAATCTGAGGGAACGCCGGCAATGAATTCTCGGCCGAAGCGATAGAATGCGTAGCCAACGGCTAACAGGGCGATAGTTCTTAACATGGCGGTCTCCTTTGCCTCTTCGAACGTCGGCTGGCGCCATATGGTTCCAGCCAGATAGGGACGGAGGGTCGCTACTATGACTTTTCTGGCGGAAAATCGTCACATCGTAGCCGACATTGATCCAGACAACGTTGGATCATTACGCGTTGCTGAGAAGAGCCGATCACGTTCTTGGTCCAATGGTGGTTGATTGTTGACCGCAGGAAAGCAGGAAAGGCAGCGATCGCGTCGGTATTGGCGACATAGTAGAGCTTATTGCCAATCAGGGTCATCCCATAGGCTTTGAAGCAAGGTGCTCCAAATTCGGCTTCCCATCTCCGTCAGCGTCAAGAAGGAGGGATATGCGGTTGGCGCTTTGGGTGGACGCTCCCGCTCGCTTCATTGCTGGGGATTGGTCCAGTGCCTGGCGGCCTCAAGATTTTGGATGTTTAGCAAGCTGCACACAACAGTCCGCGGGCGGCCACTCGTCTGCAAAAGCGATCCTGCTGTGCAGCGTGCTGGAACTGTTTTGCGGTTGCAGGCTTGTGCTGGTTCGGGGTGTTGCGATGCTCAACGATGGCGATCCAGTGAAGGCGGCACGATCAGCGTCGCTCAAATATGTCACCGATAGTGAGCCCGGCGTTCTGCGGCGGAGAATAGGAAGATCTTTTCGGTATACGTCGAACGGCAAGGCAGTGAGCATGGCCACACTTGGGCGCGTTGAAGCGCTCGCCATTCCTCCCGCATGGACTGACGCCTGGATATGCCCTGACCCGGATGGACACATTCAAGCGACCGGGCGCGATCAGCGGGGGCGGAAACAGTACGAGCATAACAATTATTCCGCTCATTCATGTATGAGCGTTTCTACAGGTTGCGCTCATACATATATGAGCAACATACGGCTAATGGCTCAGCGCGATACCTGCAATAGCGGCCAAAGGGTTGCGTAGGTCGATCTGTGGCGGGTGTGGAATTAGGGGGATGTCCAAAGTTCTGCTGACGGCGAAAGCTTTCGATCTGCTGATTTCGGTCCTTCGCAGGGTATTGCGAGCCGGGCAAAATGGAGCGGGTTTCATCGAAACGGTGCCGAAACGCGGCTATCGGTTTGTCGCGCCTATGGAGATGCTAAACGTGGTCGCACGCCTTGCGTTGCGGGCAGAGCCTGTGAGGATCGGTTTATCCGGCGAGATCGCCAGCCTCACCTCCAGCGACTTGAATTCGGACTTGTTTGCGCCCGCCCCGCCATTCTAAGACGCTCCCAGAGCCGCGCTTTTCCTGGCCATCGCGGCACTGGCGAATTCTTTCTGGCGGCGTGCTGATTGCTGTAGCCGCAATCGCTGCGACCATTATGCTCGACAACCAGGCGCAATTCCTGCCTTACTTCTGCATGGTTTCAGATTGTACCTCTGCCCATGCGCCAAAACTGTACCGCCAAGGTACCCATCGCACGATATCTCCCGCCGAAACCCTTGCGCGGGTTCGCCCCTTTCTAGCGGCTATGGGGATAACGCGGGTCGCCAACGTCACTGGTCTTGACCGCATCGGAATTCCGGTGGTGACCGTTGTCCGGCCGAACTCGCGTTCTGTCGCGGTTTCGCAAGGTAAGGGTATCACGCTCGACGCCGCGAAGGCCTCCGGCGTCATGGAAGCCATCGAGGGTTTCCATGCCGAGCGCATTGAAAAGCCGCTCAGGCTTGGCAGCCGAAACGAGCTTGCGGCAAGCCTTGATCTGGCAGACCTGGACGGCCTCGCCCGGCTTCACGAAAGTCACATTGACGGCGACCTGCCGATTTTGTGGATCGAGGGTTTCGACTGGATTGGCCAGCGATCGATCTGGTTGCCCTATGAGGTGGTTCACGCCAACTACACGCTGCCATCGGTCGGTCGCAGCGGAAGTTTCGTTGAAAGCACCAATGGCTTGGCCTCTGGCAACCACCTGTTGGAAGCCGTCGCTCACGGTATCGCCGAAGTCGTGGAACGCGACGCAACTACCTTGTGGAACTGGCTGTCGGACGCAAGCCGGCGCAAGACCCGACTCGATCTCGACTCCGTCGACGATGCCACTTGCTCGAGCTTAATCGAACGGTTGCGCAAGGCTGGCTTGTCCGTCGGCGTTTGGAACATCACGAGCGATGTCGGGGTGCCCTCCTTTTATTGCATGATTGTCGATGAACAGTTCAAGCTGGGCCATTCCGGCGCCGGAGCGGGCAGCCACCCCGCCCGCGAGATCGCCCTGTTGCGCGCGCTGACAGAAGCGGTTCAGGTGCGGACCAACTATATTACCGGGGCCCGAGACGACCTTCGGCGGGATGAATATGAACCGTCGGGACTGGCAGCAAAGCTCGCATGGGCGAGGCGCTTGATGAACGGAACGGGGAGCGTTGACTTCAGTCGCATACACTCCACTCAATTTGCTTCGCTTGGCGAGGATGTCGACTGGATGTTGGAGCGGCTCCAGGCAGTCGGTATTGGCCAGGTGATTTCGGTCGATCTTACGAAGCCGGAGTTCTGCGTGCCGGTGGCGCGGGTCGTCATTCCTGGGCTGGAAGGACCGGACGACCACGACGACTATTGTCCGGGGCCGCGGGCGCTTGCACTCGGCGGCAGGCGATCATGACATTCTTGGTCTTTGCGGGCCCCACGATTTCTGCCGCCGACATCACCGCGAAATTGGACGCCGTCGTGCTGCCGCCTGTGTCTATGGGTGATGTCTATCGATACGGCCGAACGCGACCGCGCGCGATAGGCATCATCGACGGCTATTTCGAGGGCGTGCCGTCGGTCTGGCACAAGGAGATATTGTGGGCGATCGACCAGGGCATCGCCGTGTTCGGCGCAGCCAGCATGGGAGCGCTACGCGCGGCGGAATTGCAAGCGTTCGGCATGCGTGGTGTCGGCACCATTTTCGAGGCCTTTCGCGACGGCCTGCTGGAAGACGACGATGAAGTGGCCATCCAGCACGGCCCGGCGGAGATTGGCTATCTCCCCTTATCGGAACCCATGGTCAATATCCGCGCAACCCTCGACCACGCTATACGGGAAGGCACGATCGAACGGCAGGTCTCGGAGACGCTTTCGGCAATGGCAAAGGCGACTTTCTATCCCGAGCGCCGGTGGCGAACGCTACTGGAACACGCGTCGGCGGAGGGCCTAAACAATGAGGCGCTAAAGGCCCTCGAAGCCTGGCTGCCGCAGGGCAGGGTCGATCAAAAGCGGTTGGACGCGCTGGTCATGCTCGAAGCCATGGAAGCGCTCAGGCGCGAAGGAGGTCGCCAAGGGGCGGCCGAGTATCGGTTGGAACGGACGACGATGTGGGCGCAAGCACTGCGCGACATCGAGGCTACGGAGATGCATTTAAGCGACGGGTCGGCGATCATCGACGAACTCAGGCATGATCCGCAACTGTTCAGAACGGTCAGGCGCAATGCCGCTGCAAGGCACTTTGCGGGACGTGCCGACCCCGGGGATCAAGGATCGGATGCCGCGCGCAATGCTGCAAGCGCCACGACACGGTTCCGCCGTGAAAGAAGGCTGTTCACCCAGGCCTCATTCGATCGGTGGCTCATCGACAACGACCTGGACAAACGCGGTTTCGAACTGATGATCGAAGGCGAGGCGCGATTGGCGGCGATCGAAGCCGGAACCGATCTCGGCCGCCATATGCTGGACGAGCTTCGCCTTGGCGATGCTTATGGCGAAATGGCCAAGCGCGCGCGGCGAAAGCACGACCTTCTGCACAGCCTAGGGATGCCAGACCCAACTCCTTCCCACACTGGCCTGACTGTCCTAGAATTACGGCGGTGGTTCTTCGACATGCGCCTCGGCCGTCGAATGCCGGCTGACCTAGCAGATTTCCTTGGGGAAGCAGGCTATCCGGATAAGGAGACCTTCGACCGCGTGATAGCTCGTGAGTACATATTCTGGAGCAGGGCTGCCGCTGACAGCAAACCGTCGGCGGAATGACTTGGCAGGAAGAGAGCAGGCGCCGTAGTCTTGTCAGTGAGGGGGTTCCGGCCATGTTTGGTGCTTCGCCTTCAGTCGAACATCCCCAAGGGACGCGCTTCCGCCTGTTCCCTCAACTTCCGACGCTAGAAGAACAGGGGGAACCTGAAACAGTCTGGGTTTCGCCGCCTGCAGGTACGGTCTTTCCGGGACCGGCCGACGCTCGTTTGTATGTCGTCGACCCAATCGGCAAGGAAAAACCCTATGGCTTCTACGAGGAGCCGGGAGGGCAAGTTACGCACTACGGCCCGCCATGGGATGGGCCAATCGTTGCGCCTGCCGAGCCCGACAGGGATGGGCATTTCGATCATATCGAATTCGGTACGCCGCAGTTCCTCCAGGCGCACGCCTATGGCGCAATACGCTTCACGCTGGACATATGGCAGGAGTATTTTGGACGCGGCATCGGCTGGCATTTCGCAAACAGCCGAGAAAGGCTGGAGGTCGTGTTCCTGCCCGGACTCGACAACGCCTATGCCGGCTACGGCTCGATCGAAATAGGCTCGTTTCGCACGCCAAGCGGCAACTGGGTCGAATTCGGCTTGAGCTTCGATGTCGTATCGCACGAGACCGGCCACCTGATCATCTACGGCGAGGTGGGCCTTCCCGACACCAGCAACATTCCTGGCGAACATTTCGGTTTCCATGAGTCATCGGCCGACATGGTGTCGTTGATCTCGCTCATGCATTTCGAGTCTGCCCTGGTAGGGCTGCTCGAGGCGAGTCATGGCAACCTTTACAGCTACAACCGTCTCAACCGATTTGCGGAAGTATCTGATTTCGAACAATTGCGCGTCGCGTCCAATCCGCTAACGCTCTACGATTTCGCGGATGGATGGGTGGACGAACATGACCTAGCCCAGCCGCTGACGGGCGCCCTATTCGACATATGGGTCGATGTTTTCCACGAGGACCTGCTGAAACGAGGGTTGATCCCCGCGCAACTCGAAGACCTGTCGGATCAGCTCGAAGGCGATCCATCCTATCATGAAGTCATCCAACCTCTGTTCGACAACGCCTATGGCACGAACCCGGAAGGCTTCGCCGCATGCCTTGCTGACGCTCGGGACTATATGGGCCGCGCGCTTGCGCAAAGCTGGTCCAGCCTGCGCCCGCTTCACCTGGACTATGCTGCAGTCTCGCGGGCCTTTCTTGCGGCCGACGATCGGCTGACCGGCGGACGTTTCCAGAGGATCATAACGGGCAACATGGAGCGGCGGGGGATCGGTCTCGTGCGCGCAGGCCCGAAGCTGTTGTCGACAGGCGAAGACAGCCACACCTATTCACGGCGTGCCCCCAAACCGGAGATGCAGCAGAATTGCCGGCATTTTCCCTACCGGACGAGGATGGCGCTTAGGCGAGGTGCGTGATGTCCCTTCTGGCATATGTCGCGCGTGCTGCAGTTGCACAAGCCAAGGCTACTTCTCGTGAGAAACCCGCCATAACATCGTCAGTTGTATGAACAGCAACGATTTTATGATAGTTTCGACCCCAAGCTGAGTGTGGATGATTTTTTGTTTATTGGCTAAGGAGAGGTGGCGTGGCAGAAACCCTTCTCAGTACCTCCACGATACTGCTGTTCGGCAGGGTCATGGACGACATGAAATACAGTCCTGTTGATCCGCGAACGCCTGACGGACCGCCCGCGGTAGGTAACGCTGGAGATCCGCCGCGCTTCGGCGACAACAACGACTTGATAGAACAATTGCTGGCAGACAAGGAGAACGAAAAGAAGAGTGTCAGATTCGCCAGAATCTACGGCTTTGCGTTCGAAGGCCAGTATTATGACTTTGCGAGGCCGCAGATATTTCTTGTTCATGGAAGTGGAACCAAGGCTGAGAGCCCTGTCCCTGGCGCGGGCGCCAAGGCCCGTGCCAACCGTAGCGCCGACAGAACCGGCGTAGCCTCAACCGACACGTCCTTCGCCGAGGACATCATGGTGTGGTCCTACGACAAGGGTGACTATCTCGTGCGTCTCGATCCGTCCGCAGGGCCGCTTGAGCAGATTGTCCTTGATGCAGAGTTGGATGCGGCTAGCACGTATAGCGGCGGCAAAGCCTACAGTGGTGGTAAAGCCTATAGCGGCGGCAAGGCCTATAGCGGCGGGAAGGCTTATAGCGGAGGCAAAGCTTACAGCGGCGGCAAGGCGTATGGTGGTAGCAGCGACTAGTTCATGGCCCCGAAAATCGGGATCTATTTTCGGAAAGGATGATGCACAGCATCCTTGCGCATCTTAGACGCGCTACGCGGTTTGGCTGCGATAGAAACGGGATTGCGTTTTAGCTAGTTTGATCCCGCGTGATATTTTCCATCCCTTTGGTGGGACTATTGGGCGCTCCAACGCATGTGCAGCTTTGTGTTGTCGCTGCCATTAGGCTTGAAGCCCAGCCTGCGATAAAGGCTGATCGCGCGGTTGCCCCGCAGCAGTGACAGCAGCACCGGCTTGCCGACGCTGCGCGCATCGGCCATCGTCTCACAGATCAATTTCGTGCCGACACCTCTTCCCCGGATCGTTTCGTTGAGATGGATCTGGTCGAGATGGACTTCGCTCTCAGCGTGCGAAACCTGGATCCAACCCGCCTCGACCCCATCCACAAGGACGATCCTGATCTCTTCCGGCTTAAAGTATTCTTTGAAAGCGTTCTCCACCTTCTTTTCGTCCCAGATGCCGAGCGCCTTTTGAAGTGGGCACATGGAGGAGAGGTAAAGGGCCTGGCAGTAGCCGAAGTCGCCTGCAACAGCGGGGCGCATCGCAATGGGTGTAGGCGCATCGCGCGCCACTCCAGGCTCTTGCAGGCTCATTTTATCCCTGCCTCTCTCAAGCCGTCGATCAGCCGTTCACGTGGTTCGGGGTTGCGATCTGGTGGCACGTTCACCCAGTGCGCAAGGGTGAATTCGGGATGGGTGAGCAGAAGCTGCCTGGCATACTGGCGAGCTTCGTCCATGCGCCCGAGCAAGGCATTGCTGGCGGTCAGCATGCGGTAGGCCTCGGTCTTGTCATGCATCTGGTTGAGTGTGCGGATCGCTTGCTCATAGTCCTGCATATCGAAATAGGCTTCACCCAGATGCCAGAGATACCAGTCGGGATAATAGGGATTGAGGCGCATGGCCCGCTTGATCAAAGAAACGGCCCGCTCCGTATCCCCATAGACGGAGACTGAATGCCCCATTTCGGCCAGCACGTCGGCGTCGTTGGGATTGGCGTCGAGGGCACGCTCATAAGCGGCCAGGGACGCCTCATGGTCGCGCTTGTAGAGGTAGGCGCTACCCAGGGCGGCATAGCCGCGCGCGTCGCCCGGATCGAGGCTGATGGCAATCTCGGCCTGCCTCAGCGCCTCGTCCAGCGACGGCTCGGGTGGGTCGGCCCAGTTGAAACGCCACGCGTCGTTGAGTGTGCGCGATATCCCTATGTAGGAGCGAGCATAATTGGGATCGACCTCGGCGGCCTGCTCGAAAAGACGGCGAGCATGCTGGTTGGTTTCGCGCAGCAGTCGCTGGTAGACATATTTGCCGTGCAGAATGAGCCCGTAGGCCTGCAAGTCGGAGGGTGCACTCAGCGCCATCCGGTGCATTTCCGATGCGCTCACCTCGATTGACAGACGCGATGCGACAACGGTCGTGACTTCGTCCTGAAAGGCGAAAATGTCGCTCATGTCGCCGTCGTACCGGTCAGACCATATGGTGCGTTCCGACATCGAGTCGATGAGCTGGAACTGGATGCGAACCCTGTTTGCTATCCGTTGATAGCCGCCATCAACGAGATAGCGGACCCCAAGCCGGGCGCCGATTTCTCGCGACGACAGGTTCAGCCCGTGGAATACCGAAGAAGATCGCTGTGCGATGACGTGGAGGTCATGGAAACGGGTCAGGTTCGAAATGATGTCACCTGTCACGCCGTGGCAGATATGAGGCGGTTCGCCGGATAGATTCTCCAGCTGCAGAACCGCGATCGAGTTTTCCGGCATCAAATGGAGCGAGACCTCGGCCAGACCGTTCGTCTCGTCTTGTTCCAGGCCATCGCCAGTAACTAAACCTGCTCCGCTCGTTTCTTTGCGGCCATTGAGCGGCGGAGAATTCGTCGCGTGTTCCGGGCGCCCGGCCTGGTTTGGGCTCTCCGAAGCAGGAATTTGAGGTTTTGCCTTGTTCGTCTGAAGTAGGTGTTGGCGGGCCTGCCACCAATAGTTTCTTTCGGTGGTCAACCAGTCCTCGAACTCGGGGTCGCGAATGTCGATGCCTTCGAGAAAGTCCGCATCGATGGACTCCCGCAGGAGTGCGGTACCTTCCATCTGGGAAGTTCCCTCGGTCAGGGCAAGAAGGTCGAGTTCAATGAGATCCAGTCGAATACGGACCGAAGTCCTGTCCGTCTCGATCACGTCAGCATGGGACCCCAGGCACTTTCGTATATGCGTCAGTGCTTGTCGCAGGCTCGACGAAGCCTGTTCGGCCTCTCGGTCGCTCCAGAGCTTATCGCAGAGCCAGACCCGGCTTCGCACCCCGTGCTCGGAGGTTGCAACCAAAGCCAAAAGCGCCTGAGCTTTCTGTGCTTTCGGCGTAATGTACTTTCCGTCAGGTCCGATCAGCGCAAATGCTCCAAGCAGGCACATTTGTACGCGCCGCATGGGTACATCTTCACCATTCTTCATCGGGTCGCGCTCTTGATTACGCAAGGGCAGGTAACATCAGTTTCCTGCGTAACGCAATGCGATCGCGACGAGATCGAGCCCGCATCATCTCGGGCGGCAGAGACCGGTTCATTCACCTCATGAAGGTTGCGGCCGAGCTGGTCTCCCGCCATGACCCCGGCGATGACAGCGCAAAACTTGGAATGACAGCGACCCGCGATTAAAGGCCCTTTTCACATGCATCTCACGCCTGCTTAACGCTGACATCACGCCTGCATGGAAATCTATCGTTCGCAGGGTTTAGAGGTGCCAGGTTGCAAACCTACCCTCCATATCACTTGCGAAGCAACAAAGGAGGCTCACATGACTAAGATCATTCTTGCATGGATAGCAGTCCTCACGACTGCCACGTTGGTTTACGCTGGCGGCATTTCGGGAAGAGAATGCCGTGATGTAAACAGTCATCAATCTTGCGTTAAGATAAATGACACTGAGGGGAACTGAGTAGGCTGTTGATTAGGAAACCCTCTTCTGGCCTATCACGTCGCCGCTAGTACAGTTGTCGATCCGCGCGGCGGTTGGCCAATTTGGGAGACTGACGCGACCGAAAGGATTTGGAGGGCCGCCATCAATCGAACCTTTCAGCAGGTCAACGTACGCTTGATGGTTCTGTTGAGGTCGTGCCTTCCATTCAGCCTAGCAGTTGCAACAGAAAGGCCTGCTGGTTGAGGGGGGCAGCAGGCCCCAGTTTGGCGCGCTAGCGCTTCTGCCCGATGTCAATGAGCGCCGCTGACCTCTACCTTACCCGCTCTTTCGGAAGTAGCACTCTAGAGCGACATTCGGCTGTTTCAGTGCCTGAAGCTGTCGAGGGTAGGCGGCTTGAACAGCTGCACCCGCCTCGGCATGGCTATTGGCCGAGAGTTGGCCGTAGGTGTCAAACGGCGACCAAAACGGGGCCGGACGCAGAATGGCAGCTTCTGGTCGCAGATCCTTGGTTGCGGACGTTCAGGTCAGGCGTGGGCATGGTCGCGATCTGACCCCTAGCGGTCATTTGCCCTCGCGATGGTTCCGGCAGCTTTTTGCTCGACGCTAAGTTCGAGGTCTCTGTGGAGTGACTGGCTTGCACTCGCCAGCCTTGCAGTCCTTGGGGCGACCACGGGAGTCTAGAAGATGTAGTTGACGATTTTCTCGTCGATGACGCGAGCGATCGGAAAGACCGAACCGTCAAGAAGACCACGACGAACTTCCGGAAAGTGGCGTTTTCCTGGATGACGAGAGCCTCTGCCCGCGAACACCGGAATGTCGGTGTCACGGTCGACGACCTTCATTGGTCCGCTGTGAACGACCCTGGCATAGATCGGATCGGCCACATCGCCAAAGGCGCGTCGAATTCGAAACTCCGGCGGCTGCCCGCTTGGAGTGGCCGCGAACAGGCCACTCTCCTCGGCCATCAGCCGCTTGCGGTTGAACCCGTCGGAAGTCACCACGAGCTTGATGCGTCCCGTCTCCGCATCAACGTCGCCATCGAGCAGCGGAAGCGCTGGTCGACGCCCTTCGGGGATAGCGACGGGCACGATCGGCGCGTCGGCGAACTTCGCCTCGAGGCCATCTTTTCTGACGGGGACGACCTTGAGGAACTGCACCGTGGAGATGCTTCGCGGCAGCTTGCCACGATATCGGGCAACACCATCCCCGCCGGCTACGACGGCATCCTTGGACGTGCGGTGCTGTTGTAGAGAGTCTATTCGTCAGTCACCGAGGATCAGTCTTGACAGTCGTCGTGGACAAAGCGAACTTCTAGAGCGTCGCCTCGCAGAGCAGTGCATGAAAGGGGTACATCAATTTTAGACCCCTAAGTGTTGGATTGTATGGCATCCTGCTCCCCAATGCAATAACATCTGTTGCGGAAAGTTTATATCTGAAGTACAATTAATCTATATCTATAGTGTCATGAATAAGGTGTGGCCCAGAATGGGGTCGCTGCCCATTCGACGCGTAGTTGCTGTCACTCCGTACGGTGTTAGTCGACTCCGATAGGTGTTGTGGACAATATGTCTACGCATTCCAAGGGAGGGTTGGATGCGTCCGCGGCTGCTTCTTGCGACTATTTTGTGTCTTTGGACATCCGCGGCGTTCGCATGGTGGGACGAAGGTCACATGCGTATTGCCGCCATGGCCTACGAACTGCTAACGCCGGCGGCCAAAGCGGAGGCGAACCGGTTTTTCCGGCTCAATCCCCGCTACAGCGAATGGAAGGCCGCCGCCCCCCCAAATTCCGACGGGAGTCCCGGAGATGTCGACCGATACACCTTTATCCGCGCCTCGGTTTGGGCGGACGACATCAAGAACTACAAGGAATATCGCGACGCCAGCACTCAGGATAAGCCTGACGGACCCAAGGCTGGTCAAAACGTGGGCTATTCCGACAAGCTGATCCACGCATATTGGCATTACAAGGATATTGGCTTCAGTGTCGACGGGACACCGGTCGGCGACGCCGATCCAGTCAACGCAATTACGCAAATCGAGTTGCTCCGCTCGGGATTGGCGTCGGCGCAGCGCCTCGAGGATGAGGTTCGCTCGTATGATCTGGTATGGCTGCTTCATCTCGTCGGCGACGTTCACCAGCCGCCTGTTGCGGGTTGCCGCCCATGACGCAAAGACACGGTTCATCTGCTGTACCAATCGCGTTGGCGCAAACATGGTTCCGGCCCTCTTTGATCCTGCTGAAGTGGCGGGCCAAAGGCTGGACGAAGTGTCGATCTACTATTCCAGGCGCGGCGGCCCCGTGAAGCGTGGCCACGTAAGTGACCATCGAGAGCGGCTAACGGGGACTGTGGGGATTTTCGGCATCCCGGAACCTCAGTTGCACGCGAAGTTCCTCGCATGGGATGACGATCATATCGTCGTCAGTAGCCTGAACTGGGGATCCCAATCCACCACTGTGAACAACCCGTTGGATGAGTCGGCCTTGTACCTCCAAGGCACTGGCCTCGCAGCTATCCTGCTGAAGAAATTTAACGCCGAGAATAAGCGGATAGACAAGGATGCCTAAGTAGGCGCCATCACTGAGGTGGCCTAAGACGTATCCTGGGGTCCAAGGACAAAGGACGATGTAGGCATCGGATCTTAGGAACAGGAGGATGCGGCGGCAAACGGGGGGTTCGTCCAAATGCGGCGCGCAGCCACTAATCGGGCTTCCTAGGGGACTGCTTGGAAAATCATACCTTCGTTAAACGACTTTTTGGACAGACAGAGGACATCGAGGCAATTATAGATTGCTTGGAATGGCGCGACAGCGGAAAATAAAGCTATAGTTTGCTTTTTTGGATTTTTCACGATAAGATAAACGATGATTGCGCCGACGGGGTAATTCTAGGAACCCTATGCGCCAAAAGTAAGGTATGGTTTATCATGGTCTTGCGGACCGCCGACATTCTGTTCAAGGACCGGCTCGCCGGAACGCTGGTGGAAACGGCGGGCCGTGGAACGCGCTTCAGTTATACCGCGGATTGGGCCGAGGACATCGCCTGCTGTCTGCCCGTCACCCGCCGCGAGCATGAATGGGCACAGGGGCTGCATCCGTTCTTTCAACATCTCGGGCCAGAGGGCTGGCTCCGCGAACAGCAGGCACGCGTCGCCCACGTCGTCGAGGAGGATGATCTGGGTCTGTTACTGCGCTATGGCGCGGACTGTATCGGCGCCGTCAGCGTCAGGCCGCCAAAAGGGGCCGAGCCGCCGACGGCCATCACCGAGGCCACGGCCAGCCCCGGGCGCACGGTCTCGGGCATTCAGAAGAAGCTTCTGGTTTCCCGCGAAGGAGCAAAGGGTGCGTTCCAGCCTGCCGCCGCGGACGGCATCGCCCCCTATATTGCAAAGTTCAATTCAGAGCGGATAACAACGCTCGTGCGAAATGAGGCCCTAAGCCTGCGCTGGTCTGCTGCGGTACTGGGCGCACGGGAGGTCAATGAGTTCACGCTAGCCTTCATTCCCGTCGTTAATGAGCAGGCGCTCATACTCACGCGCTTCGACCGCGGGCCGAAGGGTGAAAAGCTGCGGCTGGAAGACTGCGCGCAGATCCTGTGCAAACCTCGCGGGCAGGACTACGCCGGAAAGTATGATGCCGCCTATGAGGATATCGCCGCCATCATCAGCCAGTATTCGGCGCGGCCGGCAATTGACCTCGCCCGATTTTTTCGCCGCCTGATCGCTTTCGCGCTGATCGGCAACTGCGATGCGCACCTAAAGAATTTTTCATTGGTGGAAACGCCAATAGGGCTGCGCCTCTCGCCCGCTTACGACATCCTGAACACCGCTTTCTATGACGGCTTCGACCAGACGCTGGCCCTCTCGATCAACGGGCGCAAGGTACATCTTGATGTTACCGACGGCGATCTGTTCCGCAGCTTCGGGCGAGAGATCGGCCTACCGGACCGGGCAATTGAGCAGATCTTTGCCGACCTTCGGCGTCAAGTGAAGAAAGCCGCGCCCGTAATTCGCCCGCCGGACGCCGAAGGGCCGGATGGATTTGTAACCCTCTATGCAGAGATTGTGAGCAACGCATGCCTGAGAATCCTCGGGGAATAGGTCCCCTCAACTGGCAGGGTCTTGTCGATGAGACATTGCGGCGACGCAAGACCGAAGGCATGACCCAGAGGGAGCATGCGGCGCTCGCGGGTGTCAGTGTGCCGACAATTGCCGCGTTCGACCGGGCCGAGCGGACTCTCACGCTTGCCAAGGCGTTTGACATCCTGCGCGTAGTCGGCCTGATCGACGAGCAGCCCACAGACGGTGCACAGAATGCGTTTGTCCATGAGTCTTTCAAACGGTGGCAGACGCTGATCGATACGCTGCCGGCCGAGGCGTCGGCACGTTTCCCTCATGGCTGGTATCGCATCGACTACTGTCTTGAGGGCGACCTGCGACCTGTCAGCCTTACGGAATACGAGGGTATGCTGCGCCAAGCGGTAACGCGTCACACGGGCTGGCCCGTCTTTATCGTCATGTCGCGGCCGGAACTTGCCCCGCGCGAGGTGGATGGCGCGATCGAGTGCTGGCTGGCAGAGCCCAGCGTAGAGCGTACGTTCAATGATGCGGCTCATGCAGACTTCTGGCGCGCGTTACCGTCAGGGCGACTCTTCCTGATGCGCGGCTATCAAGAAGACGGGCAGGACACTTTCCCGCCCGGAACGATCTTCGATACGACCCTCCCGGTTTGGCGGCTTGGTGAAGGTCTGCTCCATGCTGAGAAGCTTGCATCCCTTCTGCGGAAGAGTGACGACACTCCCATAACGGTTCGGTTCAGAGCAATCTATAACGGCCTAAGCGGACGCTTGCTGCGATCATGGGCGAACCCGCTAAGTGAATTGTGGCTAGAGGGCCATGCCGCGCGCAGCGACGAGGCGGTGCTGGAGGTAACTGTGCCCGCTGAGACCATCACGGAGCGGCTCAGCGAACATCTGTTTCCGATTATTGCCTCTCTCTATGAGAGGTTCGGTGTGACCGGCCTTACCGTCAATCGCGTCAAGGCCGAAACCGATCGCCTACTGAACAGCCGGACAGGGTAGGCATAAGCCAGGCGTTCAACAGGTGGAACATAGAGCTCGACAGCGCGGAACAGCGGACCCTAGCTCACAAACATATAGCGCTTACAATCACATAAGAGTTCCCAGTTTCATCCTGTCCGGCGCGCCAGTACGACTCTGGAACTTTCCAATTCGATCCAAGCGGAAAGTGGCAGGATGTCAGCTTTCGGGGAGAGCCTTGCCGGCCTGGAACGGCTGAAATAAGGGCGCAAAGCTGTCGGCCACGCCGGGCTGACCCAGCGTCCGCTTACATCATTTGGTCGGCGGAACCCGACGGGCAGAAAACCACCCAGCGCCGATATCGCCGACATCGCACTCGGGGCCAGCAAGCGAAAATCTTTTTTGGCCTGCGATGTGAGCTGACCATCGGCTTCTCGGATATCGAGCTGGAATAGCAGCCGTTCCGGTCGCGTCCCATTGCGGACAATAGCGAGTTGATTCACTAATTGTGGCGACCGGGTCGATCCCGGTGAAGCGACCGGTGCGAAAAGCATTGGATATAGGAGGAAACACCGTGCATGACCTTGCGATCCTGTTCTCCATCCTCGGGGTTTTCCTTCTCGGGGCTATCAGCCCAGGCCCAAGCTTTGTCGTGGTTTCGCGCATCGCCATCTCCGGGTCGCGCGCAGACGGCGTAATGGCGGCGATAGGTATGGGCATAGGCGGCTTTATTTTCGCCTGTATCGCAGTCGCTGGTCTGACGGCGATCCTGATGCAAGTTGAATGGCTTAATCTCGTGCTGAGGCTGGCCGGCGGAGGTTATCTTGTTTTGCTCGGAGTTAACATCTGGCGCGCCGCGCCCAAACCGATAGAGGTTGCAGAGACGGTAACTGGACGACCAAGCACGCTTTGGAAGTCCCTCCTACGCGGTCTCTTTGTGCAACTGTCCAACCCAAAGACAGCGATCTTCTATGCGTCGATGTTTGCTGCACTGTTGCCCTCGCCGACACCATCGTGGATGTTGATTGCTCTGCCGCCGCTGCTCTTCCTCAACGAATTCATGTGGTACGCCATTGTGGCCCTGGGTTTCTCATCACGCGGACCGAAGGCTGCCTATTTGCGATCCAAAGTTTGGATCGACCGCGCTGCGGGAGCGGTGGTTGGAGCGCTGGGCGTCAAGCTGATGACCGACAGCGTACGACCTTCTGTTTGACGCATAACTCCCGCATTTCGGCGTTGAAGTCGGGATTCCATCGATCTTTGCCATTGCGCTTTCGCCGGCGGCATCAGACTGGGGCCGATGAACTAACCCGCTGCGCGGGAGCGCGCGCGCGGTGAGGTAAAGGGCACGAGCCGTTCGCCGCGCTTGCATTGAGCGTCGTTCGGCAGCGGCAGAGCATGACGGGCTTCTTCAACAAGGAGCCTGATCATGCCCCACCCTGTTCTCGATGCACCCATCAGTCCGCTGCGCCAGCACAATCGACCGCCCAGACCTGGCGCGCARGCTGGTCCGGCTGGCGCACCCGCGCAGGCTGCCCATGGTGCTGAGCCGTGACGAGGTTGCCCGTCTTCTCAACGCCACCACCTGCCTCAAGCATCAGGCTGCGCTGTCGGTCGCCTATGGAGCCGGGCTGCGCGTGGCCGAGGTGTCGACGCTGAAAGTCACTGATGTCGACAGCGAGCGCATGCTGCTGCGGGTCGAGCGCGGCAAGGGCGGGCGGTGCCGCAATGCCATGCTGTCGTCGGACCTGCTCGCGCTATTGCGCCAGTGGTGGAAGGTCGGACGGCAGCAAGGCGTCATGCACCGCGACGGCTGGCTGTTCCCCGGACAGCATCCGATGAAGCCGATCAGCACCCGCCATCTCCATCGCATCGTCGTCGAGGCGGCACAGGCCGCGGACATCGCCAAGCGGGTCGGGCCGCACACGCTGCGTCACAGCTTCGCCACCCATCTTCTGGAGGACGGCGTCGACATCCGCATTATCCAGGTCCTGCTTGGGCATGCCAAGCTCGACAACACGGCCCTCTATGCCAAGGTCGCAACCCGCACCGTGCGTGCGATCACGAGCCCACTCGACAAGCTCGGCCTGTTCAAGCCGGCGGAGATCTCGCCTGATGGCTGAGGCGTGCCCGCCTCGATTGAGGTCGCCGACATCTTCCGTGCTGCCGGGCCGGCCTACCGGGCCACCCATGCCGGGCACTTGAGCCTGCAACAGCTGAAGGTCATGTCGGCGATCGAACACTGTCGCACCGCAGCCCTTGGTGGTCATGTCGAGGCCTGCACAGACTGCGGCCATTGGCGGATCGCCTATAACTCATGCCGCAACCGGCATTGTCCCAAGTGCCAGGGCGCGGCGGCACGGACATGGCTTGCCGAGCGCGAGGCCGACCTGTTGCCCGTCGGCTACTTCCACGTCGTGTTCACGTTGCCGGCCGAGATCGCCGACATCGCCTTCCAGAACAAGGCGCTCGTCTACGACCTGCTGTTCAAGGCGGCGTCGGAGACGATGCTGACGATCGCCACCGATCCGAAGCACCTCGGCGCGCGCATCGGCATCACCGCCGTGCTCCACACATGGGGCTCGGCACTGACGCACCATCCGCATGTCCACATGATCGTGCCGGGCGGCGGCATCGTGCCGGGCGGCGGCATCGCGCCGGACGGAGGCCGGTGGATATCGTCGCGCGCGGCCTTCCTGTTCCCAGTGAGGGTTCTCGGCAAGCTATTCCGCCGGCTGTTCCTCACCCGGTTGGTCGCGCTGCACGATGCCGGGCGGCTCGCCTTTTTCGGATCGCTGGCGCACCTGGCCGAGCGGCGAGCATTCCTGCGGCACCTGTCGCCGGTCCGGAAGAAGCCTTGGGTGGTCTACGCCAAGGCGCCTTTCGCCGGGCCGGAAGCGGTGCTGGCCTAYYTGTCGCGCTATACCCACCGAGTGGCGATCTCAAACCGCCGGCTGATCGCCTTCGACGAGGCCAACGTCACCTTCCGCTACAAGGACTATCGCCGCTCAGGCACCGACCGGCAGCAGACGATGGCGCTCACGACCGACGAGTTCATCCGTCGGTTTCTGCTCCATGTCCTGCCGCGTGGCTTCCACCGAATCCCCCATTACGGTCTGCTCGCCGGCTCCTCGCGCAAGGCCAGCCTCGTGCTTGCCCGCCAGTTGCTCGCGGTCGCGCCTCCCGTCCTGAACGATCCATCGGTGGAATCGGACGACTTTCGCCCGCCCTGCCCGTGCTGCGGCGGACGCATGATCGTCATCGAGGTGTTCGAACGCTGGAGCCAGCCGCGCGGACCGCCAGGCAGAACGGCGAGGAACCGGGAGAGCGCCCCATGACCCGGCATGGGATGATCCAGCCTTCAGCCGCGGGCACTCAGCCTCCGGCAACGGACCCACGCGTGTCCATGGTGATTGCTGGCGTCGACAGGCGAGTGGCCGGACCAGCGCCGGGCCGCCAGTACCGCGCGATGGAGCAACGAAGCGGGCTGTCCGCATCCACCTCGCGCTTCCTATCGGCGCCCGCGCCAACGCCGACATCGGCCGCAGATCGAAATTTCCATAGCCGTTGACTGTGGCCCGCGGGTTCCTTCCTCGGGGACTTTCGTACGCCCGCCGGCGCCCGAAACTCATCACG